>NZ_FNSW01000001.1:655500-983250 GCF_900104695.1 Paenibacillus sp. GP183
GGCTTGCGCTGGATAAGTCCGCGAAAAGAAGCCATTGAAGTAATGACCTGGCAAGCTATTTCAATGTCCGCGTGAGCGGGAAATTCACCGCGGCCGACGGCTCGGTGCATGAGCTCGCGGTTCACGGCAACCCACGGCTCGAAAATCCCGGCTTTTCCCGCTTCGGCAAATTCCGGATGCTGCAAAAAGGAGCCTAGGCCCGCGAGGACTCGAAATTTGCGCTCTTCTTCCTCGATCGATTGCGGCTTCAAAAGCGCGAGGAGATCACCGCGCAAGGTTCCTGTATCGGGCAAGCGGTCGAGCTCAAGATGATTTCGGTTCATCCAGGTCAAGGCGTCTCGGACTAACTCTGCCTTGGAAGACCAGCGGCGGTACACCGTCGCCTTCCCAGCCTTCGCTCGAGCCGCGACCATGTCCATTGTCATACCATCGAAACTCGCTTCGGCGAGGATGTCGATTGCCGCCTCGAGGATTTTAGCATCCCGCGTGTGATCTCGCTTGCGGCCTAGCGTTCGCGCGGGCTTTTCCGCTACGTCGTCAGATAATTTGGATCTGACGGACTTTACCCTTTTGATTTCACTCATGAATTCAGCCCCCTTTTAATTACTATACTTTTAAGTTCCGAAACTTTACAGTACCGTATTTGTGTGATTTAATATAAGTATCCCACACACAACGGGAAATTGAAAGGAGTATATCATGGATAAAAAGGTCTGGTTCATTACGGGAGCCTCTCGCGGTTTGGGGCGCGTTTGGGCCGAAGCCGCACTCACGCGCGGCGATAAGGTCGCGGCTACCGCCCGCACATTGGCAGACGTTGCCGATCTGAAGGAACGTTTCGGAGAAGCCGTTCTCCCCATGGCGCTCGACGTAACTGATGCCGATCAGGCTCGGCATGTCGTTCGGCAGGCTCACGCGCATTTCGGCAAGCTGGACGTTGTCCTCAACAATGCCGGTTACACCCTGGTCGGCACGGTTGAGGAGGCTAGCGAGGCCGACGTCCGCGCTCTGTTTGATACGAACTACTTTGGTACGCTTCGGGTCATCCAAGCTGCCCTGCCTCTGCTGCGGCAACAGGGCAGCGGGCATATACTCGGCGTCTCAAGCGCCCTTGGGATTGTGGCGAGGCCGCTCATCGGCTTCTATTGCACCTCCAAATGGGCAGTCGAAGCGCTCCACGAAAGCCTGGCGCAAGAGGTCAAAGGCCTTGGCATCAAGGTGACGCTGCTCGAGCCCGGCGCCTATGCGACCGATTTTGGAAGTCCCTCGTCGCTGAAGAGCGCACCGGGAATTGACGCCTATGACGATCTTCGGAAGCGGGTTTTCGGGCGTCTATCGAGCGAAGAACGCGGCGATCCGCAGGCGACAGCAGAAGCCATCCTCAAGATCGTGGACGCAGAGGATCCGCCGCTGCGATTTGCGGTCGGCGCCGGGGTCCTGCCTATGGCGCGTGACGCTTATGCTGACCGCCTAGCCACCTGGGAGGCGTGGGAGGCTGTCTCGAACGCAGCGCAAGGCAAACTAAAGTAAAAAGCCGTCGCACCATTCTAGCTGTGAACTGGCCCCCTTGTTAAGGACACTTTGAAAAAAAAAGTTAGGCTATCGACAGAAGATGATTCCTGTACTGAACAGGAGTCATCTTTTTTATTATGAAACATGTCATTGCAAAATTACGAACGTGGATTGAAGGGGAAACGAGTCGTCTGCCTTGGGGGAACCTCAGGCATTGGCTACGCAGTGGCGGAACGAGCAGCACTGAAGGCGCGTCGCAGGAGAAGGTGGATCGTGCTATTTCTCGATTACGTCATGACGCGAAAGGCTACGCGGTCGATCTATCGAACGAGGCGCAGGTTCGTCAATTGTTCAATCAAATTGGTGAATTTGACCATCTAGTATTTACCGCAGGCGAACCTCTACAACCAGAGGCTCTCTCCACGATGGATATCGACGCGGCGAGTCAATTCTTTAACCTGAGGTACTGGGGCGAGCTGATGGCTGCAAAATACGGCAGTGGTCACATCAAAGCGGGTGGCTCTATTACTTTGGTTTCAGGCACAACTGGAATGCGGCCGAAGAAAGGTTCGACAATCGGGGCCAGTCTATGCGGCGCGATCGAGGCGCTGACCCGAGCACTAGCCGTCGAACTCGGTCCGTTGCGGGTCAACGCAGTTTGTTTAGGGTTTATGCACACGGAAATGTGGAATGGGATTCCTGATGCAGAACGAAAGAATCCTGAAATCTATAACTTTGTGACGTGTGATGGAACCCTTGATTGCCAAGCACCACATGAATATTTGTACCTTTATATATTTAATTCTCAAGAAGACCGAGTAAAATCCATTGATGATCTAAACAAACAAATGCAAAAGTATGCTGAAAGCACGTCCTGTTGTATGGCAGAGAAAAAATGCGATGGTAATATATTGGCATGTCGGATCTCTTGAAACAAATATTGAGGCTAAAATCAAAAAAACATTGAAGGATTGGGATTCTCCGTTGGAAGGTTCCTGATAAGAAATAAGCGTTCTGTTTGGGTTGAACATGATACTATCGACTAAAAAAAAATAGATGGTTGCCATCTTCAGATTGATTACTTCTGAACTAACGTTAGCGGAACAAAATAAAAAGTAATACCGCAATAATTGGCCCTATTACCGTGCCAATAAATAACGCTGTAATCTTCATTGGCACTGACCACCCTTTTGGCTCATTTAAATTATCAAGTTTTTCGTTTATCTCCTTAAGCTCTTTCAATATTTCTTTACTTAAATCATCTGACATAATTTTAATCAACCCCCAAAAATAACTATAATTCATAAAGATCGATCAAGCCGATCTGGCTCCCCTCCAACTCCGTAGAAGGTACATCAACAAATGCCTCGACTAGCTCTTCCTCAGTCAATTGACGAACGTCACCGGAGAAAAGTGCCTTTGAGATTTTTTCCGCGCTCTCCACTGCTTCGACACCATGCACAAGTTTAGTTACGGCTCGCGCGAGTGTACGTTATTTCCTCCTCTGTTTCGTGAGGGAAAAAAGCTTGAGGGATTAAGTGACCTATTTATTGGGCATTGCACAGACCAAGTGGACCGTACCCAACATATAGTGCTCGATTTTGATAATCCGTAACTTAGATTTCTGAAGGATCTGAACAATATCGCGATTTAAATGACACCCAACAACCTTTTTGAACAACGGATCCGCCACAGTCTGCATGCCGGCGATCAGACGATTAGAGCTGATTCCATGTTCCATTAGCAAGATTTGACCATCACATTTGCACCATTTATTGAATGCCTCAAGAATGACGCCTGGCTCTTCATAACCGCAAAACGACAGTGTAGACACAATCGTATCGAAAGAATTATCCGGAAATGCGAGCGACTCGACTTCGGAGAGAACGAACTCCGCTTGAATGCCATAGTCTGCTGCAGCCAGTCTAGCTTTGTTCAGCATTTCCGGACTGAAATCTACTGCGGTTAGTTTAATGCCCTTGGGATAATAATGAAAATTGGCCCCCGCGCCAACCGCCACTTCAAGCACTCGGCCTTTTGCGCAGCTGATCAGTTTTTCCCGCCAAACTCTTTCCGTCAATTTTTTTCTTCTAACCTCATATATTCTCGCTTGTTTATCAAATTTTTGTATTAATTTTTTGTTATACAATAACAAAACCTCCCGCATTCACGCTTTAAACATTCGTAATACAAGATCTGAATGAAGAATCGGCTGCGCGGCATTACTTTGGACTTGTTGCATGGCAACCCCTTGAATCAAGGCGAAGTAAACTATGGCAAGCTTAATGGGGTCGTCCTTTACAATTTGACCGGCTTGTTGCCCAGCTATAATGATTGGAATTAATTTTTCCACTGCTGTTGGTGACGTGCATTTCACCATTGACTTTACTTCTTCCGGCACAGCGTCGGAAGTGAAGGCCTGAATCATAATCAGGTAGTAAAATGCTCCTTCATTTGCAAGTGCATGGAGTATGGTGTCGGTCAACCACTTTAATTGTTCGAAAGGAGATAGTTCTTGGTTCGCAGCAGTTTCGACAACCATGACGGATCCGTCCAATGCCAGTTTTACTAATGTCTTAAAAATCTCTTCCTTCGAGCCTAGATAATGATAAACCAATCCATAACTCGAACCGGCTTCATTCGCAATATCATTAATCTTCGCAGCCGATAACCCCTTTCGAGCAAATACTTTAAGAGCATTCTTGAGTAACTGCTCTGTGCGTTCTTCCCGGATTTGTTTATTTTGTTCTTCATTTCTAGGTGACATACGGTCATCCACTCCGTTATTCATTCATACAAGCTTGCCGTCACGCATTCGAACGACCTTATTCATATTGTCGGTCCATTCAGAATTATGAGGGGAGGCGGAACCACTGTCTCGAACAATACCGAACTGCTGCGGGTAGGATCAGTCCCAGGTAACTGTAGGACCTGAATGGATTCCGACTCAGAAATATTGAAAGTCAATTGCGGATACCCGATGCTTTCGGCTCGATCCTCCACCACAATTCTTCCGGCCATCCCCGAGATTTGTTTATGGTCTCATTGTCAAAGTAATCCATAATATTAGACATCGCGACATAAAGCTGAATTGCCGCAAGGATTCCGAAAATGGTCAACGATGAACGTGTGATTCTGAACCTGAGATTCTTATATGCAGCTGCCACATATGATCACCTTTTTTATTGACATATTTGTCAATTTAAAAATACAATGTTTTACCTCATATTGTCAATACCTAAATTTATCGGGAGTTGCAGGATGATAAACCTAACCGCAGGGCGAGGAAACCTTAGGTTACACAGTATCCCCTTACAAATACGGAAGTTTCCTGATCCTTCTCCTCATCTAGGTAACTTTTGGCGCTGCTTCAAATATGTCAAAGCGCTGCGTGTTCTTTAGTATTGTCATTTCATGATTCTACGGGGTTTTATTTTCATGGGAGCGTAATAAAAGAACGGTTGCCGAAGCAACCGCCGTTATACCACAATCGTATCCGTTACTTCAATAAACCAAAAAAGAAACTGCCACGAAGCAATTTCTCCACTATCGTACCCGTTTGCTTAACAAGGGCTACTGACTAACTGATTCCAACCTCCGGTAAGCCCAGACGGACCGAGGGCAGAATGGCCCGATGCGTGAATACGATGTTACTGAAGTTCCCTGCTCTAGATCTACTCTAAGTCCTTAATTAATGCTATAAGTCGCCCTGCTTCCTTAAATCCTATACTGGTATGAAAATCATAACTAACTTTATTATCAATGTAGATGTCGGATCCAATTTGTTTACATCCTTTACCCTTTAGCCATTGTTCTCCTTCAGTTAATAGTTTTCTGGATATTCCTTTTCTTCTATGTCCAGGCTTAACATATATCCCTTCTATATATCCCGTTGGGCTTGAATCTGAGCCTTCAACATAGTCCGTTCTAACAGACAAATAAATAAATGCAATAAATTCTTCATCTGTACAATAAAATAGCACCTTGTACTTGTCCGATTGAAGAATATCCAGTAAAGTAACCCTAAGTTCCTCATAATCATAATCAGTCCATAAATCTAAGCCCATTTCTAAAAAAATATCAAGATGCTGTTGTTGGGCCTCAACGATCTTATCCATATACTCACCTCTATCAATATTTTTTTTCGCCTTTAGGGAATTTCAGATGAACGTCAGCGAACGTCATGCTCACGAAAACCTTGACCCCTCGTACTGCGTTGCTGTAGTGTGATAAAGTGATTGGTACTCTTGGAGTTACGAGTGTGGACTAGACTTGCAGGTTGTTACAAATATGACATCAGGGAACAACGCTGATTACTCCTTCATGAATTGATCAAAATGAGTAGCCAGCACCTAACTCAGTTTTTTCAGCAACTAAGTTGCTATCTTCATCATACCAAGGATTGATGTGCACCAAAACCTCTTCCACGTGCTGATTTATTATTATTTGTTTGATGCTTCGTGAAATAATGTCAAACGCTCAGTAATTGCATTAAACTGCCCGTTAGCACAGCAGGCCACCTGAGTTTATCATCGGCAGCCTGCTTGATCTTTGTTATGGAGCTATCGTACCCGTTAGCGTAATGACTTCATGACTTAAGAAATTTTCCTAATATAAGCTTCTATACAATCTATATACTCTTTATCCATTGGTTTGGGTAAATTTTCTAAATAAAAGTATCTAAGCTCTTTGGATTCGGAATCTTCAATTACTAATTCTCCAGATACTTCATTAGTCATATATAATGCAGTTACTGAATAAAACTCGTCCCCATTAGATATTTTGTAAAAATATTCTGGACCAGAAAAAACATCAACTAACTCTAATTCACCTATTGTAAGCCCTGTTTCCTCGTAAACCTCTCTTTTGGCTGTATCTTTTAGAGACTCCCCTAATTCCATAAGCCCCCCCGGTAATCCCCAAGTACCATCTGTTCTATGCTGTAAAAGAATTTGCCCATTTTTATTTGCCATGATTACTAATGCCCCAGTTAATATAATTGGATTGTGTCCAACAAATGCCCTTAATTGCCGAAAGTATTCCATTTTATCACCCAATTCATATTTTCCTTATTTTAACATGCATTTCTGAACATTACTGCCCGTTAGCATTCCTGTAGAGCGTAAATTTTGAGCTTTGCAAAAAAACGAGCGCCTCGGTACGATGGGAGTAGGTAACGGGTCAAAGCCCTTTTAAATCCCATCATCCAGGAGGACGCTCTACTATGAAGTTTAAATCGCAAGCCAGACAAAATCAACTCATTGAAAAGATTACCTCTTCGCATCTCGTTGTCGGGATCGACATCGCTCAGCAGACACATGTTGCACGCGCTGTAAACTTTCGCGGCATCATCATTGGAGAAGCGTTGTCGTTTACGAATGACGAAGATGGATTTAACAGCCTACTTCAATGGATCCAGAAGCTGCAAACAGCTCATCAATTAAGTGCGACCGTCGTCGGCATGGAACCTACGGGACACTATTGGCTTAACGTGTCTCGATGGTTGGCTGCACGCCAATTTGAAGTCGTTTTGGTGAATCCGCATCTTGTGAAAAAGAACAAAGAGAACCGAGATAATACGCCCTCAAAGAGCGACAAAAAGGATGCCCTTGTCATCGCCGACATGGTGAAGAACGGGTACTACTCGTTTAGACGCAACACCCCTGAAGCGTTCGAGGAACTCCGTGTTCTTCTTTCGAACCGGGACTCTGTGGTGAAACGTCTCGTCAGTGCAAAAAACCAAATCCACCGTTGGGTGGACATTGTTTTCCCGGAATTGCGGCAGGTATTCAAGCACATCACGTGTATCGGTGCCTTGGTCACGCTACGCCTCTTCCCTACACCGGCAGAATTAAGCCAACTACAACCGCAAGACGTGATTAAAGGGTGGAAATCAATCATGAAGCGGCACAGTGGATCACGAAAAGCCCAGGAACTCGTTACACTGGCCAGCCGCTCTGTCGGATCTCGCCAAGCTACGCATGCATACCAACTGCATTTGAAGCAACTGCTTGCCGAGTATGACCTGGCCTGCGAGCAGCTGCAGGTCGTAGAGCAGGAGATCGTCGCTGTGTTAGAGCGCATTCCCTTTGCAAAATCCATGCTTGCGATCAAGGGAATTAGTGTCATTTCACTGGCCGGTATTCTGGGTGAGGCTGGGGATTTAAGCGGATTTGTTCACGGGAATGCCTTGCTGCGCCATGCCGGCCTAAATCTTGCGGAATCCAGCTCCGGTAAATGGACCGGACAAATGGTCATTAGTAAGCGCGGTCGCTCCCGGCTCCGCCGCTTCCTCTACATAGCGACCATGTGTTTAGTGATGAACAATCCAGAGTTTCAAGCGATGCATAAATACAATGTGAACGTGAAGAAGATGAAGAAAATGAAGTCCATTATGAAGCTCTGCGGTAAATTGGCTCGCATCTTGGTGGGGATGGCTCGCAGTGGTCAAGCCTACACACCATTGAAAACATTGCCACTTGAACAAGCAGCTTAAACCTCAATACTACCGTTTTGTAAGACGTAGATTGGCTTATTCGCAGGATTTCAAAGAAAGCACGGAGTACCGGATGAATTCAACCAAAGGGCACTGACCCGTACCGTTAGCAATACCGGCCTCCACCCCTTGGATAGGTGTAACGAAGGAATGAGAGGGCTATGACCCGTTGAGACATGGGAGTGAAAACCTCCGAGGGTGGCGTGGAGAATGCGTGCAGTATATGGAAACAACTGGAGATATTACTCCTCTCCTCTATTCCCGCATGCCTTCATTGTTGCCCAAGTATAGTACGGTCACCCCCACTTATCCTAAACTCCTAATCAAAGGGGCGAAATCCTGCGAATAAGCGAGCAAACGTGAGAAAACTGAATCGTACCGAGGGAGTTGAGAAGGCTGCCGATCTTGCTGTCGGCAGCCTTCTCCTGATGTTTATTGATCTATACCTTACTTCTGTGGTTCTTTTAAACGATCCTCAACTATTCTACTCATTTCAATTTCGATCCAAAGTTTTAAATCTGGTGATTTCAATCGTAAGATTTTATTATCATATGAAATGGCTACCTGATCACTTACAGATACTGAGGTAGTCATCCAACCGTTTGAGATTGTTATCGATATGGGATCGAAAGCATCGACGATCCCTATTGATTTTCCGTCTTTGGTTTTCATCACAAACTCATAAGTTCTACCGCCTTAACTACGAAATATCGTCACATTAGTTTTCTTCCATATAAAACAACAAAGTTGAAATACTTAAAAACACAATCTACATCCAAAAAGCCAATTTCTTGTAACCAATTGATTTGTGTTTTTAAATTTGACATTCTATCGAGTTTCGTTCTTTCATAAGCGGACTCAATTTCGTCAATAGATAAACCACTGGCTTCAACTTTTTTCTTCCAGTCATTTTTATAAAGGGATTCAATAAACGAGGTATCACCAAGAACTTGATCAGCATTAATAAATACACCTTTATTCTTCAAATTCAAATATGTGTTTTTGTATAGTTCCAGTTTATTAGTATCTGCAAGATGGTGAATCGAAAGGGCTGAAATGATAATGTCATACTTCTCATGCGAAATAAAATTTGTATAATCATCCAGTACATAGTTAACATTAGTAAATCCCTTAAGTCTTGACTTCGCAACCTCTAACATTTTTTCGGAAATATCAATTAGAGTAATCTTTGCTTCGGGATATTTCTGTAATATGAGTGACGAAAACAATCCTGTTCCAGCACCTAAATCTAATATATTAGGGGAATTCGAATTTGCATCTGCAATAGATACTGATACATTATAAAAATCATCAAAGCATGGTATAAGTTTTCTTCTTTGATTATCATATTCATGTGCAACTTCATCAAATTTGATACTAACATCATTTCGACTTTCCACACATACCACCTCCAAAATATCTAAGTTTCTATTTCTATAATATTTCAAAAGGAGTTATTCGTAAAATATATTAAAACTATGAACATAATAGATTTTACCTATATAAAAAAGTTCGATAAATTTCATTAAACTGGCCGTTAGTTGAACAAAAAAGCTGCCAATCGGCAGCCTTAATGTCATTAAATTATCGTACCCGTCCCTCGGTTTTAAGGGTTTTTCTTACGTATGCTCACTCATTCGTAGGATTTCATCACCTTGGGATACAGTAATCGTTAGGGAAGTAAGCTGTTGAGAGCCCGCTGTTACCTTTTTGGGCATACAGGAATAGAAGAAATGGTTGGAACATTTCCCCAAAGCCTTTTTCTACTGCACGCTTCCTCCACCATTTCCCTGGAAGTTCACCATCCCATAGCTCAACGGGTCTATGCCCTTACATTCCATCGTTATACTTGTCCAAGGTGTGGAGACCGATAGCGTTTAGCGGATGGGTCTATGCCCTTATCGGGTACGAACTCGGTCCTCCGTGCTTTCTTTGTTTTGAAATCCTACGAATGAGTCAATCTACATGGCTTTCAGATGTCTTATGCTGCTTCTGTAAAAAAGGAACTCGCTTTTTCGGGGGAAAACGGTTCTCCGCTTTGGACGATGCCGATCAGGATCCGAGCCAGTTTTCCAAGAAGTTTAAATATCGACTGTTGTTTCTTCATTTTCTTGACTTGAACATTGTGTTCATGCAACTTTCGAAAGACGGGATTTGTTCCCACAAGGCTGATCGTAGCCAGATACATATATTTTCGCAGCTTCGCATCTCCTCGTTTGGAAAGCACGATCTGCCCCTTTCGCTTACCAGACGTGCTTTCGGCCAGATTTAAGCCCGCTTTACGCAATAACTGTCGTCCATGGGCATACTGTTTGAGGTCGCCTGCACCGGATAGAATGGCCGCGATGAAGATCGGGCCAAGACCTTTAACCGTCCGTAGTTGCTGGGCCAAAGGAATTTCACCGAGAAGTGCCCTTACTTCCTGTTCCATCTTCTCTAGTATTTCAACGATACGTTCATATTCTTTCAATAACCGCTCTAAATCTTGCTTCGCTTCGCTCAGAGCTGTCGTGTCTCCCACACTTTTCTTCGCTTGAGCGATGAGTTGCGCCGCTTTCTCCATTCCGGTTGAACCACCCGCTCGCTTCATATGCTCTCTCCAACCGGTGATGACCTCCGATACGGATAGAGACTCTAGATCTAGCGGAGATGGGAATTCTTTGAGCGTAGCCAAGGATCGTGGGCAGGTCCAATCATTGAAAGCGGATGTGTATTCGGGGAACCGAATGTCCAACCAACGGATGATCCGATTCTGCAGCCGGACACTATGAGTCACCCAAAATTCCCGATCACTCATCACCGTACGCAACCTTTGGAACACGCTTGCCTGTCGCGTGTAATCGTAGTAGTATCCTCGACAGACGACGTCTGCAATGACAAGCGCGTCCTTGGGATCACTCTTGGATGGACTGTTATCGCGGTTCTCCTTGTTTCTTTTGGTGGTGGCCGGGTTCACCAAGACGACGTTAAGGCCTTTGTTTGCAAGCCAATTCGCCAAGTTCCACCAATAGTGTCCGGTGGGTTCCATACCGATGATGACGGTCTTCAGTTGGTGCTTTCGTTGTAATTCATCCATCCAACGTTGTAATTTTTCATAACCTTCAATTGCGTTTTTGAATGTGAGATGTCGCTTAGCAAGAACGATACCTCGAAAGTTAGTGACTTGAGCTACATGCATATCCTTTGCCATGTCGATACCTACAACGAGCTGAGTCGGGGAAATTCGTTCAATCCGTTGATTTTGTCCATTGATTTGCTTAAACTTCATAATAAGAGCGCCTCCTTTGATGTTGTTGTTGACAAACCCATCATAACCGAGGCGCTCTTTTTTTAGCAAAGGCCATTTCTTAGCCCTTACAGGAATGTTTAGTTTAATAAAAAATGCTGTCCCTTCATGCTGTCTGCTCATTAGTGGTATTGCTTATCACAAATGGAACATCAAGTCGAATAGGTTAACGTGAAAAATGGATATGTCTATTCTCCCTTTTTCAGATGCTGATTGAACCATTTGAAGACACGGTTATAATAATCTTGTATATTATCACGTTGCCAAGTCCCCTGCCAATGATGTTCGCCTTTATAATAGATCAATTCTGCTTTCTTTCCTAATCGACGTAATGATGAATAAATCATCCCAGATTCTATGAAACATATATGATCCTTAGTGCCCTGTACAATCAGGATAGGCGTTTGAACTTGATCAAATTCGAATAACGGTGAATTTCGGATATATCGCTCACGGTTTTCCCATATGTGATTGTTCAACATAAATCCTTGCCCGCCCTCGACCATACCAAAGAATGAATCAGGAGCATTTGGATCAAACAAAGTAGAAGCACTGATGAGATTGCCAATTCCTGCCGAAACCACCGCTGCACGGAAATGCTGTAATTTTGATATACCTACAAGTGCTGCATACCCTCCATAAGAATGACCGATAATTCCAATGCGGTTAGCGTCGATATCAGGATGCTGTTTCAGGGCATTCACTGCCTCTTCTAACCCCATTGCAATTTCATCTGCGGGTTCATTTCCTTCAATAACTAAGTCAGGTAATAATACTGCGTATCCCCTTGACGCAAATAATTGATGATTATCAACGGTGTGGTTCCATAAACCAAAAGTATGAAGCCTATCCGACAGTTTACCATGATACACTCGGATAATTACGGGGACGCGACCCTTTTTGTTTGGTGGTAGTAGAAGGGCACCGTGTAGTTCTCTCCCCTTTAGCTTCCATTGAAGTAGTTGTGCTACACCTAAGCTTTCTTTTGGAAAACTTGATAATTCGACAATTTGGAAATTTACTTTCGTCTCTAAATTTATGACCCATAGTGCGGGGGGTTCATTAGCAGATTGGGCAATATAAACTATAAATTTATTGTTATTATTATCCACAATGGTTGCACCGCCTACAAAAGCTGGATAATGGTGCCGGGGTTCCTCAAGTATTTTTTCAATCTCTCCTACAAGGAAATTGACTTTCCAAAACCCATAAAGCATTTTGTCTGGGTCTTTTGTTTGCACAACTACATATCCAGATTCATGTTTATATGGAAGCATAGCAATGATTCGTTTATTTAGTTGTGGTGCCACATCAGTAATTTCACCTTCGTTATTTTTATATCTCCATAAACGACCATTTGATATCATAAGCGTATCTCCTTGTTCAAGAGGCACGGGTGCATCAAATTCACGACCCAAATGAAGTTCCTTTCCATGTGATAGGGGTCGGGGATTGGGAGAGTCAGAAATATCTACAGTCCATAAGTTTCCGTCAGATAAGGGACCACCTGTGGTAAATATAATCGAGTTGTCATCATATGCCCATGCAAAACTTAATCCATATTCCATCCGTATACTTTTTACTAAACAAGTTGAAACTTCTCCTTCTTGCGGGAAAACTGAAGCAATCCACAAATCGTATAAAACCTGTATACTATTGATATTTTCTTGACCAAGTGCACTAGTGAAAGCAATTTTTTTTCCATCATTTGAAAGGATCATACCTACTGGATAATGACCTCCAGAAATCAACGTTGTTTCCCCAGTTTCTAGATCCAACCTAATTAAATCTGCACGATACCTCTCTATCCAAGTATCTGTTTTTTGAAGTTCCTCAGTGTCAGAAGTATTTTCGGTGCTATAAACCTGAATGTTATTCCCACCTAGTAAATCCTGATTAATAAACTTCGATTCCATTCTAAAAGTTGAGTTATCTACATCATTAGATGGCATTGCCTTGAAAATAATTGATTTTCCATCTAACGTCCATATTGGGGCTTCAAAACCAAAAAAAGGACGAGCCCCAATTTTTGACGCTTGGGTCAGACTATTGTTGGATGGATCCCAGAGCCATAGGCGTGCTTCCCCATCTTTATCTGCAAAGAAAGATAATTTCGAACCATCAGGTGACCAAACACCGGACCAACTGCTTGAGGCATCGGGAAAGATGGGAAACGCCTTCTTATTTTCAAGATCACATACCCACTGGGAACATCCTTCAACACAAGTAGAAACACCTACTGATACCTCCTTAGATTTTAAGCCATCGACAGTAAAAGCTAACCATTGCCCATTAGGAGATACTAAATAAGGAAAATTATGAGCGGGTTGTACCGTGTTCAAAACATCATCTAAAGTAAGAGGTTGAGACAAATCTTCATACCTCCATTCATAACTTTTTTGTTAGATCCTATAATACCTTAATTTACGATATGCTCCGCGTATAACCTTATTCAATTATACCGCTCTTCAAAAAATAAAAAGGGATCCCCCCACGTACCAATCCTTTTTTTCTTGTCCAGCATATTCAACATTTCTGCACGTTCGTAACAGGACCGAGATTAATCTGAGGTAGACTGTTGTGGTATTTTATTGAGCTATCGTACCCTTAGCTCAATAAATCTTGTCCCCAATTAATGCCCGGAACTTTGATGAGTTGTACAGGTATGTTTAATACTCGCCCTGCTTCAAAAAGTAGTTCTTTACAGAAATAGTATCCTCTATGTGCAACGATCCTTCCATTGTCTATCTGAAACTCCCTTATATCATGGAGAACTTCCCCTTGCTCAGTATCAACTTTCACTACAAACACAGTTTTCCCCCATAAATTTTCAACTGAAACATTTTGTATAGGTCCTTTATAAGCAAAAGAACCATTAATCATATCATCTTTAGAATATTCTTGGAATCCGGGATTTGCATCATTATGTACAGAATCACTTAGTAATTCAACAATTTTACTTGAATCCCCATCCTTCATTATGTTCAACAAAGCATTTAGTAGGGTGTTATTTTGATCTGTATTATTCGAATCTTTTCCTTTCTTATTTACTGATTTTTTTCGTGCTCCAATATTCTCCCGAGCTCTGTGTAGAGCTGAGTATACAGCTCCTTCCGTAATTCTAACCATACCTGCAACCTCCTTGGCAGTGAATTGAAACACATCCATTAATAAAATCACTGCAATTTGGCGAGGAACTAAATGATAAGCTAGTAGTTCTAGAGCTTCAATTATTACATGCGGGTCCATCGATTCACATGTATTTTCATTATGGAGATCATCTTGGTATGTATCTATATCTATTTTTTTCTTCCGTAATGTATCAATCCAAGAATTAGTTGCAATTCGAAAAATATATGATTTAGGTTTGAGTGGATGCCATAGCTGCGACATAGTTGCAAATGCTTTGAGAAGTGTTTCTTGAAATAGATCATCTCCATCCCATGGAGAGCCACTAATATATTTACAATAATTCCATAAAGACTGTCGATACGGTTCAATCATTTCCTCAAATTTTTGATTTAATACTCTAGCTTCTGATACAATCGGATCAATTTGATTTGACATGCAATACCCTCCTAAAAGTAGTTGTTCAATAATAATGACGTATTAAAAAATAATCTTAGTAATCCAATACACAATACATTCTTAATTTAACAAATAATTCTTTTTTTATAACTAATTATTCCACATAACTGCCTGTTAGCGGAGCAAAGGCTGCCATGCAGGCAGCCTTTCTAATATTTTCTATCCAACTTTTATATAAGGGTAATCATATTACTTACAGACCATCAGAAGATTACCGTCAGGATCTTTAAATACGAACCATTTCTCTGACTGTATCTCCGTTACAAGTTCAACATTATTATGTTTCATAAATTGATAGGATGCATAAATATCGTCAGTTTGAAACATAAAGGCAGGTGTTTTATAACTTGGAGCTCCCCCTGGCTCGTTGCCACCCCACATGGGCATTTGATCTAAAATAACAACAGGTCCATCCATAGGAAGTAAATACAGATGCTCAAATAAGATGTCGCCTTCGGGAGATACACCTAACATTCTGCAGTACCAATTTCTTGCTTTTTCAATGTTTCGAACTGGGATGAACATTCCACCAACTTTGTTCTTAATAGGACTTTTCTCTGACTGTCGATACGGTTCAATCATTTCCTCAAATTTTTGATTTAATACTCTAGCTTCTGATACAATCGGATCAATTTGATTTGACATCTATACGCCTCCTAAAAGTAGTTGTTCAATAATAAAGACGTATTAAATAATTAAAATCATACGGTCGAAATTTTATTTACATGACCTATGCACTTCGTGGTAATACTTGGTAAACCTCCGGATTTGGTGTAACCCATAGGCGCATAAAACAATGATCCGGCCAAAAAAGATCAATAAGTCTTGCAAAACTCTGCACTTGTGTGTCACAATCGATAGAGATTCGTTGAATGCCCTTGTGGTTTTTCAAATGAACCTGGCAACGAGTGTGGAAGAGGCCACGAACCATTTCGCCGTGGGTGTAGCCTTCCTCATCACTCGTTTTTTCTTTGTTTAATTCCAATTGTGCAATGGCTAAGAGGGTTTCTGTTACAAACAACAGCTCGAAGTGTGCATGATGATGGGCTTCAGACTCAGAGTGACACTTCTCAAATCCAAGTTCTTGCTTGGCTGAGCGAAAAAAGATTTCAATTCGCCAACGTTTCACATAGGTTTGTAAAGCTTCCTTCGGAGCATCATGACGATTACTAATCAGCAGGTAAGCGCCTCTGTAAGTCGCTGGGGATTCATCTGAATCGTTATCGATTGCTTCTACTTCGGAGAGTTTTTCATCTTCTTTTAGACGTATAGCAACAATAGCAGCAATTTGAACATATTTTTGTTTCGTGACTTCCTTGCCTTTTTTGTTTGTTGATTGGTAAGGGCGCTTGATATAAATTTGTGGGATCGCAATAGAAACTAAACCAGTAGAAGCTAATCTTGTTAACTCTTTAAACACTTCACGAATCAACATGCCGGGAGTCAACGGTACAAAACGTTCTCTATGTGTGATCGGTTCTATCACCTTACGAAATAAGGCTGTATTACGCTTGGCTTTCGTAACCCAATCAAATTGATGGGCTTCTAAAAAAGTGAAAAACGCCTTACATAAAAACCATCGATCCATGGCAATCCATAAACGACACGTAGTGGATTCACGTAACATAAGTAGCATTTGCTTGGCTAAATCCAACTTTGTGAGGCCTTCGTCCTTGAACTCTGGTTTGTGCCAAACACTATAGAAAAGCGGATAAGCTAATCCATTCTTTAGAACAGCCTGGATGACCACAAGGTTCATTGCCCAAACATAGTTTTTGGTCGAATGGTCATAAAGCCAACTTAGAAAGGGAAGCTTTTTAGCATAAGGGTGGGCACTGTGAGTGTCATCCAGATTCACAACATCCCCTTCTTGCAAACAGGTTTCAGGCTCTTGTTGCAATCGTTCTACTCGTTTTTTACCAAAGGTTCTCCAAGCGTAATGTGCAGAGAAAAACCGACTCAACGTATACTGCGCAAGCTTCCATGGTTTAAACATGATTTTCAGCAAAGCGTCTCTTTCAGCTAAATCTGCGATTTGATTAACCGATGAGCAGCTTGAAACCAACCCTATTACATAGAGAAAACAAATTAACCACGAAGGTGTTCCACAGCGTTTAAATATGCCAGACTGGGTTAAGAGTAACGAGAAGTCAAAGCGATCCCATAATGTTTTTAAGATGGGAGCCCCAGCACATTCTCCATGTGACAAATTGCGAAACTTTGGTTTTTGTAGCGCATTCATTGGGATTTCACCTATTATCTAGAAGATATACCTGTAACAACGGTATTCTTTTTGATTATTAAGGTGATTCTGAAATGTCAAGACTTTTTTAAAAGATTTATGATTTACCAGAAACTTACACGAAGTGCATAGGTCATGTTATTTATTAAATTAATGTAATATTTTCCATGAAGTGTGCTACCTCGCAGCAGCCCTTCTGGCATTAAACTAATCTGCCCGTTAGCTCAACGCCCAGCAGTACATATGTATAAAAACCCCTATTTTGTGAAGAAGTATAAATAAGGATCCGCGGCGGCGGATCTTTGTGTTTTGCTCAGATGTCTTGCTTCATACTGATTGATTCAGTTAAACCCCGAAAAATATTATCCGCACAAAATAAGCACCCCAAATGAAGTGCTTATTTTCCAGTTAGGCATTCCAGACCACTCGATAGTTAGAAGCTGGGTGAAACACTATGAAACAATGGTTTGAAGGTCTAAGCTGTCATTATGCCGCTGCGCCCATTTTAGACCAGTTGGGAGATCCGCTGTCGTTTTTCCATAACAGGTTAAAAACTTCATAACGTCGCCCTCAATTTCATATCTCCACCAAACGCCGCTAAGATGGATGAACCAATTTTTGTTATGACCGTATTTCCTTTCATGGAGCTGCAGATTACATTGATCTGTCAGTTCTGTGTAGGAAATATGTTGTACCCTTTCGCAGTATCGCTTGTGAGCATGTGTTGTTAAACGTATTTGGACATTCTCATATCTTTTCATAAGCCCCTCTCCCTATATTGTGGATTATAAATGAGCCGCACCGAACATACACCTAAGAGAATCGGCTCATGATGGACCCCTTTCTCATTACTGTGATCTAGATCATCCATAAAAAGAAATACAGATTCGTTGATGGCGTAAGAAGTGCCTATTCTACGACTCTATCATACTCCCTTGACCTTTTTTGATATCCGTACTGTTATGATATGAGGTGCACAAGCCAGCTGTTTGTATATCCAACCATTCGCAGCTAAATGTGCTAATTGTTTGTAACACGGCGTTTTTGAGCCGATTAGAACAACGGATGCCGCTTCATTTCATAAATTGACAGGGTGTATAACCAAGGCTGAAATCTAGTTTTCTATCTTTGGTCATAAAATTAGACTTTTAGATATAGCATTTACCCAAGCATTTCCGAAATAAAAAAATATAGTATTGTATCTTGTTTGAAAGGAGTGAATGCGAATGAGCGCAGTTGGAGGATTTGG
This sequence comes from Paenibacillus sp. GP183, assembly GCF_900104695.1. Lineage (NCBI taxonomy): Bacteria > Bacillati > Bacillota > Bacilli > Caryophanales > Paenibacillaceae > Paenibacillus > Paenibacillus sp. GP183. Next base: position 673,874 of record NZ_FNSW01000001.1, read on the forward strand.
ATTTGGACGTCATATCGGTTTTATACTGGTTCTCTTTATTCTGTTAGTCATTATTCTTTCCACCGGATTCTTAATTTAATAGGGTCATTGTCATGAAAGGTCCGAATACAAATAACCGCATTTGACGGATTTAATGCAGATACCGGTCAGAATTATCAGGTTAGCCAGTCAGTTCTGGCTGGCCTTTTTTTTGGCCGTTTCTATGTGCTGAGCGCCTTATTCGCAGCCCATCGGATACTTATTCGACATTAGACGGAGAACAACGGATGACGTTACATTGTGAAGCTTTACCAAATGAAATTTGGGAAATACTAGATCTTAACTGCAACTGTTATTCAAGCCGGCGTTATGGCGGTTGGCTTGTAACCATGGTGAAGGAAGATAGAACGGTCGATATGGAATCTTTACCCGCTCTTGATCTAGAAGGATTCGGATGGTGAATAAGTCGGGGCCTACAGAAAAACCAACCAGCAGGAAACCAACATTGTTGAAGCTAGCGGAGAGCATGAAGAAAGTAAAACGCCGAAAAATGGCAGTGTAAATGGCAATGTAAAATCATCTGAAAACACAGACGCAGAAAGGGTTGAAGAACAATCTTTTGATTTAGAGGGCAATGTTAAGGGCATAACGAGGGGAAGCCACCACCCAAATGGCTTACCTTGTTAACGAGTGGGTATGGCGCTAAACAAAGGTCAACATTATAATAAAAAAGACCGATTTACTCGAGCTCGACTGGTTGACTCTCAATGAGGGAATTATATGTCGATTGAAACCTGGATTAATGTTAGTATATCGTTTGGTACTGCAGCAACAGCTTTCTTCACGTACTGATCAGCAAGGCATGCTGGTAAAATGATTCAAAATGCTGCGCGTCCTATTCTTACTATCACTCCGGATCGCTCTACTGGCCTCGAAAGTATTCATAAACCCAAGACCACTATTCAAAACTTTGGACAGGGTCCAGCCATCATTGAAGAAATACAGTTTATCGGAACAGAACTCGTATGGGGTAAAAAGGAGGTTCCATTTAGTAATTTGCAAAATCCTCAAAACTTTAAACCAGGTGAACCGATAATTGTAATGCCGAAGGAAATTATCGGACCGGGCAAGGTTTTAGAACAGGACTTCAGACCACCTATACTCAATTCTTTGGAGAGAAGCCATTTGTTAAGTACCATGTCACTTATAGAGATTATGTCGGTAACATTTATAACTGTACTTGTGAGTGGAACAATGAAAAAGGGAAATGGGATCATGCAGGCACTTAATAAACTAGGTGATGTTAAATGGACTTTTGGCCTAACTTCGCAACGGGCTGGGATCGTATCGGGGTTAATGTCGAGCATGCTGTTTTTTCCGTGAAACAATGAAAAAACGGCCGCTGTTCGCATCATTTGCGACATGGCCGTTTTTCGTTTTTCTCCGGATATCTCGGAATAATACTGAAAATAGGGGTTAGACATCTTCACAAAATTAGGAGTTTTTGTATGTATGTTCAATTTTAATGTTATGCTAAAACTTAATAATCCTTCGAAAGTATGAGATGGCACACTGAGGAGTGATATTTATGGAGAGTTGTTGTCAAACATCTAGCAAACTTAAAACCATCTACATTTACCCTTCTTGTGGGCAGAATGGAAAAAGCGTTCCACCAGTTACTCTTAAAGCATTGCTTAAACCTTCTGCATTGGAGATTTTCCAACCCGAATTATCATATGCTTTTTGCTCCACTCCTTCATGTGATGTTGTCTATTTTAGTGATACGCAAACCTTTAGCAAAGATACCCTCAAAGTCTCGGTTTTCCAAAAGGAGGATTCGCTGGATGTACCCGTTTGTTATTGTTTTGGCTGGACGAGAGAGCGTCTAAAGGCAGTTCAAGATAAAAAACAACCAATTGACCATATTCGAGAACAAGTTCAAGCTGATCGTTGTGGTTGTGAAGTCAACAATCCGCAAGGGTCTTGCTGTTTAGGCAATGTCACTGCATTTGTTCGTAACCTCGGCACGTAACAAGTAAACAAATTGATATTAATACAAAACACAAATCGGGGCCTTTCTGTTGGTAAATGGCATTTGGGTTGATGCTCGGTTACATCCTTACAAAATATTGCATTATGTACATATGTAGGAGGTCAAAAGAATGCCAACCGCTCGGCGTTCTTTTGACCGTTACATTACTCTAACTTAATAACCCATGATTGTACATGTGATAATTACAAGAAGAATAAATAGAACCAAGATAGCAATAAGAAAAATTATTTTATTAAAAGAACCTTCTTGGAAAGAAGAACGGACGCTCGAAAAATTCCTCGAATCGCTCAAATCTAGGCGACTCGAAACGCGGCTCGAAACGCTCGAAAAAGAAGGGCTCAAATCGTTCCTCAAATCGCTCGAATCGAGGTGACTCGAATCCGAATGATGTAAAAGCCTTAGTTTGAACTGCTTTTGCTTTTTTAAGTTGTTTTTTTGGGGTTGCCTTCGTTTGAACTGCTTTTACTTTTTTAAGTTGTTTTTTTGGGGTTGCCTTCGTTTGAACTACTTTTGCTTTTTTAAGTTGTTTTTTTGGGGTTGCCATTAATTTCACCTCGCTTTTCTCAGGATTCCGGTAGTCCGGTAAAAGAGGGAATTACCATCTTAACGAACGGCTGATAATTACTAACAGAATGAAGAGGGGACCAAGATCGCAGCGGTTGTTGTCACCTGATTCTTCTTCTATCTCCTAGATGCAATACCTAGCAGCTAGTTTATTATATTTAGATGGCATCTATTATGGTTGGACAAATGGTCAGATAGAAAGACACATATTTTTGTTCCAGTGATGCACTGTGAACACGTCCCGTAAACAAAACCATCCCTAAGCTTCAAGCGGACAAGCATTTTGATGAGATTGGACTGTATAACCCATTCCTGCTGGCCAGGCATTTAAGTGTCTACAACAGTTAGATCAAAAAGAGCACCTTTACAGGTGCTCTGAGCTTGCCAAAAAAATTTTAAATCACGTGAAGTATCCTAACTAATTTTGACAAGTCGGATAGAGGCATTAACAATAGTTGCCCCATCAATGGTGGTAACTAGGATATCAGCTGTAGCACCAACATTACGGAGCGTAATAGTGGAAGCTTCAGGGATAGTGAGGATAGCAGAACCGACTAGGGTTTGAGCATCGGTTGGCCCTCCCGCAGCGCTCGTTTGGTCGCCGTAAATCGTTGAAATTTGTACAACAGCATTGAGCACAACCCCATATGCAGTTGAGTCAAATGATTTCTAATGGCTCGTTTTCCAGTAATAAACACCCTGCATCCCGGTTTCCTAACATTCTGTAGAATTGCTATGCCCCTCTTCATTAGCCAAAGTTGACGTCATAACAAATTTAAATAAGGTCATCAAACTCCCGACTTTTTGCGCACAGGGTAGAACATCATAAAATCGAATGTCTCTATTGATTCATAAGGTATCGTCAACGCGTTCAACGGTTCAAGCGGAACCGTCTCCATTCCTAGTACGTCCTCGCGCTTATCGAGCTCATAATCAGGTGACTGCTCAAGCCATGCGAACATCGTTTCATAAACGCGCCACATGTGCGCTTCATCCCCGTGCACGCGAGCGCTCGCACACAGCCCACCTCTCACTTGAAGCGTCTCTACGCCATCCGGCACTTCGCCGAATTCGTGAACCGCCATCCCGACCCAAAGCGTATCAACCTCCTTGCCCCATTGCTCCTGCGGAATAAACACATACGCTGCCAGCCCTATCTTAAGCCTTGCATCGTCTAGCGGCACCTCCGCCGTCAGCTTGCTCCACGCAACCCGCGTCCCGCTCTTATCCGGCGTCATCCCCGTCCGCACCGCCAGCGCTTTGAATGGTTCCATTTCTACCAATTTAACTGTCAAAGTATCCTGCAAAATAAACCTCTCCTTCATGCACCATCGCTCCTTTAGTCGCCCGCCAAAGCAACAAACAAATCGATTTCACTATTCGGCTCTTCTGGTTGAAACCGCTCATCCCATACCTCAAAATCGAAACCGGCCGACCGCCGGCCGTGTTCGTGCATCCATTTTCCATACAGCTTGTCGTACGTAGCGCCAAGTTCCGATTCGGGACCGCGGTGCGTGCACATTACATATTCGCACGGCGGAAACACGCGTGCCACCATTCCCTCGGGCACAGGAGAACCATCCGCTACCCGATAGCCGATGAGCTGGGTAAACGGGTCAACATGCGGATTAAATCCCGGTTTCATCGGATACACTTGCACCAAAATAACCGCATCCGACTCTCTGCCTTTAAAATCTTCTCGCCGCGCCAACACCGTGTTATAAGCGTTTTTGCCCAAATCCTTTTCGATCACCTGAGGCAAAGTAGCCTCGTAAGTCACCCCAACCACCGTAAAAGAAAGTCGCTTCTCCACTACCGGTTCCGTCTTCACCATCGCTTAAGCCCTCCTTGTGTTATTTCGCTCGAATGGGGAAATACAAGTCAATCTCGGAGTTCGGATCGTCTGACTTCGTGTAGCGCTGGTCATAAAACTCGAATTCATATTTACCGGTTCGGATGCCTCCGTCATACTCGTATGGGCTGTTCGGAAGCCAATGTCCCCAAAAATGCCCAAAGGCATCACCGATGCCGTCAAGAGGACCCCGATGCGTCAGCACGATATAGCGCGCAGCCGGTACTTCGATGCGCGTCATGCCATTGGGAATTTCGCCGTACTGAGAGATTTGCACAGAGGCCGTATAATTGAACGGCCCGCCGGGCGGGTTGTCCGGATTTTGCAGCATGAGTCCGTAGCTTCGCCAGCCGAGCTGACTAGAAACTTCTGGAATGCGCTTACTGAATTCACCCCACAGCTTGGCAATGGCGTTCTCGGACGGTGGCACAGACTTATCAAAATGAATCGTTTCGGTAATTCCAACAACGCTGAAGGCAGGTTTTTCGATGATTTTAGTTTCGATAATCATGAGTAGTCATTCTCCTTATTTTAATGTGTGGTTGAAACGCACGCGCTTGCCATGGCATGGAATTTTTATCCATATAAAAATTATATCGTACGTATGTTCCCTTGTAAACGCTTTTTTGTTTAGTAACGCTCATTTCTTCTTTACAGGACAGAATATTTTTATTTCATTTCGTTCATCATTTAATTCTCTTATTGTCTTCTCGTCATATCTCTCAAAATAATAAGCTACATCATCATTGGTATATCCGTTTTCATCCAGCCATTTAGTCGTGTAATCATAAGCTGTTACCGTCTGACTAACCGATCCCCTATAACGTGTCATTGAGTAAGTACGAGGCAATAAATGTATATGGACCATTCCTTGCGGTAAATTTTCAAGAGGTTCCACTTCAAAACAACAATAAAAGTCAACCATCCCATTATTCTTTTTGTAATTTGGTGGAGATATTCCATATGTCACACAGAGATATTACTAGTTTGAATAATTTCAATCTCCATTGAATTCACTCTCCATTTTTGTTCTCCCTTTGTATTCGAGTCATTGAGGATTTCTCGGCTCAAAGTACGTTGAATGTTAGATTAGGGAAACTTTTTCATTGAGGCATACATCAAGAATCCATTCCCAAGGACCATGACCCGATTCCACGTTGATATGTCCCATTTTAGGAAGAATGATGAACGGAATTTCGAGTCCCATGTACTTAATAGCATCTTCAAGTGTACAATAGGGGTCTGTAGAGGACAGAACAAAAAGCGTTTTCTCTGCTCCAGATACTACCTCACCCATATTTTCAGGAATAGGGAAAAAAGTCATAACGGGTGGGTATTCCAAAAACGGTGACGGGGGTGAAACAAGAATTGCTCTTTTCACCTTGCGTTTAGGAAATGAAGTCGCATAGTGAAACCACATTATAGAGGCTAAACTATGAGCAACAACTGTAACTTCTTCATTTTCGGGAATAGCATCAAGAAGAGAAGTTAGATGACTAAGCCAGATTTCCTTATTGGGTTGGTCTTTGTCTGGAAAATCGGGAAAGTAACTCTTTTTACCTCGATTTACTAACTCTTTGTGTAGCCATGATTGCCAATGAGAAGTACCACTCCCGCCGATTCCATATAAAATAAGAAAACTTTTATTCACGATGTTAACCCTCCCAAGAGTATTGTGGTTGAACATGATACCAATTAGAAAGATACACTTCAAGTGTGTGAGACTACATACTTCCGAACCCAAATGACACGCTTAACCAACAAAATGAAAAGATACAGACAAGCAAACTTGAAAGCAGATATATTTGCCGCCTTAGGGTGAAAAGACATAGCACAGAGGGTTCCTTAAAACCATCACAAATTGCCTTTTTCATAATATTACCATACTGATGGTGGGAACATTTATTTACAGAAAATTTCTGGTTTGCTACACAATGCTGCCCCTTAGCGTAATGACACCGGGTCTACCGTCGGGAATGGGATCAAGTTCATGGCATCGCCCAGTGTCAAGAACTTGATCCCATAAACAAAAAAAGTCGCGATTTCGCGACATTTTATGGGACAAAGTTCATGACTCCCGACACCGACATTTTAATCCATCCATTAATTAATCCATTTTTAATAAACGCTTTAAGCTATAACCTAGTACATCCTGTTGAATCGTTTGATTTTTCTTCGTCGCAGATATCGCGCGTTCCAATTCGAACCCTTGAGTCATTTTGGGTGCATTGCTTCCAAACAAAACCCGATTTGCTCCAAATTCCTGAACACAATTTTCGATGAAATCCTGACGATACACACCCGAAGTTTCAATATATAGATTAGGTCGTTCTCTCATCGCCAGATAAGCATCGGCTTGGGCCATGCCGCTGATGTTGATTTGCCCTCCATTGGTCATAATGATATTGGCATCAGGTACCTTTCCTGCCAAATCGGCTACCTGCAGCGCATGAGATACCCAAGGATAGCCGGTGGCAATCATAACAGGCACTTCCATGGTAGCAGCGAGTTTTACAACCGGAACGACAACATCGGCATTGGCACGATATCCTTCTTCCCATGGATGGAGGAATACCCCTTTTAATCCCAACTTCGTTATCGAACGGGTAACCTCGAGTAAAGCCTTCTCCCCTTGCCTTGGATCCACCCGACAAAACCCGATAAAGTGTTTATTATATTGTTGTGTCAGTTCCGAAATATAATCATTCTCGGTTTCCAGGTGGTAGTTCATAGGCTGCACGGGACTAATGACAGAAACATCGATCTGGTATTGACGCATAGACTCCAAAAGAACTTCAGGCGTTAATTCGTATCCAAAAATCGATTTTCCTACGTGGACATGTGAATCTATGATCATAAGTGTCTCTCACCTACCTTCTCTTGACTCTTTCCAAAATTTGGGCAAAATTCTCACTCATCACTAGCTTGTAATCCTTCTCCGAAAGATCCGCAAACTTGATTTTCTTTACCTCTAAATCCGGGTTGCATCCGGGCCCGTCACTAGCAAACAACACCCGTTCTGCTCCGATCCTTTTTACGGCTTCCTTAATTTTGTCCGGATAAGGCATGGCGGATGTCTCCAGGTAAATGTTTTCGTATTTTTCGGCGACAAGAAGAGCATCATCGACATGAAAATAGCCTCCCATGTGACCTAAAATAATTTTGGAGTCCGGGCAGCTCTCCGCCGCTTTTGCGATTTGCAAAGGCAAGCTCATCGATTCATCCCCGCAATGAAATAAGGTTGGAATATTCAGTTCCCCCGCTTTTCGAATCATGGCAAGGGAAGCTTCATGGTAGGGATGCGTCGAAATGCTTTCGGAGTGGAACTTAAGTCCCTTGAAATTCATGTCCAGAACGGCTTCCTCAAGCAATCGGATCGCTTTCGCTTTTGCTTGAGGATGAAGACGCGCATAACCAATCAGTCGATCGGGGAATTTTTTAACAGCCTCTGCAATGTAAGAAAGCCCATCCTCCTTCAAAACCGGTACATCGCAATAAGTCATAATTACAGCCTTTTGAATTTTTGCTTCATCCAGCAAATCAATGATTTTTTCCGGCGGATCAATCCAACCGTAAGCTTCAAAGTTATCAACGTGCGTGTGGGAATCAATAATGTCGACCAACCTTATTCCTCCTTATTTTTTTAATAGACTCTCGAATGAGTTTATGATACTTATAAATGCGGGAACAATCAACATCATAAAAATGATTGAACCGTAGCATTACTCTCGCATGAATACGGATTCCAGAACAAAAAAATGGCGCTCAGAATTATGCATCCAAATGAAGCAAACCTACCTAAAAATGAATAATCCTGCTTCCTCGAAGGATAGCAAGACTAATTTAATTATTACGAATTACTTCTCTTTTTTTTCTACGACAGCATAATCAACTAACTGTTCAATAAATTCCATTTATGCTCTAAGTCGTTGAGGTAGCCTTCGGTATTGCGATTAAACTTTTTACGTAATATGACACAGGTTAAACGCTGGTCCCACTGTGCTTTCCGTGCTTTATAACGACTAAAGGAAACGGAACGCAGTCGTGAAATCACATGCTCTTGACGAAGCGCATCGTTCACCAATACGATCATTTCACCATTGCGTACGATGTAGCTGTTCCAGTTACGAAGTCCTGTAATTCGACGGTGACTAGCCTTCGTCTGTCGAAAGAATTGCTCCAAGTCATTATTTGTTCTTGGAATGTAATAATGATCATAACAAGTGAATAGACCTCTCCAAAACCCTTTGGAAAAGTTGAGTAAATTGTTAACCATGAGTTCGTCATTCTCAAGCGTGTAGGTTTGTTTTACCCAATTCAGTAACATTGATAGCTCCCATTCAACCGTCTCGCTAGTTTTATCTTCACCAGGGGTAAGGATAATGGCGATATAATCCATCGGTTTCATTAGCCGCGATACGGCTTCATAAACAGGATTCATTTCATCTATTTTGCTGAATATTCTGATAATATTTTGAAGCAAACTAGGCTCTTTTTTTACTCAAGCATCTTTGTAAAGAAGCCTGAATCGCTTGTGCACGTTCATAAATCATTAATCCAGGAAGCTCCAATGGTGGATCTCCGTCTTCTAGGAGCAAGGCTCGGACAGCTGCCACATATCCCTTGGCAATCTGCGCTTCGGTAATTTCAGCAGTTTCCGAATCTGGCTGTTCCGTTTTCCCCGTCTCGGATGCTTGGATCTCAGCCTGTTCTATTTTTCGTTCGATGTCCCGAATCCCGCGCATGCTTTTTTTGAGTTCCATTTTTAATTTACGATCGGCTTCGACAATGGGTTTGGCTATGTCCTTCAGATAATGGTACTGACAGTATTGGTAAGGCACATCCGGTAACAAGGTCTCAAATGCCAGCCGAATGGATTTTTGCCCGTCACTTACAATACCTACAATTGGATAGCCCAACTCCATGATGGGTTCAATGAGCGTCTTCAGCTCTTCTGCCGTTCCGCTCTTCATGTTTTGTGCAGCGAGTACCGTGCCGCTGAATACTTCGCGTAGGACATATAGAGTTTCATTCCCTTTCTCAGGCTGAACGCCATCCATCGATAAGATGACGCCGCCATTTTGTTCGGTAGTCTCTGCAAGTACTTTGTTTACATGATCATCCAAACTCGCAGAAAGCAACGTCTGATAGCGTTCGTACAAATTTTGAGCATGCCTTTCACTCGTTGGAATACCTCGTTCATTCAACGCATCAGCAACTTCTTTAACTGTTCGATGCTGCTTAAAGCGCAGTTCTCCAACGAGAGCAAGCACATCATATCCATATGAGGAATGCTTCATGCTAAGCATCTCAGCTTCAGCAGATTTATACGCAACTCCTGTATGTGTACAATCTAGATTTTTGCAAGCATAAGCCATACTCCATGCATGGATGATTCCGTTTGTTGTGACAATCTTTTTCTCCCATGCTGTATGGGTTCTCCGCAATTTTGACTCACAGTGCGGACATTTTTTAAACTCAGGTCTGAAGTAAACTCTGGGCGCAGCACCCAATCTATTTTTCTCAAGCATTAAGGTCATCTCCTACAATAAATTCTGACCTTTATACTTTCGATAAAAGATTGGAAATTCCTGCTAGTCAATCTTGCTGTCGTAGTTTTTTTTCACCAGTATTCCAATAATCACAATCAACGCAACAAAAATTACTTGTGTTAGATGATATTTAACCAAGCGTGGATACACCACTTTGACATGTAGGTTTTTTCCAAGGTTTTTTTACTTTTTATAATAACTTTTTATAATCGCTATTCATGATATTTTTAACTAAAGCCGGCCAATTGGAATTTGCAGCACAGTATTTGCCGGCTACCTTATCTACGCTTGTTAATCCCTTGTCGATATAGAATTCGGAAATGATATTCCCGAATTTGCGGATACCTTCCTCCTTCGTTTTGAAACTAAGGGCCTGATTGTAAGCATCGCTATCAACTGCGTTCAGCCCGAACAAATTGTTTTTGGTTTTGGCTAATTGGCTCTTTCCATGGCCGCTTTCCAGTTTCATTACAGCGATGGTGAAGAATGCGTTTATACCGTACTCCTGCTCATTTTCCAATATCGCTCTCTCCAGATCTTGACCTTCCAGGTCAGTTCCTTCAAAGATTTTTGCAATATGCTCTACGGTTAGACCGGATTCCGATTTAACCGAAGACGTTGGTTTACTGGGTCCGGCTGTTTTGATATTGGATGCGGGCTGGGATGCTTGTCCAACAGCGTTTTTAACTGTGGTCTGTTCAACCGACAATTGGTTTACAGGTGCAGATTGTTTAACGTCTCCGTTGTACAATTTAGCGTAGTTAGCATTGACATAGCCTCCGATCTTCAGCTTGAGCCACCCATTGCTGGTTGCTTCAAGGACTTCAAGAATACTGCCTTTCGTAACTTCATGAAGTATATTCGATGTCACATCCGCATTCTCACGTACATTGAGATAGTAAGCTGTAACCTCATATTTTGCTTCTGGTACCGTTGTATTTGTCAGATCTGTTGTACTGCGCTGCTCCTCGGTCATTTGTACAGGGTGTGATTCCGGTGCGCTGCTATTTAAAGGGACAACAGTATCAGTATCGGGTTGTATGATAGACAGCTTATTGTAATCTGCAGCTTGTTCTTTCGAGTCGATTTCCACGGATGGTTTAGAAACGTTCTCAGGATGATTGTTTATCCGATTGTCGATACCAAAGCCCATCGTACATAGGACCGTCACGCATAGTATAAAAGCAAATATTTGATTTTTAAGTTTATTACGCATGTTTAGCACCCCTCTCTGATAGATTCATTTGTGTCTTTAATAAATATCCTTTATATTCCACAAAAGAGAAAATAGATGACGAACTAAAAAGATTGTACACAAACTCTCTCGAGAAGCATGTCACTTTGTCGGTGACCGTTTCGAACTTAAATTGTCGTAATATTATACAAACAGTCAGAAAACATAATATTTACGTCCAATGACCTGAAAAATATGAAAAAAAGCATCCTCTCGGATGCTTCAGATTGAAGACAACTCCCTATGCTGCTCACGCAGCGAGGGAGTTTGTTATGATTATGTCCATTTGAAGTAGATAAACAACCGATCTATGCTTACCGCCACTTGACTTCCAGAGCCAAGTAGCGAGTTTTATCAAATTCATAGATGCGATAACGAGCATCGCCTGCATCGTGACAGCGAAATAGGGCAGTGGTTGAGGCACACGAGTATTGATTAACACAGTGTCATTCCTGGCTTTCTGCTGAGTTCCACCGATCGCGGTATTTTTCTAATTGCGGATGAAGTATGGTAGGCTCCGATGACAATATCAGCCTAATCTTTACGATCCATTCTTCAAAGGAATAGAACGAAGCGAACGAATTCGCCATCTCAGGAGAGACATATATAAAATGAGGAGCAGGTAATGTTTCCGTCAGATGGCGAAGTGCCAAATCGATTGGCGTATATTTTTTCCTTTTTCCTTCCCAGACGTCTATCGCAACATTCTCCCTCCCCCGCTTCTGCTTCCATTCGTATAGCCGCTTCTCTCGTTTATAGTATGGGCTTACCGGACTTATGGATATCCTCTTCATTGTTTCCTCATGAATCGGATACAGCACGAATCTCGCGAATGAACGGACTCTTGCCGTTTCTGCCGCAACATCCAGTTCCTTATCCCACGTTTGTTCGAACGAATCGTAATAGATGAGCGTTCCTTTTACCTGATCTACAGGCGGCTCATAGCCATAAGGAACACTTTGCGTAATTTTGGGCAAGACCTGTCCCTCCTCGCAAACAGCATATGGATTTAGTTTTTCATTTTATTAACAATAATAATCAAAAAATGTTGAAATACTCGCAATCGTTCTAAGTCTGAAGGTTCTATCAGTTTGCGTTGTTTTGGCATGCTTTTCTCCCTTTGAGCCTTAAGAAGCAATTATGGATTATTTTAACCACATTATTTAGTAGAAAGTAAAATCATTCAATGAAAAAAGATGGCAATTTAGCCATCTTTTTTGCATTCTTTAATGCCAATACATTTGTCAAATTGTGTGTCAAATAAATTTTTACACCTCAAAACGGAACTCGTTAACCTTCGAAAGACATGCTTTTTTGATCTTGAATGGATTTCTAATAAATAAAAATGTAATCTGATTTTGACACAGCGATAATGAAGCAAGCCTATAATAAAAGTCGACCCCCTTTTTAATATAACACTAAGACCCACAGTAACCGCAATCAACCGGTCTGTGGGTCTCTTTCAATACGAACTCTTGTCCAGTAATTCGGCATGTAGTATATGTGCCTGATAGATCCAAAAGTAATGAGTTCTTGTCAATTACCAATGACAACAACTTTATCTCATAAAAAAACCGCCATTTACGTGGCACTTAATTAGATAATGTCCTTTTCACCCGACATCATTTGGCCTACTCGACCGGTGGGGTATTTTTATGTCTTCGCATATACTCTTTCACAGCCTCTACCACAACATCAACCATCTTCTTATTCTGTTTCGCGGCGAATATCTTTAACTCAGTATGGAATTGATCATCGAAATCAAATGTCGCTTTTTTCTTTACAGATTTCTGTATACCTGTATTTACAGTTTCCTGTATTTCTTGACTCTTCCGTTTTCCTAATAACTGCTCAATCGCATCACGCTTGGACACGCTGCTCCAGCTCCTCGACAAAATTTCTATAATTGCTTAGTGCCGATGTATCCGTATTACTGTATTCCTGTATTCCTGTAATAGAAAACTCCTTGATTCTATTTCTTCGCTTTATTTCCGTTCGAAAAACAACTCCCTCGTATTCTCTCCTTACCCTATCAATGATAGTTTTATCAATGATTGTTCTAGAATCGATCATTGTTGGCAATATACCGCATAAAACAAGGTCCAGCTCTTTAACCTCTTTGATGTGAAACATTGTTGCGATGTATCTGTCCAGCGCGTCATAACACATTGGTTCGCATTGTAGCATGACGATTGCATAGTCTGAAGCCACTAAACCATTAATAGTGTGCTCTCCGAGATTTGGAGGTAAATCAATAAGTATGTAGTCGTATCTGGCCTTTACTTTTTGTAGTGTATCTCTCAAAACGGTCGAACCCTTTGAAGGATTTTGATGGAAAAGCATGGGCAGAGTTGCAAGCATTTCATCAGCCGGTATCAAGTGAAGATTGTAGGTTAACTTGCGGATGTAGGGGGTGGGATTCCTGTTTTTACATGCCTCTAAAATGGTCATTTTGGAGTAATCGTGTATATCTCGTTGAGTAAGAAACTGTGTCAAATTGCCTTGGCTATCGAAGTCCACACAGAGAACCTTGTACTTCTTAGAGAGAAGATACCCCGTAATTGCCGTGGTTGTCGTTTTGCCAACACCGCCTTTTTGATTACCGATTGAAATGATAGCTCCCATGCCCATTCCTCCCTATTTCTGTAAATCTGTATTCCTGTATATAATTCTACAATAGATGTATTTAAAAGGGGGTCATGCATTGAGATTCCTCGAAGTATGCGATTATCTCGGAAGTCCAATGCCTAACCTGTGCGCCACAATCGGCAATCGGAATTGGCATAGTTCGGCAATCGGATCATATTCTTGACACTGAGAAATGACAAGAAAATGATCCGATAAAATAAAAAACCCGCTGTCACCCGACAGTCGGACGACACAAACATATTCGCTTTCGCGACACATAGCCGCTTTAAATCGTTATTACTCCGGAATGGCAAGCGACAGCGCCCTAACCAAATTGAGCAGTGAGGACAAGATATTAGTGTCCGTCACGCTACCATTCGGCCCGAACATCTTACTGACGAAAGGAACGGCAAGCGATGCTTCGTCCGGTATAGCCGCGTTCATCATTTTTAGAGTCAGTATCAGCGATTGCAGTGCTGTTGCGCCACCATCCGGATGTGGAGAAGCGCTTATGACGGCCGTCGGCATGTTCATGAACTCACCCGAAGAAACGACCCAATCCAGCGCATTTTTGAGCGAACCTGGCACTCCTCGAGCATATTCCGGTGTACAGATCACGATCGCATCCGCCGATCGCAGCTCCTCCCGCCATTCGCGCACCGAGTCATGCGATTGAGATTCGTCACCGTCTAAGTCTGGACTGAAATGAGGTAAAGACGCAAGCCCTTGATATATACGAAACTCCATGCCGGTGGGCATCATTCCTCCGATGGACGAGAGTAACCAAGTATTAGACGATTGCTTGCGCAGACTTCCGGATATGCCTAACACTACATGACTTTGATGCTCCATTTGGTTCACCACCGTTTCCATTTGATATCTTCAGTGTAAACCATAACATTAATGTCATAGTCAATGGGACTATAATATTTGCTTCGTCGGGAATGAGTACATGTTCTTGTCATCTGCAAATGACAAGAACTTGTTCACATAAAATATAAAAGCCGCGATATACGCGGCAATTAATGAGTACATGCTCTTGTCACTCGACACTTGGATGACGCTGCACTGCCTAAGAAACCAAACCGCTAGCATACCGTACGGGACACGGGTCTCATCGACTTTGCATACGAGCGCCTTCCCTGCGTTACAAGCCGATTCCCCCGTTAATATGCAGCTCGGTGCCGGTAACCTGGGTAGATTCGTCGGATAAGAGGAAAACCGTACCGTACGCAATATCTTCAGGCGTCTGCATGCGGCCGGATGGGATATACGTTTCGCCTCGCTTGCGGAGCTCGGATTCGCTTATGCCCATATTTTGATACAACTCGATCTCCCCTTCGGAAGCCACCCAGCCGACGGTAACCCAATTGGAACGAATCCGGTCGCTTCCGTAGTGTGCGGCGATATGCCGATTCAAGGTGAGCATGGCGCCTTTGGAGCAGGAATAGGCGGCCAAATCCTTCCCGCCCTTGTAGCCGTTCGTGGACCCGATCTGCACGATGGAACCGCCTTCATTCTTCTGCATCGCCTGAATGGCGTACATGGAGCAGAAGAACGCGCCCTTCATATTGACGGCGAATATGGAATCATACAACGCCTCCGTCGTGTTGATCATCGATCCTCTTGGAAAAATGCCGGCGTTATTGACAAGACCGTCGATCCTTCCAAAGCGCGTGACTGCGGCGTCAATCAGCTGCCGGCAGGCAGCCTCCGAGCTAATATCCCCTTGGACGAACATCGCCTCGGTGCCGCAGCTTTCCTCAATTTGGCGGACAACGGCCAATCCGTCCTGCTCATTCCTGCCATTTACGACGACCGCTGCGCCCTCCTCTGCGCACATTAACGCAATCCCTTTGCCGATTCCCTTCGTTGCTCCCGTGACGACCACCACTTTGCTGTTCAGCCGTTTTCCCATCGTTATCCCCTTCCTCCTGAACTCGCCCAAAGACTGCATTGCACAATCAGCTTGCGGTACATCGGGTGCTTCAACGAATGTATATGATGACCCGGCATCAAATACGCTACACGTCCCAAGCCAAATTCATGCGCCCAGGCGGCGGGTCTTCTCGTCCCCTCATGCAAATACTCGAGCAGCACGGTCGTTTTAGTGAAAGGGTCCGTCTCGAACTGGTACGGCTCCTCTTCCATAGTAAAGTCCTCTATACCTTGAACAATTTCATGATCGACGTCCGTTTTATGAAAGGCGAGCGGTCCGTACGGCGGATGTCCGGTGAATTTGGCCCCGATTAACTGGCTTAGTTCATACCGAGCTTGCAGCGATATCCCGTTATGAAGAACGAGTAAGCCGCCGCCTCCGGCGACATAACCAAGCAAACCGCCAACCTGCGATGAAGCAGCTGGCGTCCCCCATCTGTCGGTATATCCGATGCATAAATTGTATGGTGCCAATCCGTTTCCGCTCATGATCTCGTAATCTTCGGTACTGTCGATGTCAAATCTGTCTTCCAGAAGCTCCATCAGCTCCCGTTCGACGGCTTGGAGTGGATGATACTGCGCATGAACGTTGTCGCCCAGCAGTAAAGCCTTTCGTTTAGACTGCATATTTGGCAATCTCCTTTCTTGGCCAGCTACCAGCGCATCTCGTCTCCTTTGTAATCGAGAAACGCCGGGTGCGCGGGAATCTCTTTCGCATCCCGGTAGCGAAACATCGTCTCCACAATGTGAGCGGCGGCTTCCTCAGCGGACAGGTTGCCCTCTTCGCTCAACTTTCCGCTCATGTACGTCCTCATCCAGCCCGGGTGGATGACGAGAACACGTCCTCCTTTGCTTTTCAGCTCGTTATGGACGATGTTGGACTGTATGTTGAGCGCCGCCTTGGACATGCAGTAACCATACCATCCTTCTCGCCACGTCTGGTTGATTTGTCCGGCTTCGGACGAAATATTGACGAGCAGCTTCGACTCCCCGCGCAGCAGCAGCGGAGCAAACGCAGCCGTAATCCGAAGCGGACCGAGCGTATTTACATTGAACATGGATAGCATGTTCGCCATATTCATCCGATTGTAAATGCTTTGCTCCAAATCGCCCGCGACGCCTGCATTATTGATGACGATCTCGAGGCGATCGGTCCGCTCGGCGATGGAGGCTCCGAAGCGATTCACGCTGTCGTCGCTTGAAACGTCCAGTTCAAGCGGAATCAATTGCTTCGGATACTGTGCCGCTAGGCCGTCCAATTGATCCCAATCGTTCATGTACCTTCCCGCAAATACGGTAAAATGTCTCCGGAGCAGCTGCGCCGTCAAGGTGTAGCCCAAACCCCTGTCCGCTCCGGTTACGCATGCGTATGAATTCGACATATCATTCTCCTTTCCTGTGACGGCCCGTCAGCCGTAAATCGCCTCAAGCGCTTGCAAGTAAGCGATACTGGCCGCCAGTTCATTCCGCTCATAGTCGCAAATACGCTCTGGACTCTCTCCTTGCTCGAAAGGGGTCCGCCACTCGCCGGAGGAACGGGCGTGATTGTGAACGAATTGCATGACGTTTGTCAGCTGGGCTGCAGTCCGCGGCGGGTATTCGGTCCAATAGTCTTCCCGAAGAATGCGCACGTGTCTGGCAACAAGGGCGCCGTGCTCCAGCGACATCGTGATGCTGGGATTACTCTCCGCGAAGATGCGCAGCAGCTCGGGGAACGGAATGGCGCCTTGCCCTACAGCGCAGCGCACAAGCCGGTATCCCTCTTCGCTCCAGTAAATTTTGTAATCCTTCAGATGGATGTTCTTCACATTCGCCGCCACCCGGTTGTAATAGTCGATCGGTTCTTCCGCCGTCGCCAGTACATTGGCCGTATCCAGCGTAATGCCGAACCGATCCGAACCGATTGTGCGGCACAGCTCCAACAGCTCTTCGGAGGCGAGATCCTGGTGATTCTCGACGGCTAGATTGACGCCGACCGCTTCGGCCGTTTCCGTCACTCGCTTGAAATTATCCGTCAAGACATCTAGGAACGGCTGCCATTTCCCCTTCATATGTCGCCGGTCGCCGCCGTAATCGGCGCCGCCGACAACGGTGCGAACGGTGACGGCGCCGACGTGCTGCCCGATGAGAAGAGCTTCCTTCAACGCTTCGACATCATATCCCCCCGCCGCAATTGTGACAAACATGTTGGATTGTTCCACTTCCCTGCGGACGGCATCGATGTCGGATTTCGCCAACATATCGAGCGGGATTTCCACCCCTTCAAATCCGTAGCGCGCCGCTCGATGCACGAATTCGATCGCATCGATCCTGGGCTTGCCGCTTTGCGGATGAATGCCCATGTCGAAGGTGGTACCGTAAGCCGTTAAGCCGAATTTCATAGGCAACCTCCCAGAATTAGGCGGGCCGGACCGATCACTCGGCTGTCCAACCGCCATCGATTGTTATCGCGGAGCCCGTCATGAAGCTGGATGCATCGGAAGCCAAGTACAGGATGAGCCCCGTCAGCTCTTGCGGATCGCCCCATCGTTTCACGGGAAGGTGATCCAGGAAATATTGATTGGCTTGTGGGTTATTGATCACACTCTTATTCATCTCGGTAGCGAATGGTCCTGGACATACCGCATTGGCGGTAATCCCGAACGGCGCCCATTCCAGCGCCATGACCTTGGTCAACTGAATCAGGCCGCCCTTGCTCGAGCAGTAGGCAGATCGTTCCGGAAGCGCGATCTGTCCCAGCATGGACGACATGTTGATAATGCGACCGAACCTTTGGCGAATCATATACGGCGCGGCAGCCTTGGCGCACAGAAACGGCGCCTTCAGGTTCGTGCCCAATACGGCATCCCAGTCGCTCTCCTCATATTCGACAATCGCTCTGCGCACGTTGATCCCGGCGTTGTTGACGAGAATATCCAAGCGGCCAAAGCGGCTGACGGCCTGCTCTATCATCTCCTTAACCTGCTCGGATTGCGTAACATCTACCGCGATTCCGAGCGTCTCGGCCTCCGACTCCGCAGCCAATTGCTGCGCGCCCGCGTCAGCCTTCTCTTCGGAGCGGCTCGTCACGATGACGCTCGCTCCGGCGGCGGCTAGCGTCCGGGCGAATTCATACCCGAGTCCTTGCACGCCGCCTGTAATGAGAGCGACTTTCCCCGTAAGATTGAACATGTCGTTTGCCACTTCTGCAGCACCCTTTCGCGATAAGCTAATTTTATCCCGCTTTCATCGGCCCGTTGCGCCAGTAGGAGCTTACCGTGGCCGTCTGCCAGATGTCTTCAAAGCGCTGTGGATCTTTGCCGATCAGGAACGGCTTCAGGTATTCATCGATGGCCGTCGCCACAGCCAAATAACGCTGGATAAAGGTGGCGCAGCCGAGTCCGTACAAGCCGGGCTCGGACGTTTCGATCTTGACGAAGACAGATTAATGCCGTCCGGAGCCGTCAGAATCGTCTTCACATCTCGTATCGTTAGCGCGGGCTCATGGCTCTTGATCTCTTCTCTTATTCGATTGATGGGCTCCCCAATAACTGACTCCGTCCTCCGGCATTCCCGGCACGATCAGTCCGCCGTCGACGCGCAGCGTCGTCCCGGTTACATAGGACGCGGCGTCAGAGACGAGCCACGCCGCCGCTCGGCCGATATCATCGGGCAGTCCCATTCGGCCGAGCGGAATCGCTTCGCCGAGCTTGTCGTGACGCGGCGTCCGCTCGCGAACGAGAATGGCGCCGGGAGCGAGGCAGTTGACCCGGATCCCGTAAGGGGCGAGATCCATCGCCGCGGATTCGGAGGCTCTCTTCAAACCGGCCTTCAAGCCGCCGTATACAGCATCCCGAGGGTAGGCTCTCTCCGCGCGGGACGACGTGATATTGACAATACTGCCGCGAATGCCGAGCCGGATCATATGCCGGGATACGTTTCTCATCAGAAGAAGCGGCGCGCGGAAGTTCAGGAATATCGTGTCGTCCAGACGCTCGACGGATAGCTCATCGACCGGATCGAACAGGCTGATGCCGGCATTGTTGACCAGGACGTCGATCCGTCCCATCACCTCTATCGCCGCTTGAACCGTCGCTTCGACAATGCCGAGGACGCGGAGATCGCCGGGAAGGACGAAGCAGTCTTTCCCCGAAGCGAGCCGGACTTCTTCCGCAGTCGATGCGGCCGGCCCGTCGTCCCCGTAATGCGTAATCGCAAGCGTATATCCTTCATGGGCCAACGAAAGGGCGATGCCGCGTCCGATCCCGCGGCTGCCTCCCGTTACGAGAGCGGTTCTTCCGTCTCCGGTGCTTCTCGCCATACGGTCACTCCTTCGCCTCTGTCGGATGGCTTTGCCGCAATACCTGCTGACCAGCATTCAAAACTTCGAGTATCCGGTCCACATCGTAAATGCTTCCTCGCCAGGTGCCGCCGCTTGCGGCCTGCAGCGCCGCCCACAAGCGCGTATCGTCCGGAAGCTGCGGATCGGCGGCCATGGCAGGATGGGCGGTCCTTTTGGCAAGAATTCGTGCTCCTTCTTCGGGAGAGACCCGGGACTCTGCGATGCCTACGAAATGGATCGTTCCCTCGAGCCGGTTCAGGTCGATCTCGATTTCCACGATATCGCCGTCGCACAGCTTGCCGATCGGGCCTCCGGAAAGCCCCTCGGGCCCTACGTGCCCGATACAGGCACCTGTGGATACTCCCGAGAACCGCGCATCCGTTATCAGCGTCACATGCTTGCCGAACGGCAGCACCTTTAACGCCGACGTCAACTGATATGTCTCTTCCATGCCGGTGCCGGACGGCCCTCTTCCGATCAGCGCCATAATGTCTCCTGCGGCGATGCCGCCGTCCTTGATCGCCTTCACCGCCGCCCGCTCTGTCGTGAACACTTTTACCGTCCCGGTATGTCGATATACGCCGTCCGCCCCGACAACGGACGGATCGATCGCCGTAGACTTGATGACCGAGCCCTCCGGCGCAAGGTTCCCCATCGGGAACGTAACGGTCGAGGTCA
The DNA here is from genome assembly GCF_900104695.1 of Paenibacillus sp. GP183. NCBI lineage: Bacteria > Bacillati > Bacillota > Bacilli > Caryophanales > Paenibacillaceae > Paenibacillus > Paenibacillus sp. GP183. The sequence continues at coordinate 694,673 of NZ_FNSW01000001.1, forward strand.
ATCCCCTCCGTTTAGCCTGATCCGGACTCATAATGACCTGGTCTGCCTGAACGTTGTCCAATTCGAGCAAACGCTTCTTCATCTCGAACCTGCGCTCCGACTGCTCCCACCAATCCAGCACAGCGGACAGCTTATCGCCGCCGGCCGTGTTCACCGATTCGTCGAGCAGCCCGAGCTTGCGCAGGTGCAGCATCACTTCCGGAACGCCGCCGGCCATAAACACCCGCACGGTCGGATGATGCTCAGGACCGTTCGGCAACACGCTGACAAGACGCGGGACGCTGCGGTTGACCCGGTTCCAGTCGGCGACATCGGGAATGCGGAGCTTGGCGGCATGAGCGATCGCCGGAATGTGAAGCAGCAAGTTCGTTGATCCGCCAAACGCGGCATGGACGATCATTGCATTCTCGATCGATGCATCCGACAAAATATGCTTCATAGCGATGCCGTTCATCGTCATCCAATGCACAGCTCTGGCCGATTGCCGGGCGATGTTCAGCCATATCGGCTGCCCCGACGGTGCCAAGGCGGAATGGGGGAGCGCCATGCCGAGCGCTTCGGCGACGACCTGGGCTGTGCCCGCCGTCCCGAGAAATTGGCAGCCGCCTCCGGGCGTCGCGCAGGCTCGGCAGCCCATATCCGCCGCTTCCTGCAGCGTAATTTGGTCCTGCGCATAACGGGCGCCGATCGTCTGAACCTTCGCCGCATCCTCGCCGTGCGTCGGGGGCAGTGTGACGCCTCCGGGCACGATAACGCAGGGCAGCTCGTGCATCGCCGCAAGCGCGATCATCATCGCCGGCAGCCCTTTGTCGCAAGTGGCGACCCCGATGACGCCGTTACGGGTCGGCAGCGAGCGGATCAAGCGTCGGTAGACGATCGCCGCATCGTTGCGGTAAGGAAGCGAATCGAACATCCCGGTCGTGCCTTGCGTACGGCCGTCGCACGGATCGCTGACATACCCGGCGAATGGAATGCCGCCAAGGGCTCTGATCTCCAGCGCCGCCTCCTTCGTCAGCAGACCGACTTCCCAGTGGCCGGTATGGTATCCAAGCGCGACGGGCGTCCCGTCCTCGGCGCGCAAGCCGCCCTGCGTGCTGAGGATGAGCACCTGCTTGCCGTTCAGCCGGTCCGCCTGCCACCCCATACCGACGTTCTGGCTGAGCCCGAACAGATCGCCGCTCGGAGCATGCAGCAGCATCTCGTCGGTCAGGGGCAAAGATCCCGGAGGTCCGGCGGCATGCGTCTGAAGCGAGTACATCGTGCTATCTTCGTCCCCGATTATGTACGATAAGCCCGATTTCATACTTCACCCCTCCATGTTATTTCCAGCATACGATCGTTTCTCCCGAGAGCGCATCCGACTGCGGGCCGCACAGGAACATAACGATATCCGACATATCCTTGGGCTCTGCGATTCGCTGCAGCCGGGATAGCTCCTCTTGCCCGCGCACCGTCCGCGTCGCGAGGAAACGGGCCGTATACGTCGGCGCTGGCGCGATGCAGTTCACATTTACATCGAAAGGGCGAAGCTGTTCGGCAAGGGAACGCGTATATTGCGAAATGCCCATCTTTGCTGCGGCGTAAATAATGCCCTGTTTGACGGGAATATGGCCGGCGATTGAGCCGACATTCACAATTTTGCCGGCACGTCTGTCGCGCATATGCAGACCCGCGTATTTGCAGGCATACATCGTGGACAGTAAATTCCGTTCCACGACCGATTGGATATCCGCGATCGGGATATCCAGCGCATCGTTCGGGTCCGGGCGAGGCGCCGCCGCACCGATGTCGCCGCCCGCATTGTTAACCAAGATGTCGATCGACCCCAGCAGCTCGATGGAGCTGTCGATGAGCCGCTTCACTTGCGATGGATCGGCCAGGTCGGCGGCGAGGAAAACCGCCTTCACCCCGAATCGCTCGGCAATCTCCGCGGCCACGGCGCTGCCGGACTCCGCTTCGTCAAACTGTGCGGCCGCTTCTTCGTTGACGTCGTGAATGACAACATTGGCGCCGGCATCGGCGAGATCGAGCGCATACTGCTTTCCCAGGCCCCGGCTGGAACCGGTAACGAGCGCATTTTTGCCGCTCAAATCAAATCCTTTCATCAACATCACCTCAAAGACGGAATGTGAAACGTCCAAGCGAATTATGGATAAAGGAGAACCTAAGCCGTCATAGGAGACTTAGGTTCTCACTTTCGAATCGACGCAATCAATCAGAACGACTTACTTGCCGATCTCATCCATATATTTTTTCCACTGTTCAATGTAGGCTTTCTGGATTTTCTCGAGACCGGCAGCCTTGGCTTTCTCCATGAATTGCTTCAGACCGGCTTCGACATCCTCCACATTGCCTGCTTCAAGAGGCTTGAGATACTGCGTACTGACTTGCTCCAGCGCGGCTCTCTCCGCTTGATAGGACGAGTAGTCTTCTGCGAAACCGCTGAAGTAAGCAGGCTTATACATCGTATCCATCTTCTTGAACATATCCAGCACTTGATCGAAGCTCTTATCGAAAAGCATGTAATTGGGATTGCGCCACGCCCAAGAATTCATCCCCTCGCGAGGAAAGCCGTTCGTGCTGCTGTCGCCGATCATCTCGTAATGGCCGTCGACCACCTTGTAGTTCTTTCCTTCGATGCCGTAGGACGTCAGCAGATTGTACCTCTTATCCGTAACAAGCTTCTCGTAGAACGCAAGCGCTCTTTCCGGATTTTTGCTGCTCTTTGGAATGGCGTAGCCGTTGCCGATCGGCGGGTTCGGTACAGCGAAGCCGCGAAATTCCGTATAAGGGAAATACCCGATCTCCCAGTCCGGATGGACAGATTTAATTTTCGTCACACTGTCATTGAAGCGGACCGGGTTCTCGCCCTGAAGGGCAATTGCCGCTTTGCCGCTGGCGAATACATCGTGTCCGCCGGCAGTGGCGTTCAATTGATTGCGGGACCAGAAGCCTTTGTCGGCCCATCGTTTGTACAGCTTCAGCATTTGCAGATGCTCGGGCGAACCCCAGTACGAATTGATGCCGCGCGGATTGTCGTAGCTGAACTGCAGTCCGTAATTTTTCAGCCAATCACCAGTCAAATTGTTCTTGAGCGCCGGCAGCAATTGGTACAATCCGAGCGCGAAGGCGTTCTGTGTGTCTGATACCGGAATAAGCCCCGGCTCGTTCTTCTTGATCCCGTCCAGATAAGCCTCGATCGTCTCGAGCGATTCCGGCTTAGGCAAATTGTACTTCTTGCGAAGATCTTCCCTGTACGGGGCGCCGTCCGGTGTGTATTCCTTGAAGGTGGACGGTACGGTGAAAATTTTACCGTCGATCTTGGCGTTGTTCCACATCTCGGGAGTCACATGTTTATTCAGAACCGGCGCTATCTTCGGCAGCATTTCATCGAGCGGCAGGAATGCTCCTTTCTTGGCATACGTCTGGTATTGCAGCCAGGTCGCCGTATAGATCAGATCGATCGGCTGGCCGGAAGTGAGCAGCAGCTTGTATTTTTGCTCATATTCGGTCCAAGTCGTGTAGTTGAATTTCACGGTCGCGTTCAGATCCGCCAAGGCCAGCTTGTTGACCTCCGCTTCAATGACCGGCAAATCCTTCGGGGCATCCCCGACCATATAAAATTGCAGTTCCACCCGCTTGGATTTATCCAGATTCGACGATCCCTTGGTACTGCTTTGTGCCGTTCCCGTTGTCGGTGTATTGTTCCCGCTGCAGGCTGCCAGTACGCCCATCAATACCGAGGCTGCCAAACCCGCCAGCAGAAGCCTGGAAAACTTGCGTCCCATTGTTTACCCTCCCGTAATATGCTTTTTTATGTTAGCCACCGGTCCCGCGCTAGGATCGACGGTTCTAACCTTTCACAGCTCCGATCGTCAAGCCTTTCACAAAATAACGCTGGACGAACGGATAAATCAGAATCGCCGGGCCTGTTACGATGATGGACATCGCCATCTTGACCGTTTCCGCTGGCACGTCCCTGGTAATGGACACACCGCTTTGCGACAGCTGGTTCATGGCGGTCACGTTGTTGATGAAATTGTACAAATAGAACTGCAACTGATATTTGTGCGGGTCGTTGATGTATAAGGACGACAGGAACCAGTCGTTCCAGTAGCCGATAGCCAGGAACAGGCCGATCGTAGCGATGCCGGGCATCGCGATAAAGATGATGATCCGGTAAAAAATAACGAAATCGTTGGCCCCGTCGATTTTGCCGGATTCGATAATTTCATCGGGGATCGTCGATCTCATGAAACTCTTCATCAAGATGATGAGGAACGGATTCATCAGCAGCGGCATAATCAGCGCCCACATGCTGTCGGTAAGCATCAAATATTTGGTGATCAGGATGTACCACGGAACGAGACCGCCGCTAAACATCGTCGTAAAGTAGATGAAGAACGAGAAGCCGTTGCGGTATTTGAAATCTTTGCGCTGCAGAACGTAGCCAGCCATCGTGATGCACAGAAGGCCGATGGTGGTGCCGACTAAGGTTGTAAAGATCGTAACGCCGTACGCACGCAAGACGGTATCTGGAAAGGCGAACACGGTAGCGTAGCCATCCAGGGAAAACACTTTCGGAATCAAGTGGTAGCCGTCCTTTAAGATAGAGTTGTTATCGGTAAGCGAGCCAGAAAGAATCAGGACTATCGGAAATAAGCATGCGATGCTGACGATCACGATGACGAAGACGGCAACGATATTGAACGCCCGCGTATAGCCCGAAGCTCGAATCTTCATGCCGGCGGTCACTCCTCTCTGCAATGGACTAGAATAGCGCGTAATCTTCGTTAATTTTTCTGACGATGTAATTCACGGTCATAATGAGCACGAAACCGAAAAAGGATTGGTACAATCCAGCTGCCGTCGCGCTGCCGATATCGAAGTTGACCCTCAGGGAGCGGTATACGTACGTGTCGATAATGTCGGTGACGTTGAAGAGCAAACCGTTCTGCCCGACCAGCTGGTAGAACAGCTCGAATTGTCCTTTCATGATGCTGCCCACGGAGAACAGCAGTAGAATAATAAAGGTCGGCTTCAGCATCGGTACGGTGATGAACCAGATTTTCTGAAAAATGTTTGCTCCGTCCAGATCGGCAGCTTCATAATAATCGTGGCTGATACCTGTGATTGCCGCCAAGTAAATGACGGAGTGGTAACCGATCGTTTTCCACAAGTAAAAGGAGGTGATCAAGTACGGCCACATCCAGGGCGTGTTGTAAATATCAACGCGCTCCATTCCCAGCGTTTTCATGGTAGCGTTTACAAATCCCGTTTCGAAATTGAACGTATTGTAAGCGATCGCGCTCAGCAGGACAAACGACACGAAGTAGGGCAGGAACATAATCGATTGGGATATTTTCTTGAACCACTTACCGGTCACGTCGCTGAGCATGATGGCGATCACCATCGCGAGTACGTTCCCGAGAATAACGAAGACAACGTTGTAGCCGACCGTATTGAACGTGATGCGCAGCAGATCACCTGACTTTGTCAGGAATTTGAAGTTTTCAATGCCGACGAACGGACTTCCGAACAAGCCTCCGTTAAAATCGAAACGGGTAAACGCGAAATAGATGCCCGCCATGGGAAGGTACGAATTGATAATAAAAAATACGAGGGTTGGCAGCAGCATCAGAAACATGATTTTGTTCTTGTTGAGCTCGTACCAGAAGCCTTTCTTCGGCATTCGCGAGCTCAGGTCCACCGGACGGCTCAGGCTTGCGGGCTTGGTTCCCATTGTCCGACTACCTCCACAGTTTGGATTGGTGTTGTGCACATCATAGCGATTGGGGGGCGGATCTGTACACTGTACAATTCTCGTATTCGTGTACAATCCGTGAAAATCGAAAGTGAATTATTGTGGATTTTATAAAGAAAGCCGCGTTTTTTACGACCTGGTCGTCGGACAGCGGCAATCGGCAGGTACCTTGTATTCGGAACTGAAGTTATTTGTTCGGTAAGGCACCCCGATGCATCTTGCGATAATCGTTGGGCGTAATGCTGAAGGCTCGTTTGAACATTCGAAAAAAATAAGAAGGCGTGGCGAATCCGGCTTTCTCGGCCAGCTCGGCGACGGGGATATCTGTCTTCAGAAGCAGCTCCTTCGCTTTGCTCAGCCTCACATCATTGATCGCGTCGGTCATCGAGTGTAGCGTAAACTGTTTGTACAAACGGCTTATGTACGCCGGCGTCATCCCCATTTTATCCGCAATCACATTTAGATTCAGGTCCGGGTTCATATAATCTTGCTCGATCCAATGGTTAATATTGCGAATAAGATCGTCGTGCTTCAGATTCCGCTTGGCCTCTAGCTTGCAGCCGATCTCCTCGAACAAACGGTAAAACAGCTCCTTGATCTCTTCCACACTCTCGAACTGCTGCAGCAAGATAAGCGTAGAATCGAGCTCCGACTCGACCCGGAAGGCGTTGTTCGTCTGAACCGCTTGAATGATGCCGTTCATCGTCACGCATAGATGGGAGACGGCCAGCTGCAAGACCGCGTAGGAATATTTCCCGGTTTCGTCCAGTATTTCAGTTAACAGCAGCTTCGACTCATCAACCTTGCCGATCATGACCAGCTCCGCGAGCTGCTTCTCCTTAGCAGCCGGATATGCGTAAGATTTGCTCTTCAGAGCCAGAATCGTCTCCGCATGCAGCTGGCACCCTCTTCCCTCGAACATTCGATGAAAGGATGCTTCGTACACTTGCTTATACAGATTGTTGATCTGGCCGATCTCGGTACAGACGGGACCGATGGTGATCGAGACCGACAGGTTCAGGTAGTCGTTCAAGGCGAGCAGCAGCTTGCTGCAGGCCTCTTTTGTGTATACGCTTTCATTAATTTCGATGTTTTCAGTCCCTACATGATACGGCGTGAGCAGCAGAAGAACGCAATCCTCCCCCATATCGACGCTCTCTATCTCGCAGAAAGGGCGCCAAATTTCCCCCGCAATGTTTTGTATAGCGAATTTCATCAGCCTTTGTTCATTCGTATCGTATTTCTCGCAAAACTGCGCAAATCGATCTACTCTTAGCATCATGATGCGGAACCGATGGCGTAAGTTGACGTTCACTTGATAGTAGGCGAGCTTCTTCTGAAGGGTCGGACGGAGAAGCGTCTCTCTGCCTAGGAGTATATTCCGAAGAAATTCCTGCTTAAGCAATTGATGATTTGTTCTTGTCTCCGCTTCGAGAAATTTGAGTTTCTCCAACGCTTGAGAGATCGGACTGTACAATTTGCGTGATAGAATCAAGGAGATGATCAAACCGGCCAAAATAATCGATAAGCTGATCATCGCGGTCGTCAGGCGCATGGAGGTAATTTTGCTCGTAATAGCTTGGTAGGGGTTCACTCGGACGAATCGCCATCCGATTTCGTTCGGTGCGGTGTAGGAGATCAACGACTTCGTACCGTCTATGGTGTCCACGAAGTAATCGGAGGATGCCGTGAAGCCGAGCAGCTTGCGGATATAAGGGAGCGGCGTCTGCGACTCGTCGCCAGGTCCAGCAACCAGCCTTCCCTTTGGATCGACGATAAGCGTATACGCCGACCTGTTCGGATCGCTCATATTTTGGTTCAGCCATGCTTCGGAAATATTCACGATGACGGCGTTATCCAATCGCTCTCCGTTGGATAAATTGTCATAGCCCAGATATGTGTAGCTTCGTGTCTTCGTTTGCTTGTCTTCGACCTGGTACGTTCGCGGGATTGGCACATAAGGCAAATACTCTTTGTAACGGTTCAATATGTCCAATATTCCGCTATCGTCCAAGTTGCCGATTTCCTGCCTGCCGTTTCGCTGCGAATAGTTGGAGCATATGTAGAACGTTCCGAGATGTCCGTTATACACGTACACTGATTCGATGAACGGCATCGACATGCTATAATTGCGCAGCTGAATCATGGCTGCAGCCTCGTCATACACGTTCATGTCCGTGTAATACAGCAGCTTGGATATAGTCAAATCATTGTATATTTGCGAAGTCAGCGACTTGGCGATCTGCGTCATATTATCGACCTCACGGCTGATCTGGTTCAAGCTATTCACGTCGGATCGGTACACTTGGCTGAGTGCGATATTCTCGAAGTTGTAATACAAGATCATCGACGAGACCAGCAAGGTGCCGGCAATGGAGACGAAGATGGAGATCAACAGCTTTTGGAAGTAGCTTTTGTTTCGTTTCATGACGAACGAGCGTTTCAGGATTTTCTCCTCCTATCCCTTGGGAAAGCGTGCATTCCTGCTCATGTGAACTCACAAAATATTGATCTATGTATTTATTCGCGAAGTTCGTAAAATATCCTCTTAAGGATAAATTTATGACTCCTTTAGATCATATTTGATGCCAGCACCAGCGGACGAACCCGCTTAATAAGTTCATCCAGAAATTGATCTGTTCGGGCAAAAGCCGCAAGATGGCCAGCATTCTTAATAAGCACAAATTCCTTATAAGGAGTTTCAATTTCGTCAAAGTACTCCTTGGCTATTGCTGTAGGTGTTACTGAATCGGTATCACCTTGGAAGATGAAGAACGGCAGTTCAAATCTTAGCCCTAGTTTGTGGACATCAAAGGCCAGTAGTTCGTCAAAGAGTAGATTAAGGGAATAGTTCATGCCTTTGAAGATATCAATGAAATCATGTATCGTGTGGTCTGGTGACGAGAGCATAGCTGGCAAAATTATGTCCGTAATCATATTGGGAACAGTTGTGATGGCTTTGATAGTCCATTGGTTCTTTTGGTTGAAGTCTTTTCGACTCCAGCGAGTTGGATCTGGTCCAATTCTCTCAACTGCCTGCACACCCTTTGTATTACCCGCAGCACGAAGCCCGTCCAGTGTCATCTGGTACGAAAGCTTTTGAGATTCTGGGCTGACGTTCTGATCAGTACCGACATAGGCATGAAATAAGTCAGGGCGTCGTTTTGCCATAATTGTACCTATAAAGCTACCCACGGAGCTGCCGACAAGAATTAATTTTTCTTGGTCGAGATGATCAAGCAGGTGTTCTGCGACCTCGATCCCATCTAGGGTGAGGCGGTCAAAGGTAATTGTGCCGCTGCCATCCTTGCCGTTTTTGCGGAACGTTTTACCTGCACCACGCTGATCCCACTGGACGATGGTAAAGTGCTTCTCCCATGATCGCAGCAACGGACTGAAGATGGAATAAGTTGCTGCTGGCCCACCATGTATAAAGAACAATACAGGGTTGTTGCGATCTTCGCCACGTATGGTGACCCATTGGTCAATGCCGCCAATCTTAACGAATCGTTCTTCAACGATGCAATTTGGCGTATTAATGATAAGTTTCTGAGCATTCTTGCGTTGATTGCTCTTACGTAGGACTAGCTCCATAAATATATTGTTTTTACTCATAATTCTTTCTCCTCTTCAATGATTTTAAAATAAGTGCTTATGTTCTTCTTACTATGGTGAGATCTTTTTATTTGTAATGGCATTCCGATTCTACCTTTTTCTCTTCACTCTTCAAGTATAGATCCACATGGCGAATCAATCGTCAGACGCAGGATTTAATTGTTCTCAGTCTAGAGAAGTAATTTATGCAACGAAGCGAAGGGCGGCCATGTGGTCATACCCCAGTCAAGTAGACAAGTAAAAAAGATCATTTAGGCTACGATCGCTTTCCGGTATTCAACTGGTGAGCGATCTTTTAATTTTTTCTGGAACCGTCCGTAGTTGTAAAATTGGATATACTCTTCTACGGCTTTTCGGTCTTTAGGTGAGAGAAGAAGGATTCGATGCAGGCATTGTCTAGACAGTTGTCCCGTCTGGAATGACTGCCGATGAGCACATGCTTTTGCAACATCCCGTTGTACGGCTTGGTCAGAATGTAGAATGGTTTACGTATCTTTGGAAGCGAACGCAAAAGGCCTTGTAGCCGGGAACGTATCGTCCCGGACAGCAAGGCCTTGTCCGTTTACTCTTACCTCATTATGTTTACGGTTTAGACTAGGTGCGCGCCACCGTCGATAATCACCGTCGTGCCTGTCGTAAACCCGTTTTTCGCCAGATAGACGTAGGTTTCGCCGATATCCTCCGCCTGCGCGATCCGGCCGACAGGCAACTGGGCCCCCATCCTTTCGAACATCGCCTTGCGGTTCTGCTCGGGAATGCCGGCATAAGCCGGTGTTTCTACGATGCCCGGCGAGACGACGTTGATCCGGATCGGAGCTAGATCGACCGCAAGGCCTCGCACGAGACCCTCGATTGCCGAGTTGATTGCGGCAAGCGTCGACGCACCTTTTGACGGACGTCTGCCGTATACGCCCGAAGTCAAAGTGATGGATCCGCTTTTATGTAGATAAGGAAGCGCGGATTTAACGACGACATACTGTCCCCAGAACTTGCTTTCGAATGCTGCTTTGGCTTTGTCCAGTGGCAATTCGCTAAATGGGCCCATAGCGCCTTCCCCGGCCGTAACGACCAGGTGATCGAAGGTCCCGATTTGACCGAACAGCTCGGCTGATTTCGCAGTGTCTCGGAAATCGAGCTCATAGCCTTCCACCCTGCCGCCCAGCGACTGCTTCGCCTCCGCCAGCTTGGAAGCGGATCGGCTGGCGATGACAACGTTGGCGGATTCTGCGATAAACGCTTTCGCGGCAGCCAAACCGATTCCGGACGTACCGCCAACGACGACGACGCGTTGTCCTTGCATTGACATGGGACTACCTCCTTAAAATTCTTTTTTTAGCCAGATGATTTAGTGGGTTTCAAATTCAGTATACATTTTAAATCCACAATATGTAAAATATTCTGCGCAGCGAAGACAGCCCTGTCATTGTTCAACTTTGTATTCGTTTAAGCAATTACCTCAATTATCTATTATCCGAAAACGATGATATAACCATCAGGATCTTTTATGTAGATATTCTTAAATGTCACGCCGTTGCTATGAGTGTTTTCAATTGGCCCCAAAATAATATTGGCTTCATTCGTTCTCAATTCTTCTAATAAAGAATCAAACTCGTCATAATTGATATGGATAAATGTGTCCCATGCTAGATCGGGTCCTTTCCAATCAGTTGGATAATTGTCCCGTTTTTCCGATGTTTGATTGGGCATGACATCGCTCGATTGCTTAGCTTGTTGGATGATTAATTTCATTCCGCCTCTGATCGCATGCCCCCAGTAGTTGACTTCACAACCTAGTACATCTCGATACCATGATAACGATTTTTCAAAATCTGATACAATCCTCACTTGCAAACTATCGTAAAACGTTGCTTTCGTCTTGATATTCTTCTTTTGTTCATTCATAGCCGCAGCCTCCTGAAAGAATATTGTCCCGTTTCCTCCAATCACTTTTAATGCATTTGGTACAGCTTTTGGTTTGTAACCGTCGAAATTTCGATTGTTTACAAAATTACTCTGTTTGAGTTCCTTAGCACTCTCTCCCATCAATAATTACCTCCCCTTCATTATCAGCTTTTTTAATTTTATAGTTTTGTTCCATCTTTTGTTCTCCCTCAGTAAACCCTAATGCTATTCGCGGCAAATCATTAATTTGTTGCCGTCCGGATCCTTCACGACGAACCAATGGTCGTGTTCAATTTCCGTCACGAGCTCCACACCGAGCTCTTTCATAAATTCAAGTGAACCCTTCAAATCTTCGGTTAACAGCATAAAAGCAGGGGTCTCGATTGAGGGCGCTCCACCAGGCCGGTCACCACCCCACTTCGGCATCGTATCCAGAATGACTCCGGTCCCTTCCATTGGCAAAGGGCACAAATGGCCTGAAAGAATTTCGCAATCATCCTCATTCAGCCCGAGAACCCGGCAGTACCAGCTGCGGGAATTCTCAATATTTCTAACCGGGATAAAAATACTTCCTACTTTGTTCTTGATCGGGCTGTTATGAGCGGAACCATCTTTGGCTAGCTGTTGCTCGTTCATCGATTTCCCTCCATGAATTATTTTTAGCGCTTTCGGAACAGCAACAGGTAGGTAACTTTCCGACGTCTCTTTTCGATTTGGCACTTTGCTCATGGTCCATCCTCCGACTTTTTTCGTAAAATAACAGGCACATAGCACTCCACATTCACCGATCGTTCAAAGTCCGTACTCGCCCACGCATTTTTATCGAAATTGCTATAAGTAACGTAGTATGCGTACCAGGATCGCTCTCCATCTGGCACATAATCGGTGGATGTACCGAGCCAGCGGTAAATCCGCTCGAGAATGCCCGTCATCGTGCCGTAAGCGCCAGTCCTCAAGCAGGCATATATCCCGCCTTTCAACTGGGAGATTCGGTGCGCCTCCTCTTGGGAAAAGACAAATCCTTCCGGTGGCCCGATGGAGACTTCATACGCATAGCTTTCACCTGGTGGAATGCCGTAGCTGCAAGTCATAAATACTTGAAGACGACTATCGCCGACAAACCCACTGCGAATTAGCCAATCAACTGAAGCCTCATCGGCCCGTGCTGCACAATTTATGCCTTCGGCTCGAAAGGATATCACCTTAACCGGTGGACGCTCCACGACCTCGATCGTCTCCGTCTCCTGACGTCGCCTTACGGGAAGAAAAAGCTTCAAGCGAGTGATCTTGCCGCAATATTGCTGGTATTCCTCCAGGAATCCATGTTCTCCGAGCTCGAACGTACTCCGCGGTAACCATTCCGATAGCAGAAGGTTCCAAGCGGCGATGATAGTTGAACCGGACCCAGCCGGAGTTCGGGTCACCGCATAAAGACCGCCAGGCAGTTCCACTGGCCGTAAGTCCGGATGCTCAACATTGCCCTCTGTCTCACTCACAGCAACTATTTGATAACCATAAATCTGTGATCTCACATTTAGATTGATATTCAAGCCGAACAGCTTCATCTTGTTTGCGTCGAGTCCGCTCTGTGCCAAGAAGGCTCGAAACTGACTAAGTGCCGCATCTTCCAAACCATCCTCCCGATTGGCGGTATGCAAATAACCGACACCCTTTTGGGGAGTGAGCCGTATGACCCTCACGTCCGGGTAACGTTCGGATACCTCACGATCTTCAAAGTAAGGTACACGTTCGTGCAGGTTAATTCGTTCGAAACTATAAATTAACTCCGATTTTCGGTACAAGCCTGGGGTTAATCCGGTGTACCGTTTGAATGTTTTGATAAAGGTCTGGTATGTATCAAAACCGAATCCGAACCCGACGTCGATAGTTGGAAGGTCAGTTTGACGCAGGAGGAAGGCCGCCTCATTTGTTCTTCGTTTGCGTATGTATTCTTTGATGGGGTGACCCGTCATGGCATAAAACATGCGGTATAAATTGGGCACCGACATTGCGGCTGCCTCGGCAATCTGCTCCAGTCCAAGGGGCTCGTTAAGGTTTTCCTCAATATAATCGATCGCTTGCTGGACAATTTCGGCTGTATGCATATCAGCCCCCTTTTCATATCGTTGTTGTTGTTGTATGGAATATATTCTTTCGCTGAACTTATCATAGCAAATTGTTTTTGCAATGGAGTGTATTATTTTATCAAAAACATAAGAAATTGATTAAAAAAGTAGGTGTACAATGCAACTACCCATTCGCAGAATAGGGCTACCTCGCTGCAACCCTTACCACCACTAACGTTATCCGTTATCTTAAAGAAATACTTATTTATTTGAATGCTCTGCTGGTGAAAAAAACACCAGGGTAGTTAGGTCTTCATTGACATCATAGAATCTATGTTCTTTGTTAGCTTCTACGAATAGGATATCACCTTTACTAATTTCAATAATTGTATTTCCATTCTGAAACGAAGCTTTACCTTCAATTATTAGATAAATCTCATCTTCTGTATGTGGCTTTTGTTTATCCTTTTCGCCTTTATTCAGTTTGTAAAGACCTACACTCATTGAAGATACCCTCAAAAATTCATAATACGAAGTGCTTTCTAATTCTTTTAACTGATTTAGATGATTATGTAAGTCAACTATTTTAAAATTCAAAGTATACTCCCCTTTTATTCATTTGTAAGGCCAATTTATACGCAACTTCTGTAGGCAATCAGCCTAAATCGCCGAACAACTTGACTTGTGGTGCATTTGCTAGTTTTTAAATCTGCATAACCTCTCACTCCACACGTCCATTAGTCAATTTATGATACAAAAATCATGAACCTACTCTTTTGCTCCAAAGAATTTTTCCAGCTTCCACCTTGGATAGGTGACTCAAATCATAACTGGACCCGGTCTCTTTGGCCTTCTGACGAATTTCCTCAATTTGCGTCTCAGTAGCAGGTTGGTTACGAATGATGGAGTCGAGGTTATTGTGTGCGATTTTTTGTGCCAGTGCAGGGTCGCCAAGCTTATCTAATACCTGATACATCGCACCAATTGCAGCCTCCTCACTTTCAACACCGTACCCAGAGTCCGTACTCAACATAAACCGATCAGGAAATTGTTTCATGACAGGAATAAAGTCCTCCAACTTATTGCTGCTAGCTGGATTAAGAGTAGTAAAACCCGCAAAAAAATCCGCATACAAATTTGGGTGCTTTTCAAGCAAATATTTAATATTCTCCGGAGAATTAAAAGCGTTAGCATGACCGAAAATGATGTTTGTGTTAGGATGCTTGTCGAGTGCCTCCTCCAACTTTTCCATAACCATTCCATTCGGCGGGTCAATATGCAACAAAATAGGAGCTTTGTACTTTGCACATATATCATAAATATCCGGTAAATAACCATCCATCGGATCTTTACCTTTCCATACCACTTTCGAAACCACAGGTGAGTATAAAGAAGCAGCTGCAATTTCACCTAAACCAAAATATCCTTTCTCCAGGTTTGTCCTAACAACATCAAGACTCGACTTATCATGCATATCGAAGCCTGAGAAGTAAGGAATAATCACCTCAGGATTCGCTTGATAAGCTTCCCATGAGGTCTGGTCGGTCATTATCGCACTCGGCTCTGATACATCTCCAAAGAGTACAACTTGATTAACAAAATCACGTTTCCAAACTTCCTGCATACTTAGATACTTGGAACCTGACGCATCATGATTATGAGAATCGATGAGTTTCAAATCACGGTATTGCTCGACTAACTCAAGGATTGTTTTCTCTGTCGATTTCTCAACGGGTACAAGAGTGCTTAGGGTAGGTTCTGCTTTTATCGGGTTGAAATTTTTTTCTGGATTCGAAGAGAATAGCCAAATCCCTAGCATTATGCTTCCCGTCACCATAATCGCAATTAGAAGAAGATGTTTCTTCATCCTTAATCCCCATTTCTAGAGTTACAAGTGCTAGTAAAACATAGAAAAATCATACCATATTTTACCTATTTTTAAATACAACAAATTTTATATAACAAAATGGACTTCTATCTAATGATATCAGCCTATACCATTTTGGCTACTTCACATTATATAAATATGAATCTCAAGACAAGGAAAGGTTGTTGCCATCTATGTACAAAAGAATTCAACAGAATGGAAAGAGTTGTTACGGTAAGCATTTGCTGCTGCACATGGTGAACTGTAACGAGAATTTAACCAGCATTCAAGCAGTAAAAGAATTTATCACTCAACTTGTACTGGATATTGATATGGTTCCGTTTGGCGAATGCCATTGTTATCGATTCGGAGAAGGGGAAGAAATCGGTTTGTCAGCCGTTCAATTGATTTATACCAGCAGTATTACGTTGCACACCAATGATTTACATCGAGAGGGGTATTTAGATGTCTTTAGTTGCAAAGATTTTTCAGAAAATCAAGTTACCGAAAGCGTTAAACAAGTATTTTCACCTGAACGAGTTGAGTATCAAACGATTATCAGAGAATAACAGATTTTATCCCGGACACATTGCGAAACATAAGGATGAGCCGGTAAAAGATAAATTTCAGATTGCTCATCACCCTGTCTACGGAGAAGGAGTAGTATCAAAGGTATTCTTTAGCTGTGGTCAGCTATTATTTCGTTTTGACGGAAGCTTACGTCATGATCAGACTTTATACACACTGCAAATAGAGCCAGGACTTTATATTGAAGACCTCTACTTTATGGGTAAGGTTTTACATTCATGTGAGCCTAACACTTTTATCGATATGAAGAGTCAAGAGTGCTGGTGTAGCAGACCGATCCAGCCTGGGGATTTTGTCACCATCGATTATGAAGCTACAGAAGATGAACTTTTTCGAAGTTTTCAATGCCAATGCGGATCCAGTAATTGTCGTGGACAAATTGTAGGTCGAAATAAAATCACAATTACTGCACTAGCAGTTCCCTTAACAGACTCTAAAGTCACATAACTTTGGAAGTAACAAACTCTATCGCTTCTTCCGCCAAAAAGAGCCATTCCTTCAGTGACGTTGGTTCCAAAGTTAACCATTCTTTCATTAAACGGCCCTGGCCTGTGTCAAAGCGTTCGATGCCCCACTTCATAAATTCAAACAAGATTGGCAATAAATCAATTCCCTTTTGCTTATTGCTTTCTTTTTTCAAGTTATTTTTCTTTCTTGAAGCAGACGTTTTATTGAACTATGAGTTATCTCACAAATTCTTTACTTTCATTTCAATATCTCTTCCGATAAAATCTGTACTAATTTGTGTTATTCCTAATTCTCTTGCCCAAATTGATAACTGACCAATATGATGAATTTCATGAGCTATTACATGCCGTAGTAGTTCTCCTTTTTTATAGGTATCACTCATCCATGATGGTTTTACAATTTCATTTTCGTTATCTATTTTCCATTGTTCAAGATATTCTTTTAATTCATTCCTATAATTATTAGATAACTCTATGACAGAGTTCAAATCTCTACATGCAAGGCGGCCCACTCAACGCTACAGAAGAAGAACTAGCGGCCTTTGAAGAAATGCGGCCGATGGTACAGCAAGGTTTCGGCGGCACGTTCGATCAACTTGAAGGTTACCTGGAAGCCAGAAATAATTCGCTACAGCTATCGAATGCATCCGGAGATAATGGCAACCGCCGTTTCTTCGTGGTGCTTTTATTTTAAACAACTTATTGAAAATGCTGGAGGCGTGTGGAAACTTATTTATTTGAAAGTCGAACCAATTGAATTACGTCAACGACTTAGTATCCGAAGCCAACGATTTGACGCAAATGCTGCTTTTACTATTAAAGATGCAATTCTTTAGCAAAGTCTTTCCATCTTCTTCGGTGAGAGTCAAGATGTTAATGATCTCTAGGCAGATCCAATCGGTCTTCCCACATACTGCGGAATGAAGCCAGCCAGGAGTCCATTTCTTGAAGAGGCTCTGGCCGCAGTTTGTAGATTCGGCGATTTGCAATCGGACTCACCTCGACGATATGGGCTTCGTTGAGTACTTTCAAATGCTTGGAAACCTGCGGTTGTCGAACATGAAGCCGATCAGCGATTTCTCCTACGGTAAGGGGACCGTCTCGAAGCAGTTCGACCATTTGTAATCGGTTGGGTTCGGCGAGCGCACTCAAAGTTGTAGAATTCATATCTTCCCACTCCGATCTTTTCTTTAGAGAGCAGCGGATGCCTGAACAAGAAGCCCGGCCAGCATGCTGTAATCAGGCAAATCCCCTTCACGAATTTTGAGCCATTTCCGCTCTGCGGGGCCTTCAAAACCCTTCGGGACTTCCAGACCGGTAGCATTCATAATCATAAACGCAATGGCGTCCTTAGAAGCGGAAATCACCGCGGCGTAATGCCCATTCTTAAGGAAGTGCGGTTTCTTGTATTGAATCCGTTCTTCGACCTGAGGAATGGATTCATGGACCATCTGGCGAAGTTGGTTGGACACTTCAACCTGCCACGGCTGATTAAGGCTTTCGATAAAAGTGGTGACCTCTTGGTTCATTACTGCACATCTCCTTGCTTCTAATTTGTGATCTCAAATCTTGGCTAGTTGTTCGGCAAACAGTTCCGTGGAATAGATCGCGCCTTTTTCCCATTCCGGATGTTCATCCTCCTCATAGAATATTTTTCCATAATACAAATATACTGTATAAAGAATATTCCCGTCAAGGAATTTAGTTCGTGCAATAAAAGGCTGCCGCAGCAGCCTTTTATTTATTAAGCTATCGTTATCCGTATTTTATGATTTTCTTGCAAGCTTAAGGAAGTGGTTTAGAATTCCTGTAAAACGAATCATCTGGTCTTTGCAAAAAAACGAGAGCCTCGGTACGATGGGATTGCGCACGAGGTCAAAGCCTCAAAAAGCCCCTCATCTAGGAGGTCACTCTACTATGAAGTTTAAATCGCAGAACAAGCAAAATCATCTTTCAAGCTGAGCAAAGTCATCGTCGGCAAGGAACCTACCGGCCACTTCTGGCTGAGCCTGGCTCGCTGGCTTTCAGGCAAAGGAATTGAGGCTGCCCTCGTGAATCCCCACAGCCTGCTTGATCATTGTTATGGAGCTATCGTACCCGTTAGTTTTGTCTCAATTAGTAAATTTCCTTTGCATCTTGGGGAAGAATTCTTATGTGCTGAAGAAAATTACTTACACGTTTGTCATCCATAGCAGGATAATCATATTGATAATAGTTTGCCACATCCAAGGCAATTTCTCTAAATAGATCACACATTATAAAAAGTGCTTGCCAAATGTTTTCGTATTCTGCATCAGGATAGCTTTTAACAAAAGCCTCCCAATGCTTAGGTTCCAGAAACTTCTCATAGTATTTCCCCAGTTTACCGGAATCAACAGCAAAATTGGTACGTAAACCAATATGCCACTTAAGCATTAATATGAGCATATCTCGTACTGGTCGATCATACATAAACTTCACATAAGAAAGCTCTCGACGCCATAACCCTTTTGCAATATACGTACTAACCCACCAGAATTCGTTGCAACATTCGGCAAATTGTTGAGCTGTTGGTGGCTTGGCCAAATAATCTTTATTACTTGGGGGAGATAGGGTTCCAACTATGTCATCCTTATCAAGGAGTAGTAGACTTAGGCTGTCATGTTCAAAACTAGAAATTTTTTCGACAGGATAAAGGGTAAGATCAATGCGGTTTCCATCCGTAAATAACATGAGAAAAGCAAAATTGTTATTAAGATCCAGTGAGGGAACCCCATGTTCATCCGGCGTTTGCATAATGATCAATTCACCGAAGTTACTACCAATCCAGCTACGCTCAACTACAAAGCCTTCAACTGAGGACACAATAAACTCGATGTCATAATCCTGAAATATATCACGATGCACTTCCGGATTGACACGTGAACCATTTAAAATAACAGCTCGTACTCGTTCGTCATCATTTGCAAATCTAAGAATTAAATCAAGCATTTCCTTTTCGCTTCTCATTCACTTTTACTCCTCATATTATTTTTTTAAAGATGTCTATCGGCAATTCACAAGGTAGAGACAAAACTTATAAAAGCCCAGGTTAAAGCTCTGAAATCTTAAGCATAATTAACAGAAATAGTCCTTGTGTAACCACTTAACTACTGGGGCTGCCCCAGCACCAAATATGAGAAGATGGCTGAACATCGGCTGTTGAATCACGACTTGTATCCCGAAAAAGTGGACAATTGGTAGATCAATCCATAGAGTCTTATGATAAAATATTCTTCAGGAGGTGTCCCCTATGCAAAAAATACTTGTTTTGGGCGGAACGAGGTTTTTCGGAAAAAAATTGGTAGAGCAATTGATTCGCGAAGAAGAGGATGTAACCATCGTAACAAGGGGGCAGGTCTCCGATCCGTTCGGCGACGCCGTGAAACGGCTGAAGGCCGATCGTACGGATCGAACCGCTCTGGCCAATGTATTGGGCTCTTCGACGTATGACGTTGTCTATGACAACATTTGCTATACGCCGCAAGAGGCTGAGGATGCGGTGGAATTATTTGCGGGGCGCACAGGGAGATACATTTTAACTTCAACGCAAAGCGTTTACCCGTCCGGCGAGTATCGAAAAAGTGAGAACGATTATAACCCATACCGCTATCCTCTCCCGGAACCTTATCCGTTAGAGGTAGAGTACGGGGAAGGAAAACGGCTGGTCGAAGCTGTCATGTTTCAAAAAGCGCCGTTCCCGGTGGCCGCGGTACGGATTCCCATCGTTCTGGGGTATGACGATTATACTCGGCGGCTGCATAAACACATTGAGTCCGTACAACAAGGGCTGCAGCTTGGAATACCGAATCCGGAGGCGTGGATGTGTTTCATCCTCTCGGATGAAGCAGCCTCGTTTCTCGCCTGGCTGCGCCAATCCAACCTGGAAGGACCGGTGAACGCCTGCTCTGAAGGGGATCTGTCCGCCGGGCAAATTCTCTCTCTCATCACGGAAGCCGCGGGCAAGCAGGCGAACATTCTCAGCGAAACGGAACAGAAATCGCCTTTCGGTCCCGCCGTTTCAAGGTATATGGATACGGCCAAAGCGGTGCAAGCAGGCTACACGTTCCAGCCACTGACCGATTGGATGCCGAAATTGATCCGGGAGATAATTGCGTAACCGAACGATTTCATGTTTCATTCCCCTGACGAAAATCAAGGAGCTGCCCTCGAGAGTCCTACCTCACGGGGCTTTTTCCTTGAATTCCCGATGTAGTGGATCTCAAACTAATTTATGCTTATACCACTTTTTCCCCTGGTAACGCCATAGAAATAAAGCGCCCCGCACGCCCCATTCGCAGTTCATCGCAATCCAAACACCAATGATGCCAAAACCCAGCATGATTCCAAGAACATACCCTAGCACAATACGGAAAAGCCACATTGTCAGCATCGAAGTAAGTGAAGTGAAGCGCGAGTCTCCCGCCGCACGCAATCCCGAAGGCAGGATAAAGCTGATCGACCAGAGCGGAATCTGTGCCACTGCGTTGATTAGCAGCACCCAAAAGATATCCTTGACGATTTCAGCAGGTGGATGAAACAAACTTACCAAAGGGTAGAAAAGCGGCATCAGGATGATAGTCATCAAAACAAACGAAAAGGACGCCAGCCAGAGAAACGATTTGATGAACTTTCGGGCATCTTCAATATTTCGTCCGCCCATGCATTGACCGACCACCGTCACGAGGGTCATGGACAAGGCCACGGCTGGAATTTGGTACACCATGGCAATGGTGCCGCTAATGGCGTTGGTTGCTATGGCGTAGGTACCAAGACTAACAATGAAAACCTGTGTCAGCATTTTTCCCCCGTTAAAAAACATCTGCTCTGCAGCAAACGGAAGTCCGATAGCCATAATTTTCTTGAGCATCGTCAACGGTACATAGAAAAGTTCACGAAGACCCAGATGAAGCGATGCATCCATTTTGAACACATAAATAAGGGCGCATATTGCCGCCGCAAACCGCGCGACATTCACCGCGATTGTCATGCCCAGTACACCCATGTGCAGTTGGTTAATGAAGACGAGATTCAAAAGCACGTACAAAACATTCATGATCAGAGAAAGAACCATCGACACCCGGGATCCCCCGATCCCTCGCATTACTCCGCTAACCGCCTGGACAATTCCTATGCCTAGGAATGAGGTACAGCTGCCGATCAGGTATACTTTGGCATTTGCCAACACATCCGCCGATGCGGATCCCAGGAGAAGCTCTAACAAAGGGTTATACATTACCATCACCAGTAAGCCGATACCTAAGGCAATAATGGAAACCGAAGAGATGCTTGCGCTAGCTGCTTTGGAAACCATTGAATCATTGCCGCTGCCTTTGTACTGCGCAACAACAACCGTTCCACCGGTAGCGATGGCGACGAACACATTAATTAAGAAAATATTCAGCGAATCAATGGTGCTAACCGCGCTGACCGCCGCTACCCCCGCTGAGCTGATCATAGCTGTGTTCACCAAATTAAGTCCAATAATAAAGGCCTGATCGATCAATATCGGAAGATAAAGGGCGATTACTTTCCTGTAATCCATCGAGGCCCCGGATAAATACTTATCCAGCAAGCCTTGTGTTCGTACCCATACTTGAGGTTGAGACACTGACATCACATTCTTTTCTGCGAAATATGTAATTCATTTACCTAGTTAGTATTTTTCTATAATATCATATTTCGCTCGAGTCATTAGTGAAATCTGCCCGTTAGAGTCATTCTATACTGCATGCTCTGGCTGTCACGACCAGACAAGTATCAATCCGCCGGAGTATACTTTATTTGAGAAGGGTGAAAACTAAGCATGTTGTTAAAATATTCTTAGATTCGGAGATGTGAATTTTGCATGACGAAAGAACGAATTATAGAAGCTTCAGTATGGGTCATTATGATAATTGCCCTCTTGATATTCGTTCCAAAAAATAGAATACGCGAAGCTCAGGTTGTATATCTCTTTAAGTTGTTTTTGACTTGGGGCTTGGGACTTTTCGTCGTACAAATGAAATGGATTGAATATCCCATTCGATTCATTTTCCCATACTGGCTCACCCTCATAAGACGGCAACGGTGTTCCATCCCCGGTATAAGTGGAAATACAGTGTCCTACACCGGATAAAGCCTGGTTGTAAGAAAATATACTCCTCACACACACGGATGGATTATTATACAAAGATTTTATTATCGATAGCTTGTATATGTTGTATTTGTCATTTAGATCAACAATTCCAGAAATTCGGGGTGTGTAATTTGGGGCATCAGGTTCAAACTCACGTTTATTTATTGCCTCTTCGAATGTTCCACCCTCTGAAATATTATCAAATATTGTGTTAGTCTGATCTCCGTTTGAAACAATATGTATATTATCTTTTGATTTAATTGGATGATAAATGATTAGTGAAGGATCCGTCAGCTTCTTCTCATCAAAAGCTTTATTCCTCACATCCAAATTTTCCTCGAGTACAAACACTCTGTTGCGACTATTTTTACTTCGTCCCATAATCCAATAAATCTGATAGATTGTCATTTCATCAGGTGATAGACCAATAATAATCCCCCTTCCAGGGTATGAGTTTAACCTCAGATTTTCAACATTCTTCCTTAATGTTTTCTGCATCATTAATGTCCCTTCTGTTTTAGGTTCTCAAACAATATTATCAACCGTATTTTACCACATTATGGGGTTGCACTAAGGATTGCTTGTTCCCAATTGGATTTGTCTAATCAGCATAGTATCTTTTTAATAGCTCTTCTACTTTTGCTTGCATGGACAGCAAGGTTGTTTTCCTATATTGAATACCAAGCCGAAGTACCTTCATTTGCTGTCTACGGGAAAGCCTTCGAAAACGATGTTCCTGTTTCAGAAAAGTACGAATGATAGACCAGCTGTTGATTGCAATCCGATCCGGTTTAATGTAAGGAACATCATAAGGCAGTTGTCGTTTCCGGAAACGATGAACAAGTGTTCCAACGATAGCTGAAATCTTGCTTTCATCTACAAGACACACTGCGCATTTTTTATTTGTGTGTTTTTGGAGGTAATCGAAATGATGATGTCCGTCTAGGATGATATAACCACCTTCTTTTCTGCTTTTACGCACAACCAATAGGTGCATAAGATCCTGTGAAACTTTTTTTAATTCCTTTTTTCGTAGTGAGGTCTTAGTGGTGATATTTTCAGTCCTAATCTTACTTAGAGGTATATATTGCAATGTATATCTCAACGGTAGCCCCCCTTAAAGTAATTTATTCCAAGCACCTAATTCACAGTTTGCAATAACAATGTATGTGTGTCAGAGAAAGTGAGATGCTTGCCTAATCGAATTGGGCCGGAAAATCAGGCACTAGCGGATGAAGGGGCCAATCGCCTTACACTCTTTCACTGATTATTGGTAAACCAGCAGCAAAAAAATGCCAGCCAGAAAACACTGGCTGACCTGATAATCATTCTGACTGGATTGCATAGATTCGTTAAGTACCGGTGGCAATTTTATTACTTCCTGAATCGACAAGATCCGAATCAACAGTAGCAGTAGCACTGAAAAGATTACTGTCTATGCGAAAGTCGCCAACATTGCTGCTGCCAGAGCCCTCATAAGTTTTGAGGCTGACGGTAGGTGAAACTACTAAGTTATCTCCGTAAATAAAGCTTCCCACATTACTCACTACTTTAACAGCTCCCGCAAAAGATGGCATAGCTTAATCAGCTCCTTTTCCTAATGTGCTATAGTCTATGCCCAGAAGAGGGAAGGGTGCTTTTGCGTTTTGGCGGGATTCATTCCCCTTGTAAACTAAATCTTCTCTTGAGTCGATTCGCGAATGACAATTTCCGGCCATAACACTGTTCTTTGCTTCAATTGCTTTTTTTCTTTTATGCTTTCTACGATGAGATCAACCGCCAGCTTGCCCATTTGCTCCATGGGCTGGGCAATGGTCGTCAAAGGAGGATTCGTTACCGAGGAAAGAATTGTATTGTCAAAGCTGATAATAGAAATTGCACTTGGAACGCCGATATTCATTTCTTTTGCTGCCTGCAGCGCGCCTATGGCAAGCATATCATTACAAGCAAAAATTGCAGTTGGTCGTTCAACTCCCTGTAAAAGCTCCAACGCTTTACTTTTCCCGTCCTCTACTTTATAATCACAAATCTTTAAAAACTGCTCTTTGAATAACAGTCCTGCTTCCGACATGGTTTGCTTAAAGCCTCTCATCCGTTCACGGCTGCTGTTCACCTTCTGGCTTTCTGCTAGAATGGCGATATCCGTATGTCCCAGTTCCAGCAAATGCTTGGCCGCCATACAACCGCCAATATAATCGTCGACAACAACTGTGTCCACAGCGAGCATGGGCAATTCTCTCGCAATGAGCACAATCGGTAGTCCCCTTGCCATCAATTGCTCCAGAATTTCCTTCTTCTCAATACCAGTGGCAATAATAATGCCGTCTACGCTTTTTTGAAGCAGTAAAGATATATATCTTTCTACCTTTTCGTCTTTATTGTCTGTATTGCACATGACAACGCTATAGCCGAGTTGATGGCCCTGATCCTCAATGGCACGGGCAATTTCAGCGAAAAAAGGGTTCGAGATATCAGGGACCAGAAGACCCAAAGTAAACGTCTTTTTCCCCGTCAATGCAGAAGCAATGACACTGGGTTGAAAATCAAGACGTTCCATGATGGCAAACACAGCATTTCGCGTTTCTGCACTAATCTTGCCCTTACCGTTGATAACCTTGGAAACCGTTGCAATCGAAACTCCGGCTTCGCTGGCGATATCATAGATCGTTGCTTTCATTCCTTTTCCTCTTCTACTTTACTGGTTTAGGGGGAGTCATTATCCAAGCGTGTGCAGGATCATTTTGAAATTTCCATATCCGGTTAGGGCCAGCCATCACATTTAAATAGTAGACCTCATAGCCTGGAGGCGCCGATACCGGATGATAGCCTTTTGGAACAAGTACAGCCTCCCCATCTTTCACAATCAATGTTTCGTTTAACGATTCATCATCAGTATATACTCGCTGCACCGCAAAGCCTTGCTTCGGTTCAATGTGATAGTAATACGTTTCTTCCAATAAGGATTCGACTGGCAGCCGATCCTGGTCATGCTTATGCGGGGGATAACTGGACCAATGCCCGCTTGGAGTGAACACCTCGACGACCAATAAACTATCCGCTGGCTCGGAATCTGGCAGAATATTGTGAATTTGCCGTTCCAAATTGCCGTAACCTCGAGTTTCCACACTCATATGCTCCGGATGAATAAGTCGAGCTTCATAGGTTTTATTCCCAGGAGCACGGCAAACCGCAATTTCCAATGCAGTAGTCGCTTTAATCTCAAAAAAGTCGCCGGCGGGTACATAAACAGCATATGGAGGAATTTTCTCAAAAACGTTCATTCTCCTCCCAACTTGTTTCCAAGCTGCTCGACTCGTCGAGACGTCACCTATTCCCGATAAAAACACAAGACATACTTCGCATTCAGCCGTATTTTGATACAGCAGCTGATCTTCTTTTAATAAAAAAACCTGAAATCCAACATAATCCCAGCCTGCTGAATCAGGGGTAATCGTCATCACATTACCATGGTCGTCGGGAACTTTTTGCCCGCTTACAATTAAATCCGCCACTGAAATTCCTCCTTTACAATGTAACCTGTGATAAGGCGATAACATCCTTCAGCTTCACAGGCTTACCCAATCTACAGGAGAGCTGAGCCGCTTTGGCAATAAGCTCTGCTTGCAATCCATCATTACCATTTACTTTTACATCAGTATTCCTTTGAATCGATTCGATAAATAATTGCGTTTCTTCAATATAAGCTTCATTATATCGTTCCAAAAAGAAATTTAGCGGTTTATCGCGATAAATTTTGTCCGCTGTGCTAATTTCAACCGTATTGGGAAAATCATTATTGGCGGCCAAGCTCCCCTTGCTTCCAAAAACCTCAACACGTTGATCATATCCATACACAGCCTGACGGCTGTTATCAATGACTCCAATAGCTCCATTAGCAAACTTTAGGGTGATGATAGCCGTATCCACATCCTCGTATTGAGCAAACACAGGGTTGACCAATACAGTTCCAATCGCAAACACTTCCTCCACATCGCTGCCGCATACGAAACGGGCCATATCAAAATCGTGAATAGCCATATCCATGAAAATTCCGCCGGACCCTTTAATGTAACCTTCATCGGGAGGGTTTGGATCTCTGGATGTAATCTTAACAATATGCGGAGTACCGATCTCCCCTGCTTGCACTCCAGCCTGGATACGTTTGAAATTATGATCAAAGCGCCGATTAAAGCCAATTTGCAGCTTGACTCCGCATTCACGCGCGGTATCTACTGCTTTTTG
The DNA here is from genome assembly GCF_900104695.1 of Paenibacillus sp. GP183. Taxonomy (NCBI): domain Bacteria; kingdom Bacillati; phylum Bacillota; class Bacilli; order Caryophanales; family Paenibacillaceae; genus Paenibacillus; species Paenibacillus sp. GP183. The sequence continues at coordinate 721,320 of NZ_FNSW01000001.1, forward strand.
GGTTTGCGCAATATCCATGCTTACTGGCTTTTCGCAAAAAATATGCTTTCCGGCTCTTGCAGCTTCCATAATCAATGGCCCATGCGTATCCGTAATGGAACAAATAAAGATGGCATCAATCTCCGGATTGTGGATGATCTCCATATTGTCCTTCGTCACATGAGGAATACCGCGCTCATCGGCCCAATCTTGTAAGGCTTCATTCGCATACAAATCAGCAATGCCTATCATTTTCACTCGGGGTAATCTGAGCAGATTGGCCGCGTGTATTTTACCAATTCTGCCAGCTCCGATAACACCAACTTTAACACTATTCATCCCGCTTCATCCTTTCATTTTTCCAGAGGAGCCTAGCCCATGATTACCAACGTGCAGTGACCATCTTCTTTCGAGTATAAAATTCAACACCATCTGTCCCATTGGCATGGAGATCGCCGTAAAACGAGTTTTTCCAGCCCGAGAAAGGGAAGAATGCCATGGGTGCAGGCACGCCTAGATTAATGCCCAGCATCCCGGCATCGATTTGTTCACGGAACTGGCGAACGTTGCTGCCATCCTGCGTAAATAAACAAGCGCCATTGGCAAATTCCGAACGATTCGTAAGCTCAATCGCCTCCGTTAAGTTTGCTGCCCTGACGACTGACAAAACGGGAGCAAATATTTCATCCTTCCATATTTTCATGCCCACTTGTACGTTATCAAAAATGGACGGTCCTACGAAGTAGCCCTTGTCTCCTGCAGCCGCATCCTTACGGCCGTCACGAACAAGGCTGGCCCCTTCACTTTCACCTATTTTAATGTATTCCAGGGCTCTATCCTTTTGCGAACCGCGGATAACGGGGCCGAGGAAAATATCCTCATCCATCCCGTTTCCGATCCGGATTTGATCACTGGCTTCAATCAATTTACGCACCAGTGGATCGGCAACTTCGCCAACAGCAACGACAACCGCACAAGCCATACACCGTTCCCCTGCCGAACCGAATGCTGCTGTGATGATTTGCTGTACTGTGTTGTCTAAATCTGCGTCTGGCATGACGATCGAATGATTCTTGGCTCCCGCAAGCGCTTGAACTCTTTTGCCGTGCGAGGTTCCTGTCTTGTAGACATATTCCGCTACAGGCTGTGAACCGACAAAAGATATTGCTTTCACCTGCGGATGCTCGAGCAATCCGTTAACTACATCGTGAGCGCCATGTACAACGTTTAACACGCCTTGGGGCAGTCCCGCTTCCGTAAATAACTCAGCAAGCCGATTCGCCAGCATCGGGGTGCGTTCGGACGGCTTTAATACGAACGTATTCCCACAGGCGATGGCCAGGGGAAACATCCAGCAAGGGACCATCATGGGGAAGTTAAACGGGGTAATCCCGCCAACGACGCCAATGGGATAACGATACATGCCGGATTCTATATTCGTGGCAATGTCAGGCAGCTGCTTCCCCATCATTAAGGTTGGTGCTCCGGCTGCAAACTCAACGCATTCGATGCCGCGAAGCACTTCTCCAAACGCTTCGTTGTAGCTTTTTCCATTTTCCAGGGTCACAATCTTGGCCAATTCTTCCCAATGCTCAACGAGCAGCTGCTGGAATTTGAATAGAATGCGAGCCCTGCGCGGCACAGGAGTTTGACTCCAGCTTTTAAAAGCTTCTGCCGCCGAAGCGACTGCCGAATTCACATCTTCTTTGGAGGAAAAAGGTACATGTGCGATAATCTCTTCCGTGGCTGGGTTAAAAACGGGCTCGGAGCGTATCGAACTGGATTCACCCCATTCGCCGTTGATAAAATTTTTCAAAGTAGGTATGTTAACTGACATAATCTTCATCTCCTCTAAACATTGTTCAAACCATTTCACCATTCCGGCATTGCTGCATGTAGGAGTTCACCTGATCCACTGTTGGCATCGCGTCCGAACAGCTGTGGCTGGATATGACTATGGATGCCGCAGCTCCGCCAAATGCCATGCAGTCGGAAATCTCCCAGCCTTGCATGAGCCCATATAAAAATCCGGCAGCATAAGAATCTCCAGCACCAAAGGTTTTAATCACTTTCGCCGGGAAAATCGAGCCTTTATGGCTTAATCCATCCTTTGTGTAAGCAATAGAACCATCTTTACCATGCTTGATGACCACAATTTTGGCGTTATAACGAAACCATTTGCTTGCTGTCGTTTCATCATCATTAGCAGTACCTTCAAAACGCTCCATCATATCGAATTCTTCTCGAGTGCCAAGGATGACATCACATTTTTCCGCTGCCAAATTATAATACGTGGCTGTTTCCTCACGGGATTTCCACGTATAAGGGCGATAATCCAGATCAAAAACAAGGATGGCACCATGCTTTCGAGCATATTCAATAGTAAGAAATACCGCTTCACGGGAAGGACTTTGCGCCAGCGCAGTTCCAGAAATCAAGACAACCTTGGCTTCCGCAACAAAGTCCTCTGAAACTTCTTCCGGCGAAAGCAATAGATCCGCTGCATTATCACGATACATCAGGATGCTGCAATCGGTTGGGCTTTTAATTTCAGTAAAAGCAAGCCCTGTTACAGCACCTGTGTGATCGGTTACTACTTGCGTGGCATCGATTTGATTTTTTTGCAAATAGTCAACAATAAAGCGGCCCATCTGATCGTTGGCGACCTTGCCGATAAAACTCGTCTTCATGCCGAGTCGCGCCATCCCGATACAAATATTAGCCGGCGATCCGCCCACATATTTCGTAAACGTCATCGTCTGTTCCATGGGCCGATTAATCTCATTGGCATTTAAATCGATGCAAACTCTACCAATCGATATAAAATCCAATCGCTTCTCCTGATTAAATTCCAGAACGTTCATACCTATTCTCCCTTCTTTGATTAATCTATTAACGAATCTATATATTCGAGCGAACGTTTTGCATATTCATAAGCTGGATGCACCGCGGGATCCTGCTCGCCCTCCAACAGCGCCCAACCGGAGTACCCTCGGTCGATAAGTTCTTTGAAAATTGGCTTGAAATCAAGACAGCCATCACCCGGAACGGTAAATACCCCTTTTCGGATACAGGTTGCAAAGTCTACCCCTTCTGCCCTTGCCTCGTCCAGCACCACTTGCCGAATATCCTTAAGATGGACATAGGCAATGCGGTCATAATGCTTTCGCAGCAAGTGGAGCGGATCGCTGCCGCCATAATACGCATGCCCGGTATCATACAACAAGTAAACCAAGCTTGGATCTGTCAGCTCCAACAATCGATCGATTTCTTCCGGCCTTTCAACTACAGTACCGCCGTGATGATGGTAGGTTAATTTCATTCCGTGCTCCTGAGCGATTGCACCTGCAAGATTCAGTCCTTCAGCCAAGCTGCGCCAGCCCGCCTCATCCAAACGCGCAACCTCACGCTCATTCGGTGTTCTTCTGGGATCCCAATGTAAGGAACCGCCAATTTCCGCTGTACTGATTACTTTACTGCCCATCTCCTTGAGAAACAGCACATGCTTTCGATAATCCTCTAATTCTGCATCGCGACGGGATGGCTCAGAGAAAAAAACGGATTTCCACTGGGAGACAAGCTGTATATGCTTATCTTCAAGCTTCTTCTTGAGCACAGCGATATCAGTTGGAAATTTCCGTCCCATTTCCGTCCCTTTCAGTCCCAAAGCCTCAATATCCGTAATAATCTGCTCGAATGTACAAGCGTCTCCATGCTCCTTTACATCTTCACCCACCCAATTGATAGGATGAATGCCCAAGCTAAACGGCAGTTTTCTCAACCTATAGCCACCCCTTTGGTTAAATTGTTTTCGCTGATTGGATGTCATGCTGCATTTGTTGATGTGATTCAAGCACATCTGTGCTCTTGGAAACCTCGGGTACGCCAACTCTCCACCAGGATTCGTAACCCGAGGTGTTTGTATTTGGAAGCACAGGGATATGGATAAGCGTTGAAATCTTCTCGCCTTTTGCTTGATTTAACGCTGTCTGAAGCTCTGCTGGCGTAGATGCCGTATACGCTTTAGCTCCCAAGCTGCGAGCATGTGCTGCGAAATCTATGGGCATATAACCTTCCGTCAATAATCCGGTATCTTCGGAACGATAACGAAATTCGTTGCCAAAGCCCCGGCTTCCATGACCGCGCTGCAGATTATGGATGCATTGAAAGCCATGATTGTCTAATAAAAGAACCGTCACCTTCGTCCGTTCTTGTAAGCTGGTAAAGAGCTCCGAGTGCAGCATGAGGTAGCTTCCGTCACCGACAATGGCGTATACCTCTCGATCGGGTTCTGCCAATGAAACGCCGAAGGCTCCACTAACCTCATAACCCATACATGAAAATCCATACTCCATATGATAGGTTTTCGGTTCTGCGCAGCGCCATAAACGGTGCAAATCTCCAGGCAGACTTCCCGCTGCACAGACCACAACATCCCTCGGATCCACAAAACGGTTGATTTCACCAAGTACACGGGTTTGAGATAACCCTTCTTGAAGCTCCATCTCATATAAACGATCTGTCTCTTGATTCCAAGCATCTCTAAGAGCACCAATCGTTTCAATCTCATGAGCCGAACGATACTGCCGCTGCTCCAATGCCGATTTTAAAGAAATCAATGCTTCTTTAGCATCCGCCACAAGCTGAATCCCATTAAGTTTAACAGTATCAAAAGTACTCACATTTATATTTAAGAATTGAACATTCTCATGCTGAAAAGCTGATTTGGAAGAGGTTGTAAAATCGGAATATCTCGTGCCGACGCCAATAATTAAATCAGCTTCTTTGGCCAATCGATTGGCAGCCAGGGCTCCGGTCACTCCGACTCCCCCAACATACAGGGGATGATTCCAAGCCACTGCGCTCTTGCCAGCTTGAGTTTCAGCTATTGGAATTCCGAAAGCTTCAGCAAACGCGATAAGCTCCTGAATTGCGGCCGAATAATGAACCCCGCCGCCTACAATTAGCAGAGGTTTCTTTTTCTGTATGACAAGCGCCGCTGCCCTTTCTACGGCATCCTTGACGGGTGGCCTTCTTTCCAAATAATGAACTCTCTTCATAAAAAACTCTTCCGGGTAATCATAAGCTTCTGCTTGAACATCCTGGGGAAAAGCAAGCGTCACAGCTCCTGTTTCTGCAGGGTCCGTCAAAACACGCATAGCTTGAATCGCTGAGCTCATCAGTTGTTCGGGACGTTCGATGCGGTCCCAGAATTTACTAACCGGTTTGAAAGCGTCCGTTGCAGATACCGTATAATCATGCGGCACTTCCATTTGCTGCAGCACGGGATCAGGCTGTCTGCAGGCGAAATTATCTCCCGGCAGCAGCAAAACCGGAATCCGGTTGACGGTGGCAGTCGCCGCAGCGGTAACCATATTGAGCGCACCTGGTCCGATTGAGCTGGTACACGCATAGATTTGCAAGCGATTTTTCTGCTTGGCATAAGCTGTGGCGGCATGAACCATTCCTTGTTCATTTTTGCCTTGAATGTAGACCAGTTCGCCAGCGTCATTCTCTAATGCTTCCCCAAGCCCCGTTACATTGCCATGACCAAAAATGCCCATGACGCCTTTAAAAAACTTGGTTTCCGTACCATCATAGCTGATATATTGCTGATCCATAAAACGTAATAAGGCTTGTGCAGCTGTAAGTCTGATTTTATTTTTATTCACAGGCCAATCCTCCTTGATACTAGGCATGAATAGGTAAAGCGCTTTCCCTGATACAAATATTTTTTCATAATTTTTTTAAATCGTCAATATATAAAGATATATTGAAATTGTAAATCGGTCTCGCATTTCGATTGATTGCCAAACCATTCTCCTCCTTAAAATGCTGCTTGTCGTGACTCTAATTAAGCGTTGCCAACGTTGTTTAGCACTTTTTTCAATTCGGATACATAATCAGAAATTCGTACTGTTTCACCTGTCATTCTTGAATGCTCTGCAGCAAAGACACTAAGGTGTCCCTGTACAGACTCGGCAACAGAATCCGGTTGTCTGCCCTGGGCGATTTCCTGAAGCTGTTTGACAAAATATTTCATGATCCCTTCGTCGCCACCGCTGTGTCCGCTCTCAGAGTTTTCCGGGGTTATAGATTCTTTGCGTCCATCGAATCGGGAGATTTCTATCTCATTTTTCTCAAGGTGACCTCGGATCTCGCCTTCAGTTCCCATAATTTTGAATGTTCGGGTGTTTTCATAGGACAACCCGCTTAATGTAAATGCAACAGTAACTCCATTTAAAAATTCGAAATTCACCACCTGGTGATCGGCTACATCATTATCGCAGCGGTATACACAGCGACCGTACGGCCCTTCCTGAATGGCTTTTAGCCTCGCTTCCAAGCTCGTATCCACGCTTATTGCTTTTTGTATAAATGTCGATTTTTCGTTGTAATACCATTTAAGGGCCGAATATGGTCATTCTGCTTCTAACGCACAGCCATCCGTGCATCTTGCCGTTGAGCCCGCCGGGGCATGCTCCTCATTAAAATAAGCAAGGCCTCCAAAGCTAGACACTTTATGAACATCGCTCCCAACCAACCAATGAAGCAAATCGATATCGTGGCAGCATTTTGCCAGCAGGATCGGACTTGATTCCGCCGTATTACGCCAATTCCCCCGTACATAGCTGTGGGCGAAATGCCAGTAGCCGACATTTTCATTCCATTGAATCGTAACCGGTTTGCCAATCGCCCCGCTGCTCAAAAGTTTCTTTAACTCTCTAAAATAAGAGGTATATCTCAATACATGCCCTACTAGGAGAAGTTTCCCGGCTCTATTAGCCGCTTCTTCCAGTTGAAGAACCTCAAGTGGATTTGGAGAGATCGGTTTTTCAAGAAGAACGTGATAGCCTTGGGACAGAGCTTTCATGGCAGGCTCGAAATGCATCCGGTCTGATGTGCAGATAATGACGGCATCGCAAAATTTCGGTTGTGCAAGCAGGTCCTCCCATGATGCAAATTGGTTGGTAACGGCAATCTGATGCTCTATAGAGAAAATATTTCTTTTCCTTTCATCAAGGTCTGCAACAGCGACTATGTTAATCTCGCTTGGTCGATTTTTGGCATATGCGCCGTAAGCAAATCTTCCCCGGTTGCCGGCTCCAATCACTGCGGCTTTTATCAAGATTATTCCTCCGTTTCCTATCTATCCATTTCCTGTTCGGATTCCGGCTGGACGAATCCCATTGGTTTGCCATCTGATAAGGTTAATAACACAAACTCCATACCGGTGATCTGCTCAATCGCGGTCATAAATTTTATGGGATTGTGCACCTTTAAGCCAAAGCGAAGCAGCATGGTTTGCTTGAGACCATACTCAGGTGTTGCCTCCTCAGGGATCATAGCTACTTTGATGATCTGAATGCCCTGGTGACCTAATGCAGAAGCAACTTTCCCTAACATACCTGGATGATCTACAACTTTGACGGTAAGTTCATGGTTCCTGCGATTGCGCATCAAATATTTTTCCCATTTGTTCAATACAAGCAGACTGATCAACACAAGTGCTGTTGAGAAGACAGCTGCGTACAAAAAACCTGCCCCGACGCATAACCCAATCGCTGCTACTGCCCAAACCGAAGCAGCTGTGGTCAAGCCGCTGACCGCAGAGCCGTTGCGCAGAATGGCCCCTGCACCCAGAAAGCCAATACCGCTAATAACCTGAGCGGCAAGACGAGCCGGATCAATTCTTACATTGGGTTCATTGACGAATTCAGAAAAGCCATAAATCGAAAGAAGCATAATGGTTGCTGAACCGAGACATACCAAAATGTGAGTGCGAAACCCGGCTGGGTGGTTGTGCCATTCCCGTTCCATCCCTACGAAACCTCCAAATAAAACCGCCAATACCATACGGAGCAGCAATTCTCCATGGCTTATAAACCATATACTCGATATTCCAGCCATGTTAATCCACCTCTTCAAAGTAAATTGCATTCGTGAAACCAATACGTGTATGGGTGCCGCAAAATGTACCGAATAATTCCGCCCTGACCCAGCTGATACCGGCTGCATCCAGCTTATATTCGGCATGCGGTTGTTCCGATGAAAGTTCCAAGGAGGCTAACTCTCCTTTGTTGCTCATCAGCCTCATTTTCATCAATTGATCAGGGAGGTTCCACAAACCCTCGCGAGCTGAAAAATCGATAGCAATTTGAATCACGGGTGCATGTTCAGACATGTTCCATTCCACTACATCCCCTAATTCAGCCGTATGGCCTCCGAACGATCTTACGGACATCATGGGCAATGGACCCATCGAAATAGCCACAGCACCTCGTCTTAGCGCGTTTAATGCTGCAGACACAAGATCCTGATACCCTTCCCGGATTCCTAAATAAGTTACGGAAATGGGTTCAGTCACAGGATCAGATACATGCCAATCCCTTCCGCAGGTAGCTGCAATACGATACCCTTTGTTGAGCAAATCCGTCCACATGTCGAAGGCTCGTATATTATTCCTGCGAATGGAAGGAAACAGACCTGACCAGACCTCGATATAATCCACCTGTTTCCAATCGGAAACCTCGAATTCCCAAAAACAGCCCGTACACATTGGACTGCCAACCCGAAAGGGATGAGCTATGCCCACTAGGCCTCCCTGTTTATGAACCGCTTCTATACCTCGGTGAATATGGAATGGGCTTAGATTTCGCCAATCTACATATTCCGTGATTCCAAGGGTGAGCATATGACCAAAAAAAGTCGTCCATTCTAACCCCGGGATTATTTCCACACCCGTATTGGCAACAACGGAATCCCTGTCCAATAATCCCGTCATTGTATTATGATCCGTTAATGCCACACCGCAAAGTCCCAAATCTTTGGCGGCGGACGCAAGCTCGGCTAATGATTGTTTACCATCGCTGTGAAACGTATGGCAATGCAGTTCAAAGGGCAGCCAATTTGTCACTTTGCCTCACCGGCTTCCCATACATGCAGTTGATACCTGCACTCTTCGGATACAACGCAGTGAACATTGATCATAAGCCTTAATTGCCCTCGCGGGACAATCCCCGGGATTAAGCCAGGTGATGCCTCGTCAGCTGCTATTATCATATGCTGAACAGAATCATGACGATGCCCTGCACCACGAAATCCATGCTCGTCATCAAATGAAAGTGTAAGCAGGTTTTGCAGCGGCAGGAAATCCATATAATGCTCCCTATAGGAACCCAGATGCTCCTGCAAAATAAACTGGGGCAATGCTTCCAGAATAAGTGCTTCTGCCCGCGCATCGTCTTCCAGTTTCTTTGGAGAGTAGGCAAATTCCACATGCAGCTCTCGGCATTCCTGATGCAGATGAATGGTATAAGTAATATGGCACTTTGAACAGCTTGGCGTTACAGTGCCGTTAGTCCTCAGCAATGTATTCATAGTTCTTCCCCCGTAATACCAGGACGCCGTCCTGATTAAATTCCACTAGAGCCCAGATCCGAAGCTCTGGAAAAAAGCACCTTTCCCATTAGGGAAAGGTGCACTCAGTTAAGAATGACTTGAGAGCTTATCATCTTTTATCATGGTACGAATGTAGAAATAACCCATAATGGAGCACAAGACGAACATAAAGACTGCATTGGCACTTGCCAGCTGCGTTTCCTGATAGACTGAGAAAATTTGCCGCATAGCAACTCCCAGTACTTGCGGAGAGTTCGGCCCGAGCAGATAAGGCGCTGTAAAACCGCCAATGATACCCATGAAGATAAAGGTGACAGCGACCCACATTGTTCGATAGGAAAGCGGCAAAATGAACTTGTAAAAGATTTGGAGGCGGCTTGCTCCTACATCCTTCGCGCTTTCAATAATCGCATTGGGAATACCCGACAGAGCGGATGACAGGAGCATGGTTGTAAACGGTATATTGAACCAAAGATTAGCTAAAATAATGCCTTTATAATCAAAAATTATTTTAGGGAAAGCTTCAGTGCCCATCAATGTCAAAATGCGAGACAACCAACCATGGTTGCCATACATATTGATGATCCCATAGGAAGCAATGACGGAAGGGATAAACATGGGAATCATGTACATCCTTTTGATCCATTTAACTATAGTCCCTCCGCTAAATCTCATATAAACGGCGAGAGAGTATCCGATCAGAAGCACCAGAATAACAGATATGATCGTCAGCTTAAGGGTGAACATAATGTTTTGAGTCATGACCTTATCTGTAAAAAGGTAAATGTAATATTCCATGGTGTACTGACCGTCATCATTTTTAAAGCTTTCGTTAATCGCAAGAAAGATTGGAATAATAACGACAAAACATAAGATAAGGAATGAGGGGATGACAAGCAAGAGACCAAAGATCCCTTGTTTTACATTTTTGGTCATTGTCCAGCAACATCCTTTTGCCAGCGCTTCTGAATCTCCTTGCCCAAGTCCCCAAGGCTGAATGTGCGATATCCTCCCGCTACATCTTTAAACTTGGTTTTCAATTCTTGAGGCATCTCATCCCACTTGATTCCCGGATATCCGAACATTTTTTCAACGATTACTTTTTGTGCATCCGGTGTTAATACGAAATTAAGGAATGTCGCCACAGAATCTTGATGTTCAGAAAGCTTAGGAGCCATCAAATAGGTAGGTCCGCCTGTGAAGGAAGGATCAATTTGTGTCATTTTGATTGTATCGGGCAGGAGCTTTTTGTCTAATGCCTCTAAGGCCTGATCTGACCATGCCGGAATCATATCCACCTCTCCATTATTGAGCAGGTCAAGCGTTCCCTGGTTTTTCTTCGGATAGACGCCTTTCTGGTACATATATGGATGAAGTTCCTTTAACAGTGCAAAGCCTTTATCCCATTGGCTCATCATGGAAGGATCTGAATTTGTAGTAGCCTCCGGCGGCAGGAAGTTATAAATAGCCGTCTGCACAAACGAGTCGCCGGAACCACCGGTAGAAGGATCATTATACGCAAATCGGCCCGGGTTTTTACGGATCCAATCATACAAATCATTTGCCGTTTTTGGAGGGGTCTTGACCTTCGCACTGTTATAAGCCAGAATAACCGCGGAAGCACGATAAGGAATTCCTTCTCCTTTCAAATTCTTCCATTTGTTCTCATCAATTTTACTAAGGTTAGGTATCTTTTTGGTATCAAAAGACGTCCAAAGCTCATTTTTGGTACCCTTGAGCACATCACTCAGACCTGCTTCATAAAGATCTACATCGCCGGATTTTTGATTGGCTTGTTTGGCGGCAATGATGCGGTCAAGTGTAGATGCCCCGCCTGTACCTGAGTCAATATAAACCATTTTAACCTTAATATTCGGATTTGCTTTCTCAAACATGGGAACTAGGGTTTCCCAAAGATTTTTCACGTTAAGAGAACCTGTGAAATAAAACGAAAATTCGTCTTGCTTTTTAGACGATGCTGTCTTGGCTCCCGTAGAGCCGCAGCCTGCCAAAGCGCTTGCTATTAACATTGAAGCTAAAGCCAAACTGACGCCCTTTTTTAATCCGACCATACATGATTCCTCCTTAAAATAGTTAATATTTAGGTTGTCTTGTATGAGAGTGCTTTGGTAAATGACAATCCTGCTGATTGTCCCGGAACCAAATCTTTTACAGAGTCGCGAGGCAGAAATGCTTTTATCAATCCGCTCTCGGTTTCAAAAGAAACCTCGGCATAATGCCCCAAAACCATTACTTGACGAATGGTCGCCGGAAGTCCGTTCTCGGGCTTCAAGGATATATCCTCGGGCCGAACAGCGACCGTCACATCCCCCTCCAGATTCTGGGCATTCGGAAATTCCAAGTGCTTCACATAGACTTTATTGCCATCCACCCTCCCTTTGATAAAGTTCATCTTGCCAATAAATTGGGCTACGAAAAGAGAACGAGGGTGATCATAGATTTCCTGCGGCGTCGCAATTTGCTCAACCAGTCCCGAGTTCATCACCACTATTTGGTCAGAAATGGATAGCGCTTCCTCTTGATCATGCGTGACGAATACCATGGTTAAACCAGTGGCGGACTGGATATCACGCAGTTCCTCGCGCATCTCGTGGCGTAGCTTGGCATCCAGCGCCGAGAAAGGCTCATCCAGCAGCAAAACCGCTGGCTCGAGCAAGAAAGCTCTAGCTACGGCAACACGCTGCTGCTGGCCACCGGACAGCTCACTAGGAAATTTCTTCTGAGATCCCGGAAGACGAACCAAGTCCAGCACGCGTTTAACCGCTTGTTCAATTTCATTGTTATTTTTCTTGCGGATTTTCAAGCCAAAGGCAAGGTTATTGTATACATTCATATGGGGCCAAAGGTTATAGCCTTGAAACACCATACCGGTTGGACGCTTTTCGGGCGGTAGGTTAAGGACGCTTTTGCCTTCGATCTGAATATCTCCAGAATCCGGCTCCAGAAAGCCTCCAATGCTTCGGAGCAAGGTTGTCTTGCCGCAGCCCGAGGGTCCAAGTAAAGTGACCAACTCCCCTTTTTTGACATCCAGGGATATGTTCGAAACTCCTTCTCCTGTCTTATAGCGTTTCGTGAGATTTTGAATCGATAGCTGAATCATAGGTTCCTCCCCATAGCTCAATCGCAATCTTATTTCATTTGGAATCCGCTCGACATCACGTCAGCAGAGACAAATCTTTGTGCAGCAAGCAGCAAAACAATCGTAGGTAAAGTCAAGATAATGGAGAAGACGGCACCTGCAGTGCTTGGGTAGTCAGATATGATGGAATACATGACAACCGGCATTGTGCGAAAATCCGGGATCCCGACCAGATACGTGCCTTGAGCCTCATCTAAAGAGTGAAGGAATGTAAAAATGGAAGCCACCGTGATTCCCGGTAAGGCCATTGGGAATGTAATGTTCCAAAATACGCGAAAGGGGCTGGCACCTACATCTCTCGCTGACTCTTCCTGGGCTTTATGGACATTCCGGAAAGCTGCCGATGGTATCCATGTCATGAACATCAAGGTATTCACAATATGAATCAAAACAACACCCATAAATGTGTTGATTAAGCCGATTTTGTAAAACAAAACAGCAATCGATACGTACAATCCCATTTTCGGAAAAGCTTGAGTCAGCAAAAATGAAAATAAAAAGTATTTGCTGAGCGGAAACCGGATTCTGGCAAAAGCATAAGCAGCCGGTATACAAATAACGATCGATAAAGCGGTTACAATAGTAGCAATCAAAAACGAAAGACCAATCGAATGAATGACCTCTGGCTTAGAGAGTACAAACTGCCACCAGCTAAATGACCAGGACTGCGGAAGAGCTGCAGGGTACTGCCATCTTCCTGTAAACGCTAACAACAATAGATTTAATAAAGGCCCCATAAAGAAAACGACAAATACAACAAGTATGATAAACTCGACCAGCTTGCGTTTGCCCAGCGCTTTAAAATACCATGTCATTTAAATCCAATCTCCCCTTTCATACCAAGGTTCAAAGACAATTAAAGCGATTTCATATCTAAGTTGTAAACATAAACATTTAACTCTTTTGATGAATTCTAAAAAGTGAGTTAAGCGCTTACCTGAATAATTAAAATTATAACCGATGCCCTTCAATTGTCAACAAAATTTTCCAAGCGACACCAAGGAATTTCTTGTTCTTGGCCTTGGACAAGAACTTCCATCCATAAATTAAAAAACCGCGCATGGGCGCGGGTTTCAATAGGTGTATGTTCGTAGCCATTGAGCCCTCCTCTCTTTTTTTTAAAACCGGATTATTAAACCGGTTTAATAATCCGGTTTAATACGCACTCAACCTCGCCTTTCAAGTGGAGCCCTCAACCAACTATTCCGATCACGCCCCCTAAAAAAACTTAAATTAGCTATAAGTGTTATATATATGTATTGTGTAAGCGCTTAACCTGGTCCTATAACAATTCTGTGTCGCGCATGAACAACAAGAACTTGCACCGATTGTCGAAGAAATGATATTGACAAACTCTTATCACGGCGTGTGAAGGCAGAATCACTCCTCCGCTTCTGATTTCCTAATACCAGTTCTGCCGCTCGCGAAGCTTCGTTATTTGCGCGGTATGATGAAGATTGTGCCACGCAAAAAACGAAAGGGCTGCGTCCAGCGTCCAAACGCCGTTCACTGGGTGCCGGTAGGTGCGGGCGAAATCGGCCGCAGGGGTCGAGCGCAGCAGGAACACTAAACGACAGTTCAACTGCTCGATCAGCGCAAGCGATATATCGACCGGCAAAATTTTGCTGTCCGGCAGCTCCGCCCACCCCTCCTCTTCGAACGGCTTGACCATAGGCTCGATTTCTGTCAGCGCCAGCTTCGTGCGGAAATATAAGTTCATGTTGCCGTCCGCCAAATGATGGACAACCTGCCTCACTGCTCACCCGTCCGGCCGGTAAGGCGTATCGAGCTGTCCGATCGACAGGTCGGAGACCGCCTCCGACAGCATTACGGGCGCTAACTCTAACACCGCGATGAAATCTGCCCTTGTCACTTCGTCAAGTGAATCCCGCCATTTGAACGGACCGATGGGATAACGCAGCTCCTCCATGGTTACAACTCCTCCTTTTGTTTGTGTTATCACCCATTATATCCCATCGCTGGACGAAAATGTAAGCGGACAATCTCAGCTGAATAATCGATCATTAGAGTATTCCGTGTTCCATTTATCGGTGGGAGCCCACATAACAGGAAATCCAGGCATCAAATGTTCCTTTATGACTTCATCGTTGATATCGTCGAAGCCAAGTCCGGGTTTTTCCGACACTCGTATGAACCCGTTTTTTATGACATTCCCATCAAAGCCAGTAATAATATCGTTCCACCATGGTACATCCGGCGCATTGAACTCGGTCGCGATAAAGTTCTCTGTTGCTACACCCATATGTGCTGTGGCCAGTGCCGCAACGGGTGTTTCACACATATGCATGGCCATCGCAACGTGATAACGTTGAGCCAGGTCACCTATTTTCTTGGTCTCAAAAATGCCGGAAGAACAAATGTCGGGATGTATAAGGGGTACTGCCCTATTAACAATCAGTTCTTCAAAACTTTCTATTGACGAAAGATCCTCGCCTGTGGCTAATGGTGTTGAGGTTAGCTGACTTAAACGCTTATATTCCTCCGTATATGTACAAGGCAGCATGTCTTCTGCCCACAAAAGATTGTATTTCTCCAATCGGCGCAGCAGACGTACGGCATCTTCAAGATTTAAATAGCCTAGGTGATCGATGGCTAAAGGTATTTTATATCCAAGGATTTCTCGCATATGCGCAACCTCCTCTTCATACCGGTCCAAACCGCGTTCAGTCATTCGGAATATGGTGAAAGGGGATTGCGTATTAACCATGTCATAAGCACGGTTACGTTTTTGGAACTCTGGCCCATACGGAGTATCTCGACGGTTTTTGATGAAATCAAAGTTATATTGGGCAGCCTTGAGATATTCCTGTACATAGTTGCCAGGTGCAGAAATCAACTCTTCGTCTGGATAGAGTAACTGGAGGCTTTCTACACCCAAGACGGCTTTAACCATGGTGAAACCAGCTTCATCAACAAACTGTTTCAGGCGTTTGCCCATCGAATAGCCGTCGCCTTTAAGCCCTGGCGTATTGACCCCAAGATCACAATAAACACGCACTTCATCGCGGAACTTCCCCCCCAGCATCTGATAAACCGGAACGCCGAATGCCTTGCCGGCTAGGTCCCATAGTGCAATTTCGATACCGGCGACACCGCCTGATTGCCTTCCTGAACCCATGAATTGTTTGATCCTGCGAAACAGTTTATCTACATTGCACGGATTTTCCCCCAGTAAACGGCCTTTCAGCATTTCCGCATAAGTGCGGCTTCCAAAGTCTCTTAGTTCTCCGATCCCTGTTATCCCTTGATTGGTGTAGATTTTTACGAGGGTACAATGCATCGGCGCTCCCGCTAGATCGACAAATCGCATATCTGTGATTTTGAGCTCTGAGGGTCTTGAATATGTGTTTACGTAGTTTAACGTAGATTCGAAATTATCGGACACGCTTTGTCTCCTCCTATCAATTAAATGCTGTCTACGTCTTCCCAAGTAAGGGATTCTATGGATCTGCTTACCGCATCCAAGACTTTATTGCACATCCAGCCATCATGAAAATTGGGTTGTACTTGATTCTTGGTAACGATTGCATGAATAAAGTCGGCAAATTGGTTGACAAACGTATTCTCATAACCAATCAGATGGCCCGGTGGCCACCAAGCTTTCATATATGGATGAACATCCTCTGTCGCTATGATCGTCCGGAAGCCCTGAACATCAAGTCCGTCATCCTTGGACCAAAACTCCAACTCGTTCATTCTTTCGAAATTGAATGATATGGAACCCTTGCTTCCATTTATCTCTATACGTTCATGGTTCTTCCTTCCGCTTGCCATACGCGATGCTTCAAATGTCCCTATTGAGCTGTTTTTAAATTTTGCGAGAAAAACGGTGCTGTCATCGACAGTGACATCTTCGAGCTGAATGGAAGGACTCGGATGTGATATCTGATCTCCATAAGCCTTTGCACGTTTTTTGACAAAGGTTTTTTCCATGCCTATCACTTGGTCGATTTCTCCAACAAGATACCTGGCCAAATCAATTAAATGAGAGTTTAAATCCCCGTGCGAGCCTGATCCAGCAATTTTTTTATCTAATCTCCAACTCATCGAATAATCGGGATCGGATAACCAGTCTTGAAGGTATACACCGCGAAAATGATAGATTTCTCCGATTTTGCCATCGTCTATAAGCCGCTTGGCCAGCGCGATGGCTGGAACTCTTCGATAATTGTGCCCAACCATATTCACAACGCCCGCTTGTTTTGCCGCATCCCACATTTGTTTCGCATCCACCGCGTTCATTCCAAGGGGCTTTTCGCACAATATGTGTTTTCCAGCTTTAGCAGCTGCGATTGCTATTTCCATATGTGATGAGGTCGGAGTTGCTATGCATATGACATCAATGTCGTTTCTGTCAATTACGTCTTTCCAATCTGTGGCATATTCCTGCCAACCGAAGTCTTCAGCAGCCTTTTTAAGCAAATGCTCGGTACGACCGACTAGCACCTTTTTTACAGGTTTGATTTCTTGCTGAAAAAAGAATGCCACATTTCCTATTGAATAGCTGTGAGCCTTTCCCATAAAATTGTATCCAATTAATGCTATGTTTACTTCACGCATAATATCATTCCTTTTTGTTCAGAAGGATAAGGAAAGGGCAGGTCGAATGAATGCATTCGTCTGCCCTCTCAACAATTAAAATAATCAATTTTTTCTAATCAATGTCGAGAAGTTCGAGAATGACACCCAAATCGTCTGTGCTTTCCACATAAGCATATTTATTGCCGTTTTGAATAAGCGGGAAGCCGAATTCCTCCAGCTTAGCTGCTGTTTCAAGCATTCTGTTCTTCGCTTTGAATGCGATGTGATGAACTCCAGGACCTTTTGTATTCAGAAATTCCTTCCATGTAGTCGGGTCCTCTGTAGGTTCAATGAACTCTACAACCAGATTCTCCATGTGAAAGAAAGACAGCCTTACCCTTCCTTTCGTGGGCTGCCCCATATATGAAACCGTATCACTTCCATCTTCATTTGCCATAATGACGGAAGGAGCAGGAACACCTAAAAGCTCGGCAAAGCGACGAGTAGCCTTTTCCACATCACGAACGATCATTGCAACCTGACAAACTAGGGTTGTGCCAAGAATAGTGTTATCCATTTTTCTTCTCCTTTATTTTGGTATTGTAAATTTGCATTTTCATAATAACTCCTCCCTATTCCTTCAGCTTGTAGCTGACAAAAGCCAATTGCCTGCTGTCTGGCGACCAAGAATTGACGTTGATGGTGCCCTGTCCGCCAAACAGCTTGACAAGCGTACGGAATTCGCCGCCGGAGCTGGGCATTACACGAATTTCTACATTCTTGTTTGCGGGATGGTCGCCGGGAGCTACATCGCCCTTGCGATAAGTAATATATGCCACCAAATCTCCATTAGGAGATATATGCGGGAACCAATTATTGCTCTCGTCGAACGTCATCTGGACCTGTTCGCTGCCGTCGGCATTCATGCGCCACACTTGCATCAGACCTGTTCGTACCGAGTTGAACCAAATGTGCTTGCCGTCCGGTGAATATTCGGGACCGTCATTCAGTCCGGTTGTATCCGTTAACTTTGTTTCTAAGCCGCCATTTACAGGAATGATGTAGATGTCGTACTCACCGTTCCGCTCTGCGCAATAAGCTAGCGTGTTTCCGTCCGGTGACCACCCGTGCAAATAGCTGGGGGCCATTGGCGTGATAAGGATCGGATGGCCACCCTGCAAAGGGAAAATATAGATACGAGATTGGCCATCTTCACAGGTATGATGGCTTACCGCGACTTGAGAGTTATCAGGTGAAAGCACATGGTCGTTATTGCATTGGATCGCATAACCGGAATTGATGGCCGTACTTTCCCCCGAAGTGAGGTTAAAAGTGTAAAGACGACCCAAGCTGTTATATACGAGATGCTTGCCATCGCGGGTCCAATTAGGCGCCTCAATCAGAAAATCGAATTCGGCTATGACTCTGCGTTCGCCGGTATAAACATCCACCATTTCCAGGATACTGATCACATTTCTTCCATCTACCTTGCGAGGTTCTTTTAATGTATTCATCGCTTAATCTCCATTAGTTTTATTTTTTCCCGATCCTATTCTTGGTTAGTCGCTAACCTTACGGCCTGCCGAATGGCCAGTAAATCACGCTCGACTTCCTGGTACTCATCGGAGCCGCCACGGAATTCCAATGACCAGCATCCCCGATAACCGGCCCCACACAACAGCTGTACTTTTTGAAGCAGCTCAGTTCCGGTAAAATCCACAAACGCCCGATCAAACTGGGCATGAATCGTGAAGGGCGCTACAAGCGCATCTCCGATTTCCTTGTCCATGATCCAACGGTTGACATTGAGTATTATCCCGAACCCGGGCGCGGAAATTTCATTAGAAATCCGCTTCAGGTTTCGAGGAGACTGGGCAGCCGGCTGATGTGTCTGCGGGCCTACACGAAAACCATGATCAGTGGCAATTTGTGCATATTCCCGGTATCGGTTGACGCAAAACTCAAACTGTTCATCGGTCATTTCTACCGTGTTTCCCCCCATATCGATCCGCAGCGTTTGAACTCCCCACCGGCGTGCTATATCAAGGTACAGTAGCGCCTTTTGATGGTTTCGTTCACGAACGGCGGTGTCGTGATGCCAGACGTCGGCACCGTCCACTGCGAGGTTCGCGACAGTCAATCCTTCTTCAACCAAAGTATCCTTGACGCTCTGGATATAGTCATCCTCAGTGGAGAGAAGCATTCCGTTCCAAATATCTGCATGACGGAGTTGATAGCGGTACTTCAGACTCTCCAAATAGCCAAACAAGCTCATTTTCCCCGATTTGCACAGTGCATGGAATGACCATGATCCAATTGAATAATCTGACATGTAGTTCCTCCTAGAAATATGTGATTAGCATCCCTTACTGGCAGCATCAAATGGGCATCGGTTCTCCTTTATAACTGATAAAGAAGGATTCAGGATCTATATCTTTTTTCCTCTCGACAATATCTATGATGCTAGCAGCACTTTCGGCAGGATCTCCTGGAGCTTTCTCCCCGCCCATGTCTGTCTCGATCCATCCTGGATGAATGGCATACACCCGGATTCCTCTGTTTTTGACATACTTTTTAAGCTGTTTCGAGAACATGTTGATCGCAGTTTTGGAGATCGCATAGGGATAATCCCCGCCATACGCATTGGACAAGCTGCCTGCTTCTGATGAAATGTTAATGATAGCTCGTGAGTCCCCGCCATCCGACATAAGCGGAAGTAAATGCTTGATCACCATCATAGGACCAAACAAATTAATCTCGAAAGTCTGGATGATAACCTCCATCGGCATTTCTTCTATCGCGACACCTCTGCCTAATAAGATGCCGGCATTGTTAATGATTGCATCAACCGTCTGTCGTTCTGCCAGAAGCTTTTCCGATAAGCGGGCTATCGTTTCTTCAATGCATACATCAAGTTGGACTGGGTCAATTTGATCGGGAAAACGGCCAATCAGATCCAGAAATTTTCCCTTGGGCTCAGGCGAACGAATTCCGGCTATTACCTTGTGACCTCTTTGTGCTGCAGCAAGTGTCAGCTCGTAGCCAAGACCGCGATTCGCGCCGGTAATCACAATATTCATTGCTGCTCCTCCCTCTTGGCCATGCCACGTACTCCAAATCAATTTACAACTCCAAAGTGCTCAGGTATTGAATATGCTTCTTTAAGTACTCTTCTGCCTTGAAAGCATACCCAAAGGTATTCTTGATTAGTGAGACATCTATAGGGGTGCCCTCTGGCAAGGGTCGCCCTTTGTCCACCAGTGTAATTTGACTTTTGGAACCAAAGAGGTCTACCGCCATTTCCGCGACCTGAGCCCATGTGCGGAATTCAGTGCTCACAGCGGTATAATAACCGCGATCCAATTCATCGGAATTGAGCAAAGCTGAGTATACTTTTGCCAGGTCACCCGCCCAGATAAATTGCGTTCCGTCATTTTTGGTAAAGGACATGGACTCGTTTGCCAGGGCGCTTTTTACCATATTTACAATCTTGCGGTCGGGATAGAGAGGCCCTCCCTCCACGCAGGGATTGCCAAAAGTGTAACCCGGCCGCACGACATTGGCTTTAAGGTGATACTGAGAGGCTATAGCCATGAGATAAGCTTCTGTCGCAGCCTTGGTGGCGCCGTAATAAGTATTTGGCTTTATAAAACCCATATCATTATGAGGTGCTGAACCAAAGCTGGCAATGGAAGAGGTGTAGATGATTTTTTTAACCCCTGCTTCAGCAGCCTTTTGGAACAGGCGGACAGAGGGCATAGTTTCATGGACTAACGTTTCTTCCGCAGTTCCGTCCAACCAAGATAGCGCTACATGGACGCAAGCATCCTGTCCAGCAACCGCTTTAGCGATTGCGTTGGCATCGTCCATTTGTCCTGTAACAAAACGGATATGATCATGCTCAACAAAACCTGGGACCTTGCTTGCATTTCTGGCAAAGAGCGTGATCTCGTGTCCATACAAAAGCAGCTCCTTGACAACATACGAGCCGATAAAACCGGTACCTCCGGTAACCAATACTTTCATTTTTTCACTTCTTTCTGCATCATTCTTTTACGCTGCCCATCACAAGTCCAGTTGTAAAATACTTTTGCAGGTACGGATAGATACACAGAATCGGGATCATCGCCAAAAACATTTGCGCTGCGCCTGTAGTGCGGGCGCTGACCATAGACAAATATTTGGATAAATTGCCGCTGAGATCGGTGTTGTTGCGTATAAACTCTTCCGGATTCACGACAACCGTTTGCAAGTATGTTTGGAGCGGATAGTTTTGGATCTTATTCATGTAAATCATGCCGTCGAACCAGCTGTTCCAATGATCTACAAACGAAAACAGCGTTACGGTTGCGATCGTCGGTGCACAGACTGGCAAAACAACTCTGATCAGCGACTGTACATGACTCGCTCCGTCGATGTACGCCGCCTCCAGCAATTCCTTCGGCAGGCTGCGCATATAGTTCATCACGACCAGCATGCTGAATACGGGAAGAGCGCCCGGTAAAACAAGCGACCATATCGTGTTCATCAACCCGGTATTCCTCACTACCATATAAGTAGGAATCAAACCTGCGTTGAAGAGTATGGTTACAACAAAGAACCATGAGAAAATGCTCCTGGCCCCAAAATCCTCTTTTGATTTGGAAAGAGGATAAGCTGTCAGAATGATCAACAGCAGATTGATCGGCACGCCTATCGCCACACGCTTGATTGAGACCAGGAGAGACATGAAAAACTTCGAGGTATTCGTAATAAATTGATATGAGATCGTTGTAAATCCGACAGGAAAAAATGTAACCTCTCCTGCAGCGACTGCGACTTTATCGGAAAAAGATACCGCCAGCAGGTTGATAAATGGCAATATGCATAAAAGTACAATAATCAGTAGGAAAACCGTATTGCATACAAGGAATATTTTACGTGGCATGGATTCCTTAAATCCCATTTTCCTGTCCCCCATTAGAAGACTCGATATCCGGTCAATTTGTCAGCCAAATAATAAGACACAACGATAAAAATCAATGATACTCCGGACTTAAAAAGGCCAGCAGCCGTTGAGAGAGAGTATTGAGCCTGCTCAATGCCCAGCCGGAACACGAATGTATCCAAAATATCGCCGGTGGAATAAACCACAGGGCTGTACATATTATAGATTTGATCGAATCCGCCGTTAAGGATATTGGCAAGACCCAGCACGGACATCAGCACAACAATAGATGAAATGCCAGGCAGGGTGATGTGCCATGTCTGCTTCCATCGGTTTGCGCCGTCGATAACTGCGGCTTCATAAAGAGCAGGGTCTATGCCAGTCAGGGCGGCCAGATAAATGACCGATCCGAATCCAAAGGTCTTCCAGATATCGGCCACTACCATCGTGGCTGGAAACACGTTCGGATTGCCAAGGAAAAAGATTGGTTTTATTCCAAGCATGGATAGGAATATATTGACAATGCCAGCTTCCGGTGACAAAAGATTGATCAGGATACCGGATAATATGACCCACGAGAGGAAATGCGGCAGATAGACCATCGTCTGGAAAATGCGCTTTGCTAAAACATTCTTGACTTCGTTGAGCAGCAACGCAAACACGACCGGAACAATGATGCCTGCAATCATTTTACACAATGCAATAATGATCGTATTTCGTATGACCAGCCCTATATTGGGCATAGAAAACAACGTATAGAAATTTTGAAGACCTAACCATTGCTGGTGTCCGAACATCCCTTTTGCCGGAACAAATTTCTGGAACGCGATGATAACGCCGGCCATAGAGCCATAGCTGAAGATTGCCACCAGAACGACTGCCGGGAGCAGCATGATATACAAGGGAAGCTGTCTGATCATCTTGTCTTTTCGCTTTAGACTTTCTAACACCGGTTCTCCACCACCTGTTAATGTATTAGATCGAGTTCGATTAGAATGACTTATTTTGCCGGATACATTTTGTCAAGTTCGTCGAGAGTCTTTTGACCGCCAGCCTTCAGCCACTGCTGCACAAAGGTGTCGAAATAATCGGCAGGCTTGGCGCCAGTAATGATATCAGTAAAGGTTGTTATCGTGAGCGTATCCAGCGAAGCAACGTTAGTCAACCACACGTCGGGCCTTTGAATGCCCAAGATACTCTGGACGATCGCCTTGTCGGGCAGGTACTTGTTCAATACGATTGGCAGAGAGCCTGACTTGGACATCTGGCCCCAGGTACCGAAAGCATTGTCGTCTTTGGCAAGAGATCCGTTCTCAAAGCCTGTAATGTAATCGTATAAGGGCTTTGCCGCAGGTGGAAGTCCGTCAGAGGAGCCTTTGTCGAGGGCTTTCTGAAGATCGGCTGCAAAAACCTCACCCGGTTGATCGATGTATATCGGGGAGAGCCTATACTGTTCATTCGCCCAATACTTGGTGTATTCATCCTTCGTTGAGTAATTGACAGTCTGATCGTACAGATTGAGCATCTTGATTACCGCTTCGGGATTTTTGTACTTCGCGCTGACCATCGTCATCTGGCCAACGGCATTGCTCTCGATACCAATCTTGTAATCGTAACCGGATTGTGTGGGAATGGGATATGGATGTACGATAACGCCATCCTTTTTGTAAACATTATTGTATGGATACCAAGTGCCCCAGTTGCTGCCGAAAGCCATACCGATCTTGCCGCTGGTAATATCTTCAACCAGTGCGGATTCGTTTTTGGCGGTAAAATCCTTGTTAATAAGGCCTTTCTTATACATATCTGCCAGAAGGGAAAGCGCTGCTTTCATATTTGGCTGGATCCAGGCAAAAGTCATCTTGCCATTATTATCGCGGTAGAACATACTCTCATCACGACCGGGAACGCCAAATGCGGAAACTAAACCAAGAATGCTGCCATGGTTTTGTCTGATGAGATCCTTGTTGAGGGCAAGACCGACGCCACCCATGTCAGAGAACTTCTTGGCAAGAGCGACCATTTCTTCGATGGTCTTCGGGGGTTGAGAATTGGTTTTCTTAAGCCAGTCTTCACGTATCCAGAGAAACGGCGCCTCGTGGAAGTTGTCGTTCATCCGCGGTATAGCGTAAAGCTTGCCGTTAATCGTAGCGCCCTTGAACGAATCGGCAAATCTTTTCTGATATTCCTTGATGGAATCTGTTGCATATTTGCTATAGACATCGGTGAGGTCAGCGAGCTGCCCATTCTGTGCCAACTGCAAAAATACGTTAGGATCCTGGGTTTTGAATACATCCGGCAAATCGCCTGAAGCAATAATTGCATTCAGCTTGTTTTTGTATGCGTCGGTGCTGCTGTCAGCTGTGAAGGCTATCTTGAGATCGATATTGAGCTTGTCTTTGAACAAGCGGCTCCATCGGTTATCTTCCCAGGTTTCTTTGTCAAGGAGCTTCGAAGCTGCAGCAGTTTGAACAGCCCATGTCACCGTTACCGGTTTCTGATACTTTCCAAGGGGTTCAATTTTTTCAGAAGTATTGCTGGCAGTGGCTGCATTATCTTTGGACCCTGTGGATGCGCTTTCACAAGCTGAAATAATAATCGTCATCAGTGAGGCCACCAGCACGATAGGTAGAACTTTTCTGGAATTTAGCTTCTTCACGTTCAATTCCTCCTTTATTTTTTTAATTGCTGATGTGACACAGCTCCCCTACCCTATTTTTCATGGATTAAGCGATTGAAATGATCATCACTTTTTTCGATTTTTTATCAATTGTATACGCATACAAATTACGATGATACGAACTCCCCTTCTTGAAAACATTAGCCGCTGAATACGCGCGACATCACCCCTCTCATACATTAGCATTATTGTAAACGCGCGTTTATAATTCCGAAAAAAAACTCGAAAATATACTATAAAACATACATCTTTAAACGCGCGTTTATTCCATGGTAAAAAAATTTAGATTCTTCTGCACGAGTCTCTGACAACCAGACTGCAATCAATCGTGATCTCTTTAATATCCGTCGTCCCCCGTTCGATTTTAGCAATCACGTCTGTGGTCAAATGCTTCAGCATATCGCTGAAATCGACGCGTATAGTTGTTAGTGCGGGATGATGCATTTCACTCAGCACATGATCGTCAAAACCGATGACCGAAATATCCTCCGGTACCTGCAAGCCATGTTCCTTCAGTGCGCGAATTGCACCGAAAGCTACGCTGTCATTGGCTGCAATAATGGCAGTCGGCAAGTCGCTTGTATTACGCAAAAGTGTTTGAATTGCATCATAGCCGCTTATTTTATGAAAATTGCCCGGCAATACCCAATCCGGATTGGTATTCAGATTGCACATGCTCATCGCTTTTTGGAAGCCCTCGTATTTCGTTTGGCCAGACAGGCGTTTCATATCACCATTGATGACGCCGATCCTGGTATGGCCGAGGCCAGCCAAATACGCCACAGCCTGTTTCATACCCGAATCATTGTTAAAATTGGCAACAATCCGATTGGGCTGGGGATATTCTTGATGCTTTTGATCAACGATGCCGACAACGAATCCTCCTGCTGTCAATTCTTCAATGAGTGGTTCACGTATCGCTGCGCCAATGAAGATACCTCCATCGATCCTGTTTTGGATGAAAATTTCTTTTACGCTTTTTATCGTATCCGTATTCTTGGTGTCGCGAATAATGTTTGTCAAGACATAATAGCCGTGCTCTGAAGCATTCTCTATAACGCTGACAAGTAACTTATTCGTCAGGCTATCGCTGGAAACATTGCCGGGTTCGATAAGAAACAGACCAATCGTGCACACCCGTTTGCCAGCAAGGACTTGGGCAGAAACAGAAGGAAAATAATTGTAGTCTTGAATCACTTTCATGACTTTGTCATGCGTTTCAGCAGGTACGTTCGAATATTTATTGATTACTCTGCTGACCGTACTTCTGGATACCCCGGCTATCCGGGCTATCTCCTCACTTTTAATCTTTGAATTTTTCAATGATGTTTGACCTCTTTCGTAAACACGCGTTTATGTATATATAATACATAGATCATTTAAGCGCTGTCAATCCTTATTCTTAGCACAAAATAAAAATAATTATTCATGTTTGATAAACCTTATTGAATGAACGCGCGTTTATGATATACTTGCACAAAGCGAATATTTCGTCATATCTAAACAACTGAACGAAGGATGGGATTCCAATGCGGCTTGGCGGCCAGGTGTTTCTTGAACAAAAAAATCCGGAGAGTTGGTTGAATGCGCTCAAGGAAGCGGGCTTTCGTGCAAAACCTGCCCCATTAGCGGAGATGAAGACAGCGTTGAACTTGAAGGTTATTTGAAAGCGGCTACACAAAATGATATCTTAATTTCCGAGGTTGGCGCCTGGAGCAACCCGATAAGCCGGAATGAAGACATTAGACGCAATGCCATAAACTATTGTATTAAAAGACTGGAACTTGCTGAGCGGATTAACGCTCAATGCTGCGTCAATATCGCTGGTTCGCGAGGCGAGCAATGGGATGGTCCGGATCCGGACAACTTCAGCGACGAAACGTTTGAACTGATTGTAGAGACGACGCGGGAAATCATTGATGCCGTAAAACCAGAGCGCACGATTTTTGCGTTAGAAATGATGCCGTGGGTATTCCCGGATTCTTCGGACTCCTACCTTTCGCTCATCAAGGCCATCGACCGCAAAGGCTTCGGCGTGCACTTCGACCCAGTGAATATCATCAGCAGCCCTCGAATTTATTACAGTAACAGCGACATGATACGTGACTTTTTCAAAAAGCTCGGTCCCTATATTCGAAACTGTCATGCAAAGGACATTCTTCTGAGGGGTAAATTAACAGTTCATCTGGAAGAAGTTATACCGGGTCAAGGTATTTTGGATTATCGAACATTCCTCACGGAATTGAACAAGCTGCACCCCGATACTACACTGATTATCGAGCATTTGTCGACTAACGAAGAGTATCGTCAAGCTTCAGCTTACATCCGAAGGATTGCCTCGGAACTCAATATTCCCTTGTGATGAAAGGTGTGTAAACTCATGACAGACGAACAGCTGTTGGAAGAATTGCTGCAGGAGGAGAATGAATTACAATTCGAATCTTTCTCGAATGAAACGGCGCTGCATATCGGGATGGACATTATTGACCGAGCTAAGGCTGAAGGTAAATCGATAACGGTCGATATACACATAGGCGAGCAGCAGGTGTTTCACTATGCATGTCCGGGCACTTCAGCAGACAACGATGCCTGGACCGCACGGAAAGCACGCATCGTTAATCGCTTCGGTCGTAGCTCTTACTATATGGAAGTCGAGCTAAGAGCCGCAGGCAAAACGATTTTAGATCGATATTTTCTGGATCCGTCTCGATACGCTGCATTTAACGGGGCGTTTCCTATCAGAGTTCGCGGAGCCGGCGTAATCGGTTCGGTTGTCGTTTCCGGCTTGCCCGGAGATCAAGATCATAAGCTTGTTACAGCGGTTTTGAGACAATTTATTGAAGAATCCGCAGACAGGAGGCATCATGTCTAAAAATGACGCAACATTTACTCCAATCTTTGACGGAAAAACACTCGCGGGGTGGCATTCCGTTCCTCGCCTGACTGTTCCCCGCGCCCCCGGCGAATCTGGACCGGATACTACAACCGAGAAATACCGACGCGCTGCGCAAACATCGGGAAAATGGACTGTTGAGGATGGTGCAATCACGGGACGGCAGGACCCGCCCGGGTGCGGTTACGGTGGTTATCTCCTCAGTGATGGGGTGTATGGCGATTTCGAATTGGCCTTCGAAGCAAATCCTGACTGGCCGGCGGATACCGGCATTTTGGTGCGAGCATCTGCCCTCGGCTCTCAAGGGTTCCAAATCCTTCTGGATCACCGCCGTTCGGGAAATATAGGCGGTATTTACGGCAATGGCATCGGCGGCTTCCATGGCATCAATTTTACCCTCGATGCGAAGTACGATGAGCAAGGTAATCCCACAGGGCTGAGACTGGAAGACCCAGCGACCACCATCGAGCCCATGACACCCGACAAAACGGCACTTCTTGAATATGCGGCAACCGGTGACCAGTTCTTATCAATATGGAATTGGAACAGTTGGAATGAATTCAAGATTCGCGTCGAAGGGCTGTCTCCGCGGATCATTGTCTATATCAACGATATGAAAATTTCTGAAATTGATACGGCAACCTTGAAGCACCCATTGTATAACGCTGCGGCGGTCAGGGATCTGCTGAGTCCGAAAGGACACATCGCCTTTGAAATCCATGATAACGATGTCGGTATGGGCGAAGCACGCTGGGCACCGAATGCGGCTTGCAGGTGGCGCAATTTACAGATATGCGAGATTTAGACGACCGCAGTAAGTTGGACTACTCCTTCCCCACTTCCTCATAGAGAACGATTAAACATTTTATGACTGCAAATATTTCTTAAATCCCTTACTTACTGTTCCATTAAATCCATTTGCCTCGAAAAACTTATGAGCATCTACACGAAACGAATTGCTAAGAAGCATGATCTTCGTACAATTCTGCTCCCTGCAAACCATATCAATATGATCTAACAACTTCTTGCCTATTCCTCTACCACGTACTGAATCGTCAACAACAATATTTTCAACTAAAGCATATGGTTGTAAACCAAACATGGGGTCTAAGAAAAATGACAGAAATACTGTAGCTTTCACTTGTCCATCAACATCGTAGACGTAAAGAAAGTTGTTGGTATCATTATTGATTTCAGCAATCCTCTCTGGCAAAACATTTATGGGTTCATCTGGGCAAAGGACTTCGTATAAGTGCTGAATTACATCTCTATCCTGAGGTATGGCTTCTCTAATCAAAATAATCTCTCCCTATTCCAAATAAATTATCTGCGATTTACCAACTGACGAAGACCCTCAATAAAAATATCTGCCTCCTCTTCCGTATTGTAAGGAGCAAGCCCGGCACGAACCCATCCACCCGTCCTGTTTATATCCAGTTTATCGGCAAGGGTAGTGGCATAAAAGTCGCCATCCGCTATAAAAACGCCATACTCCTCGGACATTATCTGACAAACTTCCTGAGGACTGAATTTCTCCACCCTGAAGGCTATCGTCGGTGTCCTTGGCACTTGGTCATCAGCTTGGTATAAAGTGATCCCTTTCATTTCTGAAAGAGCCTTCCGAATTTTGGCAGCTAGAACATTTTCATAATCTTCAATATTCCTAAACCCGGATTCGATTTTTTCTTTTCTTGTTGTACCTTCCCCTAGTGAAGCTATGAATTCAATGGCCGGCTTAATTCCAGCAATTCCTTCATGATTTTGTGTACCTGTTTCCAATTTATCCGGAATATATTTGGGTGCTGGGGCCAATTTATAGGTGTTAAGCTGCTCAAATAATTCTTCCCGAATCACGGCAATCCCGACATGAGGGCCAAAAAATTTATAAGCAGAACAAAGCAGTATATCTGCTTCCAATTGATCGCGGTTAATTGAGAAATGTGGAGCGGCATGCACTGCATCGACAGCAACAATGGCATTGAACTTGTGAGCTTGCGAGGCAATGTATCTTACATCATTAATAGTACCTACTGCGTTAGAAGCGAGACCAACTGCAACCAAACGGGTATTGGAGTTGATGATTTTATCCAGATCATTGAGGTCCAAAGTTAATGTTTGCGGATTCACAGGAATCCATCGAACGGTTACTCCCCGGTCAACAGCCATCGCTAACCACGGATCCACATTAGCCCGGTGATCCAATTCGGAAAGAACAATCTCATCCCCTGCTTTTAGAAAACGGCCTATCGCTCTACTAATGGCGAAGTTGAGTGTCGTCATATTGGCCCCAAAGGCAACTTCCTGTTCTTTAACTCCAAACAAGTCAGCTACGGCCAGCTTAGAATCCGAAATGATCGCCTCGGTTTCCCTACTGGATGGGAAGGAGCCATGAAGATTGGCGCCTCCTTGAGCCATGTAGCCAAAAATAGCGTCCATAGCGGATTTAACCACCTGCGAACCACCTGGTCCGTCAAAGTAAACAACTGACTTACCTTTATATACTCGATTTAAAGCTGGAAATTGGGAGCGGACTAGTTTTATTGGGAATGGCTGTTTGGTTGAGTTCATCTTTTTCTTCCTCTCATTTTTGAATTATTTAAAATCCTTTTATGATCAAGGTAATTCTCTAACTTTAGCTGAAAACCCTGCTTGTATTAAACTGCTCGTTATCTCCATTTTACTATGTTTCAGTCAAGAAGGAAGATTAATTACTTTATCCTGCCCTTACGGCATTATGGGAAGTATGCAACATTTATTTATATGCTTCGTTTAATAGTTTGAATTGACAATTAGGAGGAATTAACTTATATGAAAAAATGGCTTGTTCCTCCGTTAGTACTTATTTGCTTTTTAATATTTGTGGGTTGCAAAAATGTTTCCGAGCTGCCCTTTGTAAAAGTAAGCGACATCCAATCTTTCCAATACGAAATTGTAATGCACAAAGAGAATAACCCCGTACCACTCTTACCAAGCAATACTAAGGATAAAGTCATTATCGAAAAAATCACAAGTTGGATGGGCCAAGCCAAGTCCGAAGGGTTGGATAATCAAGTAACCACTCAGTCAATCCCACCTAATTTTCTAACAATAAAACTTACAAATGGATCTACTTACAGATTATCCCCTGGAGGCAATAATGATATCGTGTATGTTCAAATCGTGGACACAAATAAAACACTCCGTTTGCGTTCTTCTGACCTCCATACATGGTTGTGGACTGGCTGGGAAATAGACATTCAAAATACAAAAACCGATTATATACCAAAGGAACTGTCCTTCCTTCCAATATCCGAGAAAAATGTTTCCAATATTAAGGTTTGGGGACGTGGGATAGATGGAAGAGAAGCAACCTCGGAAGAGACCCAGAACATTCTAAAATGGGTTAACAGTGTAAAGCATTTTGAAAAAGAAGAGAACCTTCCAGGTGAAAGAAAAGCACCAATGTCTGAAATCAGAATTTATTTGAAAACGAACCAAGAGATTTCGATTCACCGTTGGGGCAAAAATTTAGAAATAAATTGGTCTTATCAATTCGCTCAAACAGATTTAGAAAAGTTTCTTGATGGACTTGCAAGCCCTACTACTTTGAAATAACATAAATTCCAAAGTTTATACCTCCTCAGTCGGGAGGTGTTTTTATATGTCAAAGATCAACAGAATAGTTAAACATAGATTACTTTATAAATACATAGTAAGAGGTTAGGAAAAGAACAGTAGAAAATACTTTATTTTCTTCAGACACTTGCAGGATAAAAGAAGATTCGTGTCGTATTGTGGTAATTAATATACAATAGCTAATTGATCTAGGAGGTAAAGGGTGGTGATCATGATCAAGGAAAAAAGGTTCTGGAACGGAATCAAAAAGTTACGCAAGATGAATGTCAGGTCTGTTCGATCACGGTTAATTGTATCCTTTATGTTAATTTTATTGGTGCCGAGCATATGCATCGGCTATTTCTCCTTTCAAAGCGCGGAGCAACAGCTTAGGGCTAAAATGTCAAGCGCCGCGAAATCGAGCGTGGAGCTCGTCAATAAGACGATTGATCAGTATATCGGCCCGGTTATGGCCGATGCCGACGTACTTGCCGGGCAGCTAAACGCAGCAGCGGTAGATAACAAAGATCCGGGTGTGCGCAAGCTTGTCGACGGCTTTATCGCGAAACATCCCGAACTCGAGCTGGTGACGATCGGCAACGAAAAAGGCAATTGGATGAAGGCTCCGGATCCCGGCAAGCAAGACTACGATCCGCGCAAACGGGACTGGTATATCGGCGCGATGAATAATCAAGGCAAGGTGTTTGTGTCCAAGCCCTATATTTCGGTCACAAGCAAAAATATGGTCGTTACCGTTGCGCAGGTTTTTCCCGACGGCAAAGGCGTTTTAGGGCTGAACCTGGACTTGAGTAAACTGAACGGGATGCTGAGGGACGTGAAAATCGGGGTGCAAGGCTATGTCTATCTATTGGACAGCGACAGCAAATATATCGCACACCCTACTAACGCGCCGGGTTTTGAAGCCAAAGGTCCCCAATATGAATATATGCACAAAAACGACCACGACTTTATCCAATACATATTGAATGGGGTAAATAAAGAAGCGTATTTCGCCACTAACACGCTGACCGGCTGGAAGGTCGTCGGTTCTATGATCGTCGCGGAGTACGCACAAGCGGCAAAGCCGATTCTGATTCGTACGCTTATCGTCGTTCTTGCTGCCATAATCATTTCTTCTCTTATCATCTGGTTTATCCTTCGTTCGATTCTGAACCCGATGCGGGAGCTGCAGCGCGGTACGGAACGAATCAAGGTCGGTGATTTAACCGGACGCATCCGGATCAAACATAGAGACGAATTCGGTGCACTAGCGAACGATTTCAACGCGATGGCAGAGTCGCTGTATTCGCTCGTCAGCGAAATGTCGGAGACTTCTGGCCAATTGGCCGCGTCGTCGCAGGAAATGACGGCGATCACAGATCAAACCGCCGACTCCTTGCAGCATGTCAATTCGTCGATCATGCTGGTTGCCGAAGCGACGGTTACCCAATCTCGGTCTACTGAAGAAACGTCGCGTGCGGTCGAGGAAATGTCGTCCGGCATTCAAAAAATCGCGATGGCGGCCGGTGAAATCGTTTATTCAGCGGCGAGAACGGACCAGGACGTACAGGCGGGAAGCGGTACCGTGCAGGAAGTGATCAAGCAAATGGCCAGCATTTTGCAATCCGTGGGCGAATCGTCCGCCATCATATCCAATCTGTCCGAGCTTTCATCGCAAATCCGGGACATGAATGCCGCGATTTCCGACATCGCCGGAAAAACGAATCTGCTCTCACTGAACGCCGCAATTGAAGCCGCACGCGCCGGCGAGCAGGGCCGAGGCTTTGCCGTCGTGGCCAGTGAAATCCGCAAATTGGCGGACCAATCTAAACGAACGGCAGACGAGATTCATTCGGTCATTTCACAAATGACCGGGATGATCGATACCGCTGCCCAAGTCATGAACGTGAAGGTGGTAACGGAAGTGGACAAGGGCATGGCGATTTCCGAAAAGGCGGGAGCGGCGTTCATCCAGATCGAACACTCCACCGGGCATATCGTGGAACAAATTCACGATATTTCCTCGATTGCGGAGCAAATGTCCGCAAGCTCCGAACAAGTGGCGGCTTCGATGGAAGAAATGACTTCGACAGCAATGCTTTCCGCAAGCAATGTCCAGAGCGTATCCGCTTCATCGGAGGAGCAGCTTGCTTCGATTCAAGAAATTAATTCTTCATCGGCACATCTGTCTGCCATGGCCG
Source organism: Paenibacillus sp. GP183 (assembly GCF_900104695.1). Lineage (NCBI taxonomy): Bacteria > Bacillati > Bacillota > Bacilli > Caryophanales > Paenibacillaceae > Paenibacillus > Paenibacillus sp. GP183. The sequence continues at coordinate 754,698 of NZ_FNSW01000001.1, forward strand.
AGCAGCTGCAGCGGATGGTCGAGCGCTTTAAACTATAACATCATTCAAGGAAATAACAGCCTATTCGTTACTTGTAAACTTTGACCCGCAAGAAGGACATTTTGAAAAAAGTGACCCTCTTACGGGTCATTCTTTAATCATTTATAGATTTGAGCCAATAGATGACACTGGTTCTAACTTGACTCTCCTAAAGTTTTTCGAAGTGTTAAGGATTGAAAATGTGGTGTATCTGGTTTCAATGGAACAACATGGAAATCAATGACTTCAAAGAATTGTTCCACTGTATTTAATATATGTTCATCTAAGTACATGCTGAAAAAGCGTTTAGGTTCATAAGAATCATGCTCCCAAAGCCCTTCTGAATCTTGTCCTCCATAGACACCCAAGAAAAAAAGACCATCCGATTTTAAAACGCGACGAATCTCAAGTAGAACCTCACCTAAATTTGCTTTAGGTACATGAAGGAGACAATTCAATGCATAAACCGCATCGAATTTATCATCAGGAAAATCAAGCCTGTAAAAATCCATCGTCCGTGCATCGAGTCCTTTACTTCGGCAAATACTTATCATCTCTTCCGATAAATCAATACAAACGATATTTAAACCGTTATCTTTGAAATATAAACTATCACGTCCAGTACCGGATCCAATTTCTAGAAGAGATGACTTCCTTTCATCTTTCAGCAATGATAAAAAAGAATCCCGCTCTTCAGCTTTCCAAGGTTCAATCGGGACTTTATCTCTGATCTCGGCAAAATTATTATAAGCTTCCTTCAAATTGCTTTTTTCAAAATTTCCCATTTAATTACTCCCATCCTTTATACGAATCACTTGCTGCACGATTATCGATAATTCTACATGAATAGTCAATTGTCCTGCCTTTTATCGACGACTGATATTGCTTCCGTCGAACAATAGCAATAATATTTCTTTAATGTTGAAGGAAATCGAACACGACGAATGGAAATATACCTTTTGTATAGAAAAACTACAAAGATTCGGAGTGTTTCTCAGTTATGAATACCTTGTCGACCGATTTCCAAATGTTCACAGCCCGAGACGGGGCAAAGCTACCTTACAGATACTTTGGAGGACCATCCGATTGTGTGCTGATTTTTTTGCACGGCATTACCGAACCGAGCCTGTATTTAAGGGAATTAGGACAATATGTAGCAAAACATAATCTTGCCACCGTCTACCTGCCGGATCTGCGCGGTTATGGCGATAACCCGATACGTCGAGGCGACATCGATTACATCGGGCAACTGGACGATGATATCGATGATTTGTTCCGTCACGTCCAAGCTCGTCATCCGGACTCTCGAATCATTCTCGGCGGCCATTCCGCCGGCGGAGCGACTGCTCTGCGGCAAACGATCCGCCCGATTCACAAGGATATTCACGCTTACTTGCTGCTTTCCCCAGCTCTAAGTCCTAATTCGCCTCTAGAGCGCAAAGACGGCAACGGTAACGAATCCAAAGTCAACGTCACGAAATATGTGCTGCTAATGGCACTTAATGCGCTTGGTATCCATCAATTTGACCATACTGTCGTTTATCGTAGGCTGACACCTCCGGAGAAGCTCCATGGAACCGAATCCTGCAATCTTAGCTATCGCCTGGCATTGTCGCGCATGGTCGACAATCAATACGCGAAGTACCTCTCCCGGTTGACCCAACCGACCTTCGTTCTCATAGGCGAGGACGATGAAGTGTTCCGCGCCGATGCGTACGAACAAATCTACAGCAAGTACTGCAACGCTGAGGTCCGCGTCATCCCCGGCCATAATCACGACGCGGTCGTGACAACTAGTGAGGCACACACCATCGTGGGTCAGTGGCTGCAAAAGGTATTGGAGAACTGATAGAACTGCTATTCTTCCCGTTCAGCATAGAAAAAGGGATCGTTGACTGCGAAACAGCCGGCGATCCCTTTTTAATAAATTCCATTATCCTTCAATATATTTAATATCGTTAATTAGTAGTGACATTGTATCTTCTCAGTACCGTGGGAACACGGATATTTCACCTTCTCCTATAGGCTACATAAAATATATTACAGTAAAGAGAAGCTTCGAGGAGGATTATTGTGATATATCTTTGTCCCATTTGTGGTGAATGGTGTGAATACTACAGTCATGGTCATAGTAGTTACTGGCTTCAGGCAATCAACCAGGTTAGAGTAAAGGATCCAACAATCATCGATGAATGGAATTCGGTCCTCATTCCTCCTGCACCTAAATTGAAACCAGTCACAGTTGATCCCAAAACTACCGCATTATTAGTTTTAGATATGGAAACCACCATTTGCAAAAGTCCTCGTTGTGTAGCCTCTATCGTCAAGATTAAAGAACTATTGTCTGAAGCCCGCGAAATGGGGATGCTAGTGGTCTATAGCCTCACTCCTATGGGAAGTCCCTCTGATATTGCCGGGCAGATTTCTCCCTCAAAAGTTGATCCAATTGTGAAATCCGATGTTGATAAGTTTTACCAAACCAACTTAGAACAGATATTACAAAACCATGGTATTAAAACAGTGCTTATAACTGGTTTTGCCGCCAATGGTGCAGTCCTTCATACAGCCACTAGTTCAGCTTTCCGAGGTTATAATGTGATTGTTCCCGTTGATGGCATGTCCGCAAATAATCCATATGCCGAGCAGTACACAGCTTGGCATATGCTTAACAGTCCTGGAACCCGAAACCGCGCAACTCTAACGAAAATAAATATGATAGGCTTTTAAGAGCCTAAAAAATAGGTGTCCATTTCTTGCTCATTAACCGTATCATTCATATTGACTCTATAAGCCTTGGCTTTCGGCCTGGAACTTACAATTTTACTGATCTCCTGATCGATAAAATGGATGGCAACTCCGTCATCAGCAGCAAGACCAGCTTGTATTTCCCCTGTACGAATAAATTTATGGTACGCGGGTCTTCTTTCTAATTCATTATCGTAATGAGGACAATTGCTGCCTTTCAAAAAGCCTAAACATTTTAAAGGTTCAAGTCCATTGCCAAATGAATCCGTAATTCCTTCATCGAACCAACATATCGAACCAGCACTGATTCCAGCTAAAACAATGCCTTGATTCCAAGCTTTTTCTAAAATGAAATTTAGACTCCAGTCTTTCCATAAAGCTAATAGATTCTTTGTATTACCGCCACCGACGTAAATAATGTCCTTATTTAGAATAAAATCCTCCAAATCTCTTGTTGGTGGTTTGAATAATGATAAATGAGATGGCTTACAATTCTGATTTTGAAAGAAGCTATAAAACCTTGAGATGTAGTTTTCAGAATCACCACTGGCAGTTGGAATAAAACAGATGTTTGGATTATGATTATTTGATTGTTTAAGGATGTATGTATCTAACAAAGGGTTTACTGGTTCCATGGAGAACCCTCCGCCTCCAAGAGCAATTATTTGTCGCATTTTTGATCTCCCTTTCATCGCAAAAGTATCTCTGTTAGCGAATTTTTCACCAGAATGACCTGAATTACATGCCCCACTCCGGTATGAAACAGACCTTCGTCTCTCCTTTGTTCTCCGTAGAAGAAATGTAGAACCTCAAACCCGCTAGTCCACGCTAGTACTTCTTCAGGACTATAAAGCAAATCAACTGCTTTAGGGCCGCCTGTTTGATAACGAATTTGCTCTTCCGAGTAAACCTCCATCATAATAATACCACCTGGTTTCACGACGGCGAGCAATTTGTCAAACACCTTTCTTTGTTCCGCTTTTGGGAAGTGACCAAACACCATAATGGCACCGTCATAAACTTCTGAAGGCACTGGATCATAAAGCAAATCTTTTTTCTCGGTTACCACCTTTACTTGGAATCGTTCCGCCAGCTTTTCTGTTTTCTTCAATCCATTCTCCGCATAATCCCATGCCGTCACCTGATATCCTTGCCTTGCCAGAAACACGGCATTCCTGCCTTCTCCTTCAGCAAATGCCACGATTCGCTTCCCATTGAACCGGTGAGCTTGGGCTTCGATAAAGGCATTGGGTTGCTCGCCATACATGTACTCGTCCGCTCCGAAACGTTCATTCCATTGATCCAGCATCCTAACAGCTCCTAATTTTTATAAATTATTTTACTATATTATAGAGTAACATAGCCATGGGAGTCGAACCCTACAACGAACCCTTTAATGTGCCCATTTCTTTCTGAATTTTGATCGTTCAGGATCTCATTGTTTAGTTTCCAGTTTGTAGTGACCTTCTTCCCGTTTAAAACCATGTATATTGTCAATTCTCGTATACGCGATGTTATTGTTATCCACCCAGTGTTGGGGGAGAAAAGAGTAACGGGCGTTTTCTGTCAGCAAAAGATGTTCCAGTTTCAGCGTATCCAGATGGAATACGGATAAATTGAAAGTATCATCGGGATCGACAGGGGAGTTAGGAATTTTCAGACCGCTTTGGAAACCGATCGCCAAATTTTTCGAATCGGATGAAAATATAGCTTTTCCCATAAAATTGAATGAAAGTACAGTTCGCATCGTTATAGTTGAGATGAGTTGACCGAATCTGAGCGGAGATGTGCCTGAATCCGCCAGCATAAATTTGCTGTCCGGTGACCAATTAAATTCCTTTATTTGAATGCCTCCATTTATTATTTGAAAGGGTCGATCCTCATTTACTTTCCAAATATAAGCGTCCCCGGATTGGTCATTGGGATTTCCTTTTAGGAAGGCAACCATTTTATGATTCGGTGACCATGTAACCAGCATGTCGTTGACTACGCCTGAATGGTTATCGTGTCCTTTACTTGCATCATAGACTTTAGGGCTGGTTGCCAGCGCATTGATTTTCCAAACGCCATGCTCTTTGACGACGCCGACGTATCTTTCATTACTCCCCTTCCCCCATGATCCATTCTTATCAGGAACGACATCCAGATTCACAACAAAATGTACGGATGGTTTGTCCGCATTTTCTTTTGGTTCCTGAAGCCGATGGTAAGGTTCAATGGAAATCATTTTTATGGATTCAATTCCAAAATGGCCTTTTTCTGCCTCTTCTTTTGAAAAGTTCGTTGTCATAGAGGTAGACATCATCGCATATGCACCATCTACATCACGCTTCCCAATTGCGTCAAAATAGGCGGCGATCAATTTGCGGACAGCTATTTCATCGTCCATAGTGGCGGGGAAAAACTGAACAGTCGAGGTACCGCTTGCGGTTGGCGACGCTTTCGGCGTATTGATTGCATTAGGTGTAACTGTCTGCATAATCCCTGTTGTTGGAGAGTCGGTTAAGATTGGGGTTTTTCCTGGCGATGTTGTTTCCGATCGAGCATCGCAGGCTGATACAGCAAAAATAATCATCGCCCAAGCAAATATTTTTTTCCGCATGAAATCTTCTCCCTATAGCTCAGTCAACGTTAAATTATTCAGTTTGGGTTCTATCAAATTTTTTAGGGATCTAATATCTTTGCTTGCCTCAGTAATTAGTTTATTACCGTTGCAAAGAGTTGTTGATTCTTTTCCTTTCAAATTCTCTGTAAAAACTAAATATTTATTTCCTTTTTCAAATTCAGTTCCACACATTCCAAAGAAACCACTAAACACATAACCATTTGCCAGGTTGCCCTTCCAGACCTTATCCACGCTAAAAATATTATTAATATAGACGAATATTGGAAAATATAGTTGCGTGATCCTGCCAGTTTAGCATTCGTAACCTGATGAAAATAAGTATCCCTTACTTTTAAAATATTCTTCTAACTCTTCTTCAGAGAGAAAGAATGCGGTTTTTGGTCTTTTGATATTCATCATTAATAATTCATCACAATCCAAAGCATTCCATGGTTCAAGTCCGTAATACGCTTCTGCTAGACTCGTTAAAATGCCAGCTGAATATGATTGTGAACCATCTTCATGGTGCATTTGAGCCACTTGTTTTTTATCAATCTTTACTTGTGAGTTGCCAATAATTTTCCAATCAAAGCTATTCAAGCATACCGAACCTAGATTCAAAACGGAAATAACTGGTGAAGAAACGATGTTATCAATCGATGGAATGTCTTTGCCCCTACACTCAAATAGTGCGCAATGCGGTGACGTTTTGTATTTTTCCCAAACAACTTGCCCGAAAGACAAAGAACCGTCAGACAATGGAATAGAAAATATATCACCTAGCTTCCATTTTTGAGGTTTCGGTCTATTCCATGTGTTAATGATTAGTCTAACCTCTTCGAGATAAAAAGGTTCAATTTTTACCGAGTTTGTTGCAAGGTCATTTATTAATAATGCTACTTTAAGAATCTCTTCTGCTCTTTTCGAGCTGGCTTTTATCAAGACAAAGCTATCTTCATAATCAATTTTCACCATCTTGATTAATTCATTATTTAACTTTCGTAACGCCGCACGAAGTTTCTTTACTGCCTCGCTATTTGTAGATACCTGAAATTCATTTTTCAGACTTTGGATAATCATAAAACCAGGAGTATTGTGGTCAGGTAAGTGGAGTTTAATCATTCCTACTTGGATTGAAAAATCTTGCATAATCATCATTCAATGTTTCCTCATCTCAAACCATATTACTCAAAATTTCTTTTTACATAGATTAGTATTATAACCACCAAGGAGGTGAATAAATATGGCTGTTTTTTCATTAGGAGCGGTATCCAACCTTGCTGGAACTACAATCCTATCAACATCTGTTGAATTACGTGTTACCAACACAACTGCCGCGCCGCTGACTCCAATCATAGTAAATGCTTATAGCGCTCCCGGAGGAGCGCCAGGTGGTGCAGTTGAAACATTATATTTCACGACTACATTTGCATTGGGTGCACCTAATGCAGTGGTGATCCTCAATATTCCTACAACGGTACCAGCTTATGAAATTCGTGTTTCCTCTCCTGCTGCTGCTGGTTTCATAAGTGATATTTCACTATATGCCCAAGGAAAAGATAGTGCAGGAAACTTTGTACCCGTGCATGCATTTCCGTTTGGTGATTGGAATATAGTTACTACTGAATAATTATGAACGTCCAAGCAGAAATGAGAATACTTGAATATATTATTATTATTATTATTAGAAAATCGACCCATTTCTATTCACCTCGGCACCCTATATTTGATAGGGTGCTTTTCAATTTGTAAGTAGATTTGAGTTTGTTATCATTTTTTGTTATGGCAGCAGATCGTAGCAAATGCATGATTGTGTTGTGGTATTATTATTACCTATGTAAAATGTATAAAATATCCATGTAACACTTATAAAGCTCCTGCATCCTGGACAATTTTCAGCGCTTTATCATAATCATCCTCTTCTATTACAAGAGTTAATAATATGTCATACCCTGTCACCATATTATCTGGACCACCTGAGCTAAATCCGCTTGCGCTGACACTGGTTGCAGCCAAGATACCTGAGTTTCGATCTGTAAAATCTCCTCCTAGGGTTAAATTACTCAAACTCGGAAAATCGCTGGTCAATGGGTTCATGATGTGATCCATCCCATCCCCGGGATACCCGTCGAACCGATCAATCGCACTATCCACGAGCTTTAGTGATTTCACTTTTGCCAAAGCTTCTTTCGCTTGCTCCGGACTCTTGAAATATGCAAGGATACTTCTTTCTGCCACATCATTCACTCCCAATTCTATATTTAATCGGTGGAAAAATCATTTCTAAGGAGATAAGCTGGAAGGTGAAGGTACATTGCTCTTTAAATCAAAATGTTCTATTGGCGGGGTTTCTTCCTCTTGTAAGCTTTGATGCTCAATCTCACTGCTTAAATCCATTAATTTTTCGGAAATTTCTTGAGACTTATCCTTAAGAAGATTTATTTTATGAAATCTCTGTAAAGCATTATATCCATCAGGATGAGCATTTTTCTGTTCTGATTCACTCAGTTTTTCAAAAGCTTCTTTTTGATCACCTAAAGCGGAACGGTACGCATCAACACTAGATCTTAATTTTGATTCAAGCAGAGACATGCTCTTTCGTATTTCCAATCGAAGTAAGGCAAATTCATTACGAATTTCTTGAATATGTTTATTTCCTAAGTCATCATTCAACATCGGTTTGTAGCATTTACCAATGACTTCATTGATGTTAATTAAAGTGCTTGAATAGGCATACGAAATTTCGGGTTCACTTCTCAAATATTCCTGGATTTGATTGACATCATTTTCTAAACTTTTCAACTTGTTGCTGATGGTTATTATCATTATGGAACCTCCACTGCAAAAAATTCTCTAGTATTATTTTACAGATGAGAACTTTCTATGCAGGATGTGTGGAATAACAGCAACTGTCGATCAATCCACATACACTCGTATTTTATGTACGGCATTATTTGCATATCCTTTCTTATTCCAATCAGGTTCAACTCTTTGCGTATTGCCCGCAGCATCCGTTGCTTTAACCATTAGATCATATGTCCCGGCATGACGGGCATTCCATTTCCATGACCAACGTCTCCATGAAGAAGGCACAGCAAGATCTAACCATGATGCCAAGTTCCAAGTCTCCCCTCCATCCGTGCTTATATGGACCTGAACAACCGGATAAACCCCAGACCATGCTACCCCTGCTATCCAATGTTCCCCTCTCGTCAAAATCTCTTGATCAGAAGGCCGGGCAATTGTCGAATTCACTTTGATGACGTTTAAAGGTTGACCATCGGTGACCGACTCATCTTTATAAAATACATAATCTACTGCTTGAAATGGACCTGCAAATGGACGATCTGTGACATGGATTCGATGCAGCCATTTAACTGATGCCATTCCATACCACCCCGGAACGATGAGCCGAGCAGGAAATCCATGCTGGTATGGTAACGGCTTTCCATTCATATACAACGCTATGATCGTATTAAGCGGCATTGCCTCTCTAAGCGGAAGGCTTCTTGAGTATGAAAATATCCCTGGCATATCGGTGCGCTCTCCATAATCCACGGCTTCAAAAACAACCTCGACCGCGTTTTGCTGAATACCGCAATATTCGAGAACATTCTTCAGAGGGACACCGGTCCAAACGGCATGACTTATCGCTCCAAGCTCCCACTGTTCACCCCGAGTTTTCGGATGAAATAAAGCTCTTTTGTCGCCAGCACATTCTAAGGTCACAGGCAGTGTAATTTGAGGCATTCTAATTAGATTTTGATACGTAAATTGATTAGGCCAGTTCACGCATCCTTCAACACTTAAATACCAAGAGCGCATGTCTATAACCGGATACATGAAGTGATTGCGGTTGAAGAAAAGATGTTCCGGTGTTATCCAATTTGAAATTGAAAATATCGGAAACTCTTGATTTTCCGGGGCGATTTTACGCGTTATTTGATGAGGCGAATACAGCAAAACAAACCCCCCTTTCACACTGTTTCCTTACAATGTATGGGTTGCTAACTTGACTGATTCATTCCTGGCTATTCGGTTAACGGATAAATTGTTCAAATCTGAGAAAAGCTAACGCGAATAAAACTAAGTGAATGAAAGGACATACATCACATGCAGCCACAAACCTCTCCAACGCAACAACACGGACAAGCTATATTGGAACAGCCTCCACAAGTCATTACAACAAAAGATTTTCTTTATCTAAAGGATCAATTGTCATGGGAACTCCTGGCTATGAAAAAATGTCATCATTTTGCTCAAGAGTGCTCTGATCCCGATATTAGACAAGCAATTGATGAAGCTGGCCAAATGCATCAACGGCACTACCAGCTCTTTCTCAAACACATGCAAAACAATAATACTGTTGAAATGTCCAATGTTCAGCAATTGCAGGAAATCATGGAGGGGAAATCCAAATGACTCAAAATCAGAATCAAAATCAGAACCAAGACCCTTCAACTATCAAAAATCCTAAACCATCGTATGAGCCGCAAGTGAAAGGGCCGGAAATGACTGATCGAGATCGACTTAACGACATACTTGCCTTGGAAAAATATTTAACCGACAGCTTCAACATATCGGCTAGGGAAGCAAGTCACGTTTTCCTGCATCAAGACATCATGACGGTGTTAAACGAGACGCACCAATGCCAGTATGAAATGTATCTGATGATGTTCAGAAAAGGACATTACAAATTGGAAGCGGAGCAGCAGTTGAAGCTCGATAATGCCTATCAGCAGTTTAGTAACTATTCAACACAATTTCCATATCAACAAACATTTGTACAATAATAATAAAACAGTCAACTTGCTGCTTCGGGAAAATTATTAATTATGTATGATGAGGAGGTCTTTTGCATTGAAAAAAATGATGACTCTCTTTGCAACTACAAGTTTAATCGTGACAGTCATTGGGGGATGTGGAAAGGCCTCAGCACCTGACAACATAATGAAGAGCAAGTCGGCGGATCCTCCCGTTACCATGCAGGCGACAGGAGTACCTCCTGTCAGCGGATTATCTGCCGCTCAGCAGCAGTTTAGAACAGAACTAATAAAGAAATATGGCAACCAGACACCTACTCGGTGGGGTGAAAATGTGCCTGGTGTGCTTACCCGCATGGTGACAAACGACAAAGTGATCGCCCTTACGTTTGACGCCTGCGGAGGCACAGGGGGCAGTGGATATGATAGAGTGCTGATCGATTATTTGATCAAGGAAAGCGTCCCGGCCACACTTTTCATTAATGCTAGATGGATCGACGCCAACCCGCAGACTTTCATGTTGCTTGCGAAAAACCATTTGTTTGAAATTGAAAACCATGGTTATCTGCACCGCCCATTATCGGTGAAAGGTAATGCCGCTTGGGGTATATCCGGTACCAAAAATGTCGGTGAAGTTGTCGACGAAGTGCTGATAAACACAATGAAAATTCAAAAACTAACTGGCAGACGTCCAATCTTTTTTCGCTCGGGAACAGCTTTTTACGATGAGGTCTCCACTAAGATCGTTAATGATTTAGGGCTGAGCGCGGTGAATTTTAGCGTGTTGGGAGATGCGGGAGCCACTTTTAATCAGTCCCAAATCAAAAACGCGCTGTTATCATCCAAAAATGGCTCTGTTGTAATATGCCACATGAATCATCCGGAAAAAGCAACCGCAAAAGGGGTAATGGCCGCCATTCCCGACCTGAAAAGAAGAGGATTTCGCTTCGTCAAATTAACAACATACCCACTTATGTGAAATGAGAAACCGGACTATTGCTTGTCAGTCGAAGCTTCAATCGGTTGAGCGTGCCGGTTCTTCGTCCTTATGCGGCTGAATGGCATGTATAAGAGTATGAAGATAACGAGCGCGATTCCCTCTTCCGAGAGCAAATAATAAGGGTAGTTCCCCAACAAATCTAACACCGAGGCGGTATCGGGCTTGTGCAGCAAGAACATGTAGTTGGCGCCCAACAAATAATCTGTTAAGCCGACCAGAACAGCAAGTCCGTTCAAAAACAGCATGGTTAGACCGACCGAACGCAGTGTCGGTTTCATGTTCCCGATCCATGTCATGTAAAGCGGCGCCAGTATAATGGCACTGTGGACGACGAAGAAATGGAGGAACCGAAAATGAGGGAACGGATAGTCGAGATTCGGCGTTAAGATCGCCTGCATTGCCCCACCCATCCCAGCGAAAAATAAAAACTGGTAAAGAAAGTAACTGCGTTTCATTAACATCACAATGGAGAGAATCAAGCTGATACTGCATAATTCAAGTGGAAGTGTGTGCCTAAAATCCCAAATCCCGTTCAAGACATACCAGATATTCAGACCGACTTCCGGCACCAGCAAGGCAGCGATCAGCAAGTAACGGACTGCAGCTGCGCGAGAATGTATAGCCAATCGGTGCCGGCCGGCGTACAGCCCGATGATCGCAGCAGCCAGCAGCGCAATGCATATCAGATGTGAGGCTGAGAACATCACAAAATAGTTCGATATTTCCGGCCGAAAGAAAGCGTTAAACTTCATCTCTACTCCCCTCTCCTCCCATTTACACTAAATCACTGCTTCTTTGTTAATTTAAACACCAGAAACAGTTGACACGGCTCATTGGTTATAACTTCAATCTAATCCATTAAATCCTGCTAAGATAGTTCTATTTTTTGATAGTACCCCCAGACATATTTACAAAATCTAATAGTTTTGTAAAGACGAAAAAAGAGTTGCCCACGGCAGCCCTTTCGCCATTTTGTTCCTCACCTTTTTTAGAAGAAAGTCACTTCATAACATTTTTTTGCATTTTGCATAGAGTCATTAAGTACCGGTGGCAACTTTATTACTTCCTGTATCGACAGCATCTGAATCCACTACACCGGTAATACTGAAAACATTACTGGATATCCTAAAGTCGCCTACGTTGGCGCTGCCAGAGCCCTCATAAGCTTTTGTGCTTGCGGTAGGTGAAACCACCAAGTTATCTCCGTTAACAAAGCTCCCCACATTACTCACTATTTTAACAACTCCTGCAAAAGAGGGCATAGCTATCAGCTCCTTATCCTAATGTGCTTTAGTGTATGCCTTAATGCTGGGAAGGGTGCTGTTTGTCTTTTGAAGTAATTTTGATGTCTAAGTGTATTCTAATGTTCTTTTCTTCTTACAAACCCAGCTCTTCTTGTACGGCCATCTTCATGTTTCGTGATTTTTGCGCCAAGCCGAAGTAAGCCAGCAGCGCTAACACACTTGTCGACAGGATAATCACGCCCATGGGAACGGCTGAATATTCTCCGGCAATGCCAACCAACGGAGAAGTGATTGCGCCAAGCAGGAACGGAAGCACACCCAGTATCGCCGATGCGCTTCCCGCCATATGGCTTTGAGATTCCATGGCCAGCGAGAACGAGGCTGTGGACGTCATCCCGATCGACGTGACAAAACAGAACAGCGGCGCAACCAGGGCGATCAGCGGACCGTGCAGCAGAATAACCATCAGGGCCGTCAGGCTGGCCGCGGCTGACAATAGCAGTCCGAAAACAAGGAACCGGCGCTCCGAAATGAGGTGATTCAAGCGGCCCACAAGCTGGGAGCCAATGATCAAGCTGATCCCGTTCGAGGCGAACAATAACGCAAACAGCTGCGGCGATGCCCCATAAATCTTCTGGTAAATAAAAGGCGTCCCGGAGACATACGCGAAGACGCCACCGATCATAATACCCTGAGCCAGTGCGAACCCTAGAAATTGACGATCGCCAATCAGGGATTGAATCCCTTTAAACAGCTCGACAAAATTGCTGGAGATCCGTTTCTCTGGAAGGAGTGTCTCTTTCAGTCCAGCGGTCGCCAAAACAACCAGCACGATCCCCACCACACCCAAAACGATAAAAACGCCAACCCAAGTCGTAAACGAGATAACACCGCTTCCCGCTAGCGGCGCAATGAGCGGAAATAGATTGTTCACCAGCATTAGCAAGGAAAAGAAGCGGGTCAACTCTGGTCCACTGTACAAATCGCGAACGACCGCCCTTGAAATCACAATACCTGCAGAGGCGGCGAAACCCTGTATAAAACGCGCGACAATAAAAAAATAAATATTCGGTGAAATCGCACAGACAAATGAAGCGGCCAAATAAAGAATCAGCGATAAAATAACGGGTCTGCGCCTTCCATACATATCGCTAAGTGGGCCCATAATAATCTGCCCCAGTCCGAGGCCGATCAGGCAGGCCGTCAAACTCAGCTGCACCAATGATGCCTGCGTTCCGAAAAATGCCGTAATTTCAGGAAAAGAAGGCAAATACATATCGATCGTCAGCGGCCCCAAAGCCGAAAAAGCGCCTAACAGCAGGACAAGTCTCCAGCGGTTACTATTTTTCTCTTGTTGCATGTTTTGATTTTCTCCAATCCTTTTTCTTTATCTGTATATAGAGGTTTATGTTCTCAGTGATTATACATCAGTCGTTCGACGCTTTGAAAGTTAATTTTGCGTAGACAGCTTGGATTTACCTTGCGATTTAAGTCACCCAGGCTACAATTTGATTTTATTTTAAATAAGGTGCTGCAAGCTTTCTTACGCGCTCAATGCCTTCCCACATATCGCCAGATCCGTCAAAAACAAGAGTTATAGGACCTTCATAGCCAGCTTGCTTGGCAATTTCCATACAGCGAATAAACTCAGCTTCATCCGGATATCCATCCGCATTCGTTTGTGCTTTTGCATGGATCGACTCACTGCGTGGAATCGTTTTGGTAAGTTCACCATATTTCTCTGGTCCTTTGAAATTGCCATAATCCGAGGTTAGCCCAAGGAACTCCCCGCATCCTTCTAATAAAGCAAGGCAATTATCCGCGATTGATGTTAATGAGTGAAAGTTTTCTGTAACAACGCGTACTCCTTTCGCTGCAGCATAATGACTTAGTTCCCGAAACGCATTAACTGATCTCTTCAAGGCTTCTTGATCCGTTGGGTCCGCATAACCGGCTATCACGCGCACTCTTTCAGCTCCTGATCGTGCAGCAATATCGATCCATCCTTTGATCCACACGATGTCCGATTGTCTGCGGAACTCATCCGAACTGGAAATATCACCGTATTCAATCAGCAGTGTGTAAAACCGGAGGCCTGCTTCCATGAATGAGTGTTTCAATCCTTGCAAATAAGCTTCACTTGTATCCGGAAAATGAAAATGACACACTTCCAGTGATTTAAACCCTTTCTTTGCAAGAACCGCCGGTAATTCCAGGAGAGAGATGAGTTCAGGTTCTTCTTGGGTATCTGTTATTTGAGTACGTGTTTTTTTATCCCAGCGGGTCCAATGCAATGGCCCTAGATTCCGATGTAAGCTCCAACTTGTTAATGATAAAAATGGCATACCTTCCACCCTTTCGTAACTATTGTTTGGTAGTATCTTATCAGAGCATTGCGGTGATCACAATATTTGAAAACACAGATATATCTCTTATTGTGCTGTATTTGTACCGATCGTGGGAAATGAACTACTACATGACAAAACAGACCGCCTTCAGCGGTCTGTTCATAACTGCTACTGATGATCTTCTAATTGAAATAACATTAGAGTTCAATGATCTTTGTAGCAATATTTTTGCAAAATTCATGGTCATGCTCTACAAAAAGAATGGTTGGTGAGTATTCAAGCAGTAACTCTTCAATTTGC
This sequence comes from Paenibacillus sp. GP183, assembly GCF_900104695.1. Classification (NCBI taxonomy): domain Bacteria; kingdom Bacillati; phylum Bacillota; class Bacilli; order Caryophanales; family Paenibacillaceae; genus Paenibacillus; species Paenibacillus sp. GP183. The sequence continues at coordinate 769,721 of NZ_FNSW01000001.1, forward strand.
ATGCGAGAAATAACATCAATAAAATTAAGCGGTTCATCCCAAATTTGCAAATGAACCTTCTCACACAGACTTTTTGCAATCAGCACTTTCTTCTTTTGACCGCCGCTAAAAGCTGAAATATCCTTTTCAAATTGAACTCTTGAAAAATCAAGCTTTCTTAAAATAGATTTAAAAAGGCTCTCATCAATTCCGTTGCTTATAGCGTAGTCCGTTAAATTGCCCTGCAAGTGTGAGGTGTCCTGTGAAACAGAGGATATTTTAAGCTGACTTCCCCTTCTGAAAGTGCCTGTATAGTTTATATTCTCGCCGCAAATAAGTTTGATAATACTTGATTTTCCGGAGCCGTTTTTACCTTTAAGCGCAATTCGATCACCTTGCTCAATAGTAAAACTTATATCTGTGCAAACCATCTTCTCCCCGTAATAAATCGAAACTTTGTCAAGTTCAGCTAGTTGGCTTTTATGATAAGCAAGTTGTTTGATCTTTAAGCTGTCTGAGCTTTCAATATTATTAAGGAGCTTAGACCTTTCATCAATAGCTGCTTGTTGTCTATGCTCAATTGATTTAGAACGTTTCATCATTTTAGCAGCCTTGTGGCCAATATACCCTTTATCTACCCTGGAACCGGAATTTCTTGTACCGTTTTTAGTTTTTTCCACTTCATCTGACCAGCTACTCGTACGTTTTGCAGAATCCGACAAGCGTTTAATGTCTTTTCTTAGCTTTTCATTCTCTGTAAGCTCAAAGTCATCTTGTCGCTTTTTATTTTCCCACCAATCGGAGAAATTGCCTTTTTGTACTTCTATGTTGGTCTTATTGATGGAAAGGATGTGATCTACGCAGTTATCAAGAAATGATCTGTCGTGAGAAACCAGAATAAATCCACTTTTGGAATTAAGATAATCACTGACCAGTTTTCTTGCATTCATGTCCAGATGATTGGTTGGTTCATCTATTAATAAAAAGCTATTTTCCTTAAGAAATAATGCAGCGAGCAGCACTTTCGTTTGCTCTCCGCTCGACAATGACTCAAAGGGCCGATATAAAACATCTTCAGAAACCTTTAGCAATGAAAGTTCACGCATTAATTCCCAGTGATGATAGTCCGGATAAATGGCGTTGATCACATCAATGGTATTATTTTCCTTGTATTCGACATGGTAAGGGAAATATTCAAAACTGACATTAGCGGAAATATTTCCGCTGTATTCATAATTACCATGGAGCAAGCTCAGAAATGTAGTCTTACCTCTACCGTTTCTTCCCGTAAATCCTAATTTCCAATCGGTATCCAATTGAAAATTCACGCTTTCAAATATGTTATCGTAACTGCCATCATAGGCAAACGTCAGGTTTGTAACATTGATTAATGACATTAAATTATCCTCCTGCATGATAAATATAAAGCTACAAGAAAATTACTTTCTTGTAGCTCAAATAAATACAGTTAATCCAACCCACTATGGAGCAAGATAAGGATATATTGTTTGAGTGAAAAGATTTAGTAATTTTCTTGCATATAAAGAATAAAACATGCGAAAAAAACCGCTTTTATTGTTTTATTATTTTATGTAATTAGCAAGAAAAATACATTATCCTTTTCAACTCCAATCTTTAAATAAAAGTAATCTTATCATACCCATTTTTTAATTTCAATAAATTTATGAGTATTTACTATCTAATAAGTAGTGAAGATTTTCTTTTACATTTGGCCATTCTGTATCAATAATGCTATAAAATATATTGTCATGAATGGTACCGTCCGGTTTTATTCTGTGCTTGCGAAAGACTCCTTCTTTTTTGGCCCCTATTCGTTCAACAGCTCTTTGCGATCTTAAATTTTGGCCGCTAATAGAAAACTGTACGCGGATAACTTTCAGATCCTCAAAACAATATTGAAGCAGAAGATACTTACATTCTGTATTTACACTTGTTCTCCAAAAAACGGGTGATAACCATGTCCATCCTATTTCGACATTCATATTGTTCAAATCTATATCACCAATACGAGTTGTTCCAATAATCTTTCCAGAAGCTCGTTCCACAATCGTAAAAGGAATTTGAGAATCTTTGCTTTTATTTTCTAACGCATTAGTTAACAGATGATCTATTTCTTCGGATGTATTAATTGTTCTCCATGTATATTCCCATATTTCAGGGGAAATCAATACATTAGATAACTCTGGTTTATGACTATCCTCCATCGGAACAAGGTGAATGGTTTTGCCTTCCAAAATGCCATTGGTACTTATTTGCATACCGAGCAATCTCCTTTAGATTAGTTTTGCTATAAGTTACTCCAAGTTTAACCCCCACCAAACAGCAATCAAATAGATTCTACTGCTCTTTTTTTGTGTTGTACAACATATTTAATCTCATTAAGTATCTAGCCTCATATTTTCCCATAATAAAAACCGGCTATAGGCGCCGGCAAAAATCAATATCAACCACAGAAAAATCAGATATATCCAGCCCATTCTACATGAATTACATCGTTTTCCTCTTCTGCAGCTTCTTCCTCTTCCGCGCCCGCCACTTCTTGACCCTCATTTAGATCTGAAGGTTCAGCCGATTCAAGATCATCGGATTTCATACAAAACCTCCTTCTGCTTTTAGATAGGTACAATGTTAGTATTTACAATTTATATTTATCGAATGCTGATCCAAAGATGAATTGATCTATAACTTATTATCATCATATGTAATAGTTACCTGATCCCTTACCGATACTGCGGTGATCTTCCAACCGTTTGAGATTGATATCGAAATTGGATCGAAAGCATCGACTAGCACATCCCAATAGATCCTCCACCTTTAGTTCAAGCAAATGCCTATTTCGCGCACACAAAAACCCGACCTCTTGCGGTCGGGTTTTTTGAAGTAACAGCCTGTTCTCATACTGCAGATTTTTTTGGGTGCTTCTCGCTCGTTTGCTCCATGAAAATTTGATGCAGATAATCCATCAACTGCGGCCTTAGCTCCTCCCGCCGCAATCCCATTTCAACGATTGCTTTCATGTACCCGAATTTATCTCCGATATCGTAGCGGCTTCCCTTCAGTTCCAGTGCGAGCAATCCATCTCGATGGCAAGCTTCGCGCAAAGCGTCGGTGAGCTGATACTCATTGCCCGCTCCTCTTTCAATTGTTTGCAAGATCTCAAATATCGAAGGGTTCAAAATATATCTACCCATAATCGCCATATTGGATGGGGCTTGGTGAGGAGCGGGTTTTTCGATTAAATCCTGCACCGTATAGATCCGATTCTGCTGACCTGAAGCCGAAATGATTCCATATTTGCCCACTTCCGACAAAGGTACATGCTGAACACCTACGACTGGCTGTTGACAGGTATCAAAGAGTTGGATCATTTGCTGCAAGGCGGGTGGATCAGACACCATGATATCATCTCCCAGCAGAACGGCAAACGGCTCATCGCCGATAAATTGTTCAGCGCAAAGAATGGCATGGCCCAAACCGAGCGGTTCCTTTTGGCGGATAAAATGAATTTTGGCCATGTCGTGAATGCTCCGGATTTCTTGCAGCATGTCCAGCTTTCCTTTTTCGAGAAGGGTCTGTTCTAATTCCACGGATTTGTCAAAGTGGTCTTCAATCGACTTTTTATTTCTTCCGGTGACAATAATGATGCTTTCAATGCCGGATAGAACCGCTTCTTCTACAATATATTGAATCGCCGGTTTGTCAACGATAGGCAGCATTTCCTTAGGTTGGGCTTTGGTCGCCGGTAAAAATCTCGTGCCTAGTCCTGCTGCAGGGATTACTGCTTTTCTTATTTTCATGATAATTCACTCCTCTTCATCTGGTTAGTCTCTCGAAACACCCATAAACGGCTGCCTGCAAAATTTACGATTAAGCTCATTCCTGTTGCGATAAGTTTACTGAAAAGCATAGACCATCCTACATACCGGTTAAACAAGACCAGCAAGCCGTACGTGATCAGCATCATGAGCAAATATACAGCGATAAACTTGATCAATTGCCCAGTATATTGGCCGCGGTGTTGAAACGTCCAAGTACGGTTCAAGATAAAACTGTTCAATACCCCGTAGGCGTAGGATATGCATTGCGCGATCAGCAAAGGCACATCCCACAGGGTAAGGACGGTAAAAACCGCAAAATCGACTCCCGTATTGAGCAGGCCTACAACCCCGAATTTGAGCATCGCAGCCATTCGGTTATTCATAATCGATTACCCGCTTTTTTACCGTCAGTTCTCCTTTCGTCAAGCCGTGGCATTCCCGCACAATGTAGAGCGGCCGCCCTTTGGTCTCATCATAAATCCGTCCGACATATTCGCCAAGAATACCCAGCATAGCCAGAACAAATCCGTTAAAGATCAGCATGATCCCTATGAGAGACGGCCAGCCTTTGTTGGTAGCATCTGTAAAAAGAGCGAGATACAGCACATAAATCAGGTACAGAAACCCCGCGCCGGATAAAATTCCTCCCGCGTATCCCGCCAGCTTAAGCGGTTTGTAGGAAAATGAAGTGATGCCGTCCAGACAAAGCTTGAGCATTCGTTTAAGCGGATATTTCGTTTCGCCCGCAAGCCGTTCGTGGCGTTCGTACTCAATGGCAGTTTGACGGAATCCAACCCAGCTTACGAGTCCTCGAACAAAACGATTGTTTTCGTTCAGGCGTTTCATCTCATCGCAAACCTTACGGTCCATCAAGCGAAAATCGCCAGTATCAACGGGAATGTCAATCTCGGTTGATGCGCGCAGCACCCGGTAAAAAAGGCTTGCAGACCATTTCTTGAACCACGTTTCTCCTTGGCGCTTTACCCTTTTGGCGTAAACAACCTCATAGCCTTGCTTCCATTTATCGATCATCTGCAAAATGAGTTCCGGAGGATCCTGCAGGTCAGCATCAATAATGATGACCGCATCGCCTGCCGAATAGTCCATACCGGCCGTTATCGCGATTTGGTGTCCAAAGTTGCGGGAAAAATCGATTAACTTAACAGTCTCGTCCCAGTTGCCGTATTCCTTGATCATTGCAGCGCATCGATCTTGGCTTCCGTCGTTGACAAAGAGAAGCTCATAGGATTCTCCCGTTGCATTCATAACTTGCTTCAGCCGTCTGTATGTTTCCTGGATAACGGCTTCTTCGTTATACATCGGAATGATAATGGAATAGCGCACTTTAACTCTCATTGGTAATCTCTCCTTTATCATAACTTCACTTCATAGAGGGTCATATTGCCCCCGCCATCTATGGATCCGGCATTGCCGTTACCACTGCTCGTTGACTGCCAATTCGCGGGCGGGACTATCGTTCCGTGCTGGGAAATCCATTGCGTCAGTTCGGAATTGCTGTCGCCTGCCATGCCTCCGCCACCTCCGCCGATAACGAAATATTTCACTTCGCCTTTGGCCACCATAGCTTCTAATTTAGCTGCTGTATAGACCGGGTCCGAGGCCTTGAAACCTTGCAAGATAACGACCGATGCTCTCGCGTCGATCATGTAAGGAGCCGCCGTTTTGTAGTTCATCGCGGCAAACAAATACTTTTCTCCCGTGTTATTCGTTTCTAAATAAGCCAACAATTTTTCGTCTACACCGCTTTGATTGTTGTCCATGCCGGGCACGCCGTTTTGGCGCATAGCGTCTTGATTCGTACCGCCTTGGTTCATATCGACAAGACTATTACCCCCTGGGTTCGTACCCCTTTGTTTTATACCGCCAGGACCATTGCCCCCTGGGTTCATGCCCCCAAAGCCTTTGCTTGTTCCTGGACCGGCTATGGGCGTCTGACTGTTTATGCCGTAAGTGATCGGCGTCGCCGCCCAATACAGCGGTCCGATAAACAGCACCAGCAATCCGGCTATCGCCGTGAAACGGGAGATTTTCAAATTACTTGGCTTCAGCTTCAACATAACTAGCAGAATCGTTAAAATCACACCTGCTCCCGCAATCCCGATCGACCAACCACTGCCGATTTTGCTGTCAAAAGGATGAATAATATACCATTGTAGAGGCACAGTGAGCGCTACTGCAGCCGGCAGCAGCCAAGATTTCCATCCCGACCGGTTACGGTAGCTATCCCAAAGCTCGGACCAGCCCGCACCGACAAGCGCCGCGACCGGAGGAGCAAGCATAATCAGGTAATATTGATGGAAGAAGCCGGCCATACTGAAGAAAATCATTCCTGGGATCAGCCATGCGAGCCAGAATAGCGTTTCCTTATGCTTTTGGGTAAGGTTCCTTCTTCGCAAACCCGCTAGCAATAAGACAGAGCCGATCGCCGCGAACGGAATGAGCCAGCTGGCTTGACCTGACAAGCCAGATTGGAACAAACGGAGCGGACCTTTCTGTCCAGTGCCGAACGAGTTGCCTCCTGGGCCACCTGGGCCACCTGGGCCACCCGGTCCACCGTTTCCGCCTTGACCTCCTGGACTACCAGTACCGCCGTTTCCGCCCTGACCGAATTTTCCATTTGGTCCGCCGCTGCCTCCTGGACCGCCAGAACCACCGTTTCCGCCCTGACTGAAATTTCCATTTGGTCCGCCGTTGCCTCCTGGACCGCCAGAACCGCCGTTTCCGCCCTGACCGCCAGAACCACCCTTTCCGCCTGGAGCTTGATTGCCGTTCTGAACCGCAGAGCCGCCATTTCCGTTCGCTCCAGCTGCACCGTTTCCGCTTAAATTCTTCGTACCATCGCTCTGGCTTGGCGTGCCTCCTGCATTGCCCCCGCTTCGATCGCCTGTTAAACGGGAAATCCCGTTATAGCCCAGGGCAAGCTCCAATACCGAGTTGGTGTTACTGCTTCCGATATATGGACGCGCACTCGCCGGAATGGAATCCACGATGATGGCCCACGACAAGGATATGACCAACATGATCGCCGTGGCTCCAGCAAGAACGCCGATTTTCTTTTTCCAACCCATTTTTACAGCCAAGAGATAGAGGAGATACAAGGCCGGAAGCACCATGTAAGCTTGTATCATTTTCATATTGAACGCCAATCCGACCACTGCGAAAGCGCCCAGCAAACTCCATGAGCTGCTTCGCTTGATGCCTCTGTATAAGAGTGAGGCTGCGACTAACAGTGTGAATACGAGCATGCTGTCGATATTGTTCGTTCGGCTAACAGCCGCTGCAACAGGGGTACATGCCATCGCGAGCGCGCTGATTCTGGCTGCCGCCAAACCGAAGGTGGGCTTCACCATTCGATACAAGAGCAGCACGCAGCCTACACCTGCCAACGCTTGCGGCAGGATCACACTCCAGCCATGCAGACCGAAAATATAGGCGCTGATCGTTTGTATCCAGAAAGTGAGGGGCGTTTTATCTATCGTGACAGAGCCTGCGGAGTCAAGGGAAGCAAAGAAAAAATTATGGAAATTTTCCAGCATGCTTGCAACCGCGGTAGTGTAATACGTATTGACATACTTATCTGTCCAAATATTGTACCCATTCAAAAATGCCGCGAGCAGTACGATCAGTATCAATGGAATATCCGCTCGGATTTTTTTTGCTAAGTTCATTTTAATAACCACTCCTTCATTTATTCTGGTTGTATTTCGAACCCTTTCTTTGCCACTAGTTTGCAGGTTCGTTTGATATATCTCATATTGTCATACGTTGCTTAACTGCTTCTGAGCGACCGCTGAATGTTTGCTGAGTGTTGATAGATTAAATGTTTTGTTTCTTACGGTAATGTCCCATACAACTTTAACAAGATAAAAAAAGAAAACTACGTTAAGAAGCGAAGTGATGAACAATGGAAAATTATAAGGGACGCCTCCATTTGGAGATCCATAGTAAATCGTATACGTATTGATAAAAATAGTGGCGCTGTATCCTGCCGATAACCATAGCAGTCTTTTATCCCTGAGTAAGATACAAGAGATTAGAGCCAATGCAGCGGCCGGAAACAAGTATCTCTCGTGCATGCTGCTAGAGAACGTAAATACGCCGGCAATCTGGAGCAGCGCTGCAGCGGAGGCATATGTCGCATTTCGTCCCTTGATATAAATAAAGAATGAAAGAGCGGTAACCAAGACGATAAAAATCATGCCCCATGTATGATAGCTGAATATAAACAGCGTAGACGAAGCCTGCTTATAATTCGCTCTTAGAAGGCTGAAGAAATTGAACGCATTGACAGAGGCATAAGGATATTCTCCTAACGTTTTGGAAAAAAGCTTAATGATCCAAAGCGGTTGTTGATTATATGAAAAGGGCAAAATGATGACAAGCGCAGTGCCTAACATAGTAACAGCCGCCGTCAAAAAACGTTTTACACTTTTCAGCCGTACCAGCTCGAAGAACAACACCGGCAGGAAAATGATCCCTTGTGGTTTCATGAGCACGGCTGCCGTAAACAATGCGGCTGACAAGCTTACCTTTTTCTCCGTTAATAGGAGTACCGCTAAGACAACGATCATTGCAAAGAATGAATCCACCTGTCCCCAGAACGTGGAATTAATGAAAACGGCCGGATTAAAGATATATGCCGCGGATATCATTAGGCTCCATTCTAGAGAGAGATACTTGACCGCCAACCTGTAGATGAAATACGCGGTTGCAATATCCGCTAATATGGAAGGCAATTTGATAAGCAAAGTAAAATAAGAGCTCAATGCGGGCAAGGAAGCCAATTTTCCTACTAAAAATAAAACGTAGATATAAAAAGGCGGGTAATCGCTGAAACCGTGGGTATAAAATCCGCCAAGATTTTGGGCCGCTGAAGTTGCCCAACTACTAAAGAGTCTGATGTCCGTTGGAAACCCGCCGATCCATGGAGCGGCAGCAACTCTCAAGAAAAGTCCTGTTCCCAATAGGGTAAATACGATTATCTTTTTATCAACGTGCCTGATTTTAAGGTTTTTTCGGGAAATCAGATAGTATGAACCGGCCAATAGCCCGAAAAACAGCAAACCATATACAGAAAGAGACGTTGCGTATTTTGTTTCTGAATTTGCCGAGCCTCTAACCATATTCCCATTCGATTTACCTTTCGGATTACCGTCCGAATTGCTATTCGGCGGATTCATATTTCCCTCCAGGAGATGCCCTGCCGCGTTTTGAATTTTGGGAAGGAACGTTATTTCCGGGAGGTGCTGGATTCGTGTCATTGAAGTTATTATCTTGCCTGAACCCTTGCTGCGGCCTCTGGTTTGCCATGGATGTAGTACTGCTGCCTTGATAATGCCATATAGAATAAATACTCAATAAAACTGTGATGATAAGGATCAAAAGCAATCCTATATTTTTATACGCAAGTTTATAATCGATTTTGTTCTCCATTTGTTTACTCGACCTCCATTCTCAATACAATAAAGGCTTTTAATTAATCGGGCATTAATGCCAACTGAGCGTTGACTGAAGGAATGCTGAAAATTCGCTGAAGAAATAACAAAAAAACGGCTCTATTCGCCGTGTTAGCGAACAAAGCCGTTTTCCAAATTCTAATCGTGTTTCCGTGTATCGTTTCCCGTTCTTTGATGGATTAAGGATAAATTTTTTCGCCCTTCTCAAGCATCAATACAAACTGTTGAATTCGTTTTGCCCGTGTTTCTTGCTTCTTGACATTATGGATTCTGAACAGGATTGCATATTTATTTTGTCTATCCAACTTATCATAGAATGCCTTCTCCTTTACATTACGCTCCAGTTCAATTGCGAAATCTTCTGGCATAGAGGCGTTACTTTGCGATTCATAGGCCTTATCCCATAATCCGTTCTGTTTGGCAGCTTCAATCACTTTGAATCCAGAGGGCTTCATTCTTCCATTTTTGATAAGCAGCTCAGCTTTTTCTTTATTAATTTTTGACCATATGCTCTTTGCCCCACGCGGACCAAATCGTTGAACCCACATTTTATCATCAAACTTTTCCTTTTGGCTGTCTACCCATCCATAACACAATGCGCTTTCGAGAGCTTCATCATAGGATACAGAAACCACGCCGGAATTTTTTTTCGCGATTTGCAACCGGATTCTCAGTGAAGTGTCATGATTGTTCTCAAGCCAATTCTCGAAAGATTGCTGGTCGCCAAAAAACATATGCGGTATTTCATTGGATTTATGGTTCACTTGATTCGCCTCCTAATTGTAGTGTATAACAGTTCCCCATATCCTAAATTTATTTCAGCTGAATTAACGTTTCCTCACACCACTGTATGTTTGCGCGAACTTGCAATAATCCATAATTAAGTGTTATTAACCAATATTTGCTGTTTTCATCCTGAGGCTCGCAGTCAAGTATGTTTTTTTGAACATCCAGATAGACTGACAATAGTGTTTTTAATTTCTCCAAAAACTTTTCAATATGCAGGATATTCACTTCTCCCGGTACGTTTAACCCAAAAAACAATTTCAGCAGCAATTCATTTTTTTGTTCTATCGGATATTGTCCTATTGGCCCAGAAAGCCAATCTATTAAAGTTTGTCTGCCTTTCTCATTAATCGAATATACTTTACGGTCAGGTTTTCCTTCCTGTTCAATGACCTGCATGGTCACATCGTTCGTTTTCAACAATTGATTTAAGGCAGGATAAATCTGACCGTAATTTTCACTCCAAAAATACCCTGTACTCTGTTCCATAAGTTTCTTAATATCATAGCCAGAATGGGGTCCTAAGCTCAATATTCCCAAAATAGCGTTTGTGGTGTTCTCATTTGCCATTTTTCACTCACCTATATTCTAATTGGATTGCGGGTTATCAGGGGTTGGAACAGCAGGCACATTATCTCCGCCTAGTCGTTTTCTTGCTGTTTCCATTTTGCCGGTTGCCGATACATGCTCTCCTGCTTTGGCTAAACCAAACTTTGGCATATTCCCATAAATAGATTCATATTTACCGCTTTCGATTATATATGATTCGTGATAAATGCCCACTGTTCCTTCCGTGCCGATCGATTGATTGAATTTTTTCCAAGCTGTTAAATGAATTCCTCCTCGTGAATATTTCTCCAGATGCTCGTAGGATTTCCAATATTGAACCAGCGTAATTCCTCGCCAATTGAAGAAAAACTCTGTGCTTAGAAATCCAGTTTCAGGGTTATTGTACAGTTCATTGATCATTGGCCCCATTGCCTTGACAACGGGAACCCATTTTTGAAAAGCAAAAAGTCGATTCACCCTCATCCCAATAATAAAAACGACAAAGGAACCGTCCATGCGTGCCGCAAATCTTCCAGGAATAACTTTAGCCACATTCATCACTCCATATATATATTTAATAAATATATATTATTATAATATATGATTAAATGCTACTAATAATTTGGTCTTTATTCAATCAGGCAATAAAAAAAGTCGCGATTTAAGCGACTTTAGTGAGACATAAATATCTTTATGCTAAAGCTAGATCAGGTAGCGATCGAGCCTCCATTTACGAAAATAATTTGCCCCGATATGTATGAAGCATCGTCCGAAGCCAGCAGTACATAAGCAGGAGCCAACTCAAACGGTTGCCCCGGGCGCCTCAATGGAACCTCCGTTCCAAATGTTGTCACTTCTTCTGCCGTAAACGCAGATGGGATTAAAGGCGTCCAAATCGGTCCTGGGGCTACCGCGTTAACTCGAATGCCTTGATCGGCAAGCGAGAGGGATAAAGAGCGGGTAAAGGAAACAATGGCTCCTTTGGAGGCCGTATAATCAATCATGAAGCCCATTCCTGAAAAGGCGGTATCTGAGGTCGTATTAATGATGGAGCTACCTGCGCGAAGATGGGGCAAAGCGGCTTTCGTCATATCAAAAAACGAAATAATATTGGTTTGGAACGTATTCATCAGCTGCTCTCTGGTAATATCCATAATGCTTCTTTGATGAAACTGTACACCGTGATTGTTAACTAGAATATCGAATCGTCCATAGTTTTTTATCGCTGTTTGCACAACAGCATGGCAGTTTTCCTCCTGTCTTAAATCTCCAGCAATGGGCACACATTGACGCCCGAGATTGTTAATGATTTGCCTCGTTTCTGCCGCATCCTGGTGTTCATCGAGATAGGCAATAACCAGATCCGCACCTTCCTTGGCAAAAGCTATAGCGACCGCCCGTCCAATCCCGCTATCCCCCCCTGTAATAATCGCCACTTTATTTTTCAACTTCCCGCTGCCTGTATAGGCAGGATTATCTGATAACGGACGAGGATTCATCAAATATTCAAACCCTGGATGCCTATTTTGATGCTGCGGCGGAAAGACGACAGGGATGTTGGTACTTTGCTGCTTCCAACCGATATACGGATATATGAAATAAGTCATAATCATCTCTTCCTCTCGGTTTCGATTTCATATCACACTTTATTCCATTGGATTTAAAAAATGCCTGCTAACCATGATTAAACTGTCCCAATGCTTTCGTTTTTTCAGAGTTCGAAAGATCCGTAAATATGTAATCATAAAGACAGAAAAAAGCCCCGAATCAGTGATTCGGGGCGAGAATTAATTTCATTTAAGTTGTAATAGTCGCTCGATAACAATCGCAGTTTGGGCCCGCGTTACAACATCTCCTGCCGCAAGATAGGCAGTGCCTTTTGAGTCTGCCTTACCGCGAATAATCCCTGTGTAAGCTACAATCGCCCAATCGCTCTTTGTATTAACATTCAGCTTTTCTTTATCAGCAAAGGAATCCAACGATTTCAAAATATCACTGTTCACCGATGGTTGTTTATTAATTACCTTCATTGCTTTGGACAGCAGAACAGTCATTTGCTCTCGAGTTAATTTTACGTTTGGATCTGACGGGTCAGCTTCCTTGAGATCAAATGAATTGAAATTTAGAGCTTTACGAAGGACTTGGATGAAGTCACCTAATGAAATTTCTTTTTCCGGTTGAAATTGGTTTGTACCTTGAGCGGCGCTTAATATGGCTTTGTTTTGCAAGTCCATTTCAGCTAAAACGGCTTCAAACGGTTGCCCGTTTAAATCCGAGTAAAGATTGGACGGAGTATCTGAAGAATCTTGAATTCGGCCTTCGATTTTAGGAGCCACAGTTCCTTTTTGCTGAATGTAATCCCCAACTACTTTTGACAATACTGGACCGGCATTTTTGTCCAGCAGTACCTTGGACCCCTTCAAGACATCGTAACCGTCTCCGCCCTCTGCGACAAAATCAACGACCGAAATCGTGTAACGAGCTTTACGATCAATTGCCTTTCCATTGACTTTAACGTCAATTATACGAGCCCCAGGAGTCAGTTTGGGGTTATACACAAACTGAATACCGCTCACCTGCGGGAACCGCCCGGCACCGCTTTCGATTTGGCTAACGCCATTTTCGAGCGCTTGATAAAGCTGATCTCCCGTTATCTCCAGCTTTTCAACATAGTTCGTGAAAGGCATAGCGTCCAGGATGTCCCTCTTGGTTAGCGGACCTACCGGGAAAATACGTTCTGCACGTATGCCCCCGCCATTAATGAGCGCTATGTCTGCCTTCGTATAATCTTTCATTGCGTCTGCTACCAGGTTACCGATAGCCGTTTCCTTTTTTCTTTGGGTTGATTTCATGACATCCAGTTCGGTTTGTGTGGAACCGATTTGCACTTCAAGCTCTTTGCTCAGCTTTGAATTGTAGCTGTCCATTACAGCTTTGACGTTCGGATCCGGCTGATAGCCTTCCTTAACCACATCTGTTTTTAGTGCGTAACGATGATAATTAAAATCAGCCACTTTGCCATTTTGAAAGTTAAAATTAATTTCACCAAGGTATGTAAATTCGTCTCCAATGAACCAAAGCAGAGTGTTATGAATTTTTTCCGGGCTGTCATAGGCAAAAGCGGCATGGTCTCCAACAATCAGATCGATTCCATCCACTTTTTCTGCGACGATTCGAGCATCAGGGCTCGTGAGATGCGAAGTCACGATGATAAATTGTGCGCCTGCTGTCTTCATTTCAGGGATAATCTTTTTCATCGCTTCAACAGGATTTAATACGACAGCGTTTGGTCCCATAGAAGTAATTTGTGGTGCTTCCTCGTTAATGAGTCCGGTGATCCCTATTTTGACTCCATTTACTTCTTTAATAATAAATCTTTGTGCTCCAGATTCCTTTGCAAAAACATCTCCCGTTCTTTTGTCTACGGCGTTTGCGCTGACCCAAGTAAATTTACTTGCTTTCACCAATTTGGACAGCTGGTCCGGTCCCATGTCAAAGTCATGGTTGCCAAACGTATCCACATCGAGCTTGCCTGCATTAAAAGCATCTACGATGGGTTGTCCTTGAAAAGTGGAAGAAATAACAGATGTGCCAAGATCATCGCCGTTACCAATGAACAAAGAATTTGGCTTATCCGCCTTGATTTTGTTCGCGATACCAAAATAATTGGCAATATTATTGGGCTCTTTCGGATTTCCAAAGTTCCCGTGAAAATGTGTGTCATGAATGATCGTAAAGCTGGTTTGTGATAACGCATGTTGGGATTTTTCAAAAGTCGGTCCTACAAATTCGGACTTTACAGGACTTGCACCTGGGGCAGAACCGTCATGAGCAAAAATGGTAAGCGGAACAGAAAGCCAAATTAATCCTGATAATACCGAAACCAGACCTTTCTTTCTAATCGTTAAGGAAATTTTCATAGTTTAACGTCTCCTTCATTTAATAGATTAACTCCTACATTGTACAAAAGAATAATTTTCTTTATAACATGATATTGTAAAGTAATTGTAAATTTTGACCATGTCTCTTTGTATTCCTAACAACATCAAAACGTATTCATTTTTATTTGACCGCTTCGAATCGCGAGCCGTTGAAACAGCGGGATTGACAGCAGGCAGCCGACGGTGACGGCAATCAGGAACAGAAACCAGGCACCGCGTAAATCCTTCAGGACAAACGTCATGCTCAGCATAACGCAGCGGGTGGCAACGAGTGTAATTTCCCGCCAGACGAGGAAGGACGCCTGCTCTGCTTTCTTGAAATGCTGGATGGCGCGGAACTGCTGCGAATTCCATACCGTGCCGAAATAAAACATGCCGACGGACGTCAGAACATTGGAGAACACCATCGTCAACGGGACCGGGATGATGGCGATGAGAAATCCTAAGGCAAGCAGCGCTGTACCGATCCATAGCCAATAGTCTTCATTAATTTTGAAGCGTCGATATAGCCACAAGCCGAGCAAGGCGGACATCGTATACAACAGGTTAAGCATAGCAATGTGCAGCTTGTTTTGCGTCACAGAGAACGTAAAAAGTAGCGTGAACAAGTTCTGGAACTGCATGAAAATGCCCGCTGCGAGCAATGAAAGAAGCATCCAACCGGCGCCGCTAAACGAGAACCCGAGCCGAAAGCTGAGCATGGGTGGGAGAACTGGCTCCTGCCGCAGCTCCTTCATTGCTGAGACTAGTGAGATTTTCGGCATGAAGAATGAGTAGACAAGCAGCGCAAGCAGGAACAAGAGCATAAGCACGAATGTGCTGCCATAGCCGAACCAATCAATCGCTTTCGCCGCAATAAACGGCACCGCAATCGAGAGCGCTTGTGAAATGACGTTTACTGCCGCAAAGTAGGCGCTGAACTCACCCTCTTTGCCGTTCAGCGAGATGCCGAGATTTTGAATCGATTGGAACAGCCCGAACATAAGACCGACTGGGATGCCGAGCAGCACGATCCACAGATAGCGATTTTCCAGCTGGACCGTCATCAAATAAGTAAAGGCCGCTCCTCCGCTAATGGCAGACAGGCAGAGCGGCAGCCGGATGGTGAAACGCGTCAGCAGCTTTGCGCCAATATAGAAAGCAAGTCCCCAGCAGACGAACATCACCAGGTTGTAAAATGCGACTTCGGCAACTTTATGGTTTTTCTCCCATATATACAAGTTTACGAATATGCCGATATAGATTGAAATCATGGAGCTCATGACGTTCAGCATCAGCATTTTGCGAAGATATTTGGAC
This sequence comes from Paenibacillus sp. GP183, assembly GCF_900104695.1. Lineage (NCBI taxonomy): Bacteria > Bacillati > Bacillota > Bacilli > Caryophanales > Paenibacillaceae > Paenibacillus > Paenibacillus sp. GP183. The sequence goes on from NZ_FNSW01000001.1 coordinate 785,591, forward strand.
ACAAGACAGCACCTCTCCGAGATCACCCGGGTTGTTCCGGATCAGATTTAGCGCACAAAGAAACAACCTTAGTCTGAAGCACTGACTAAGGTTTGCCGTTCCGAGCGCTTATTTACATCTTAGGGGGAAATTCCTTTTTTCAGAATAGAATATCTTCCTAGAAATCTTGAATTATTTCTTGAAATATAATTTTTCCTCCATTAAGGCACTTTTACTGTAAAAGGCACGGTGAATACTTTACCGTTTTGCTGGAATTGACCCCAGATCTTATATACGCCACTTTGCGGGAAAGTGGTCATAAATTTCGCGTCAGGCCCTTTGGCCCTCTCTTCCGTTGGATGTACATGCAGGTAATTCTCGGCATCCTGGCTTAAAATGACGACGTGTCCTACTGCACCGAGGTAAGGCTGAAGATCTGTCACAGGCTGCTTCGTTTGTGCATCTTTGATGTTAAAATTGAGGTTCAATTCCATATTGGCCATCAAATGACCAAACGAAAGGGTCACTTCTTTGCCGTCGACGACTTTGGTGAGGGATGCATCGGGTTCGATCGGTTTGGCTGCCGGAGCACTACCTAGAGCGGTGAACCACTGGCTTTTGTTCATCGCCGTCATGCCGGATGGCGTGAAATCAGCAATGACTTTGTAGTCTCCGGCTGCCGGAAACTGCGTGGTCACGGTGAACTGGCCCTTGCCTTTGTAATCTGGGTGAATGTGGTTAAAAAACGACAGGTCTTTGCTCACCACAATTAGATGAAGCTGCTTCTCATGTACCGTATCAAATTTTTCGATTGCCTTGCCGTTTTTGTCTTGGATTTGGATCGTTACCGTTGTGTCTTGGTTAGGTTGAGGTTTAATCAATAGATAAAGCAAACTTTGCTTGAACGTCGCTGCCTTGTTTTGCATCTGTACCATGTCCTGCTTGTGGGCTTCTGCTGTGATCCATTCCCGGCATGTCACCATGTGAGCTTCCGCCGCCTGATTTCCCACATGCCGCCAATAATAAGGCGGTAATAATAAGTAATAAAGCTATCTTTTTCACAATGAAATCCTCCTAAAAATCTGGTTCGTTTTCTATAGGTTGCTTGCTTCACGCAGTGTTTCCATGGCTATTCGCTGAGTAAATTTTGAAAATTTCTCTTTCTTTTTCCCGTGATTCTTAAAATAGTCGATGAGCCCTAACACAACAGGGATTAGTTTATCCGCCGGCACGCCTGAAGCGAACATCATCGCAAATGACGGCTTTATGGATTTCGGCTCACCGCCGATATAGACATCAAAGTTGTCTTTCATTTTCACAACGCCGATATCCTTTAACAGCGGTTCGCTGGTACCTAGAGCACAACCAGCGTAGCCAATTTTAAGCGGTGATGGTGTTTCAATACCTGCAATCGCTTGATTTAGCCTCTCAGCTATTTCAAGCCCCGCGTCTTCGGCTCCTCTGCAAAAATTACAGGTGATTAAACTTTTAGTTACAAAACCAGCAGGATAAATTTCTAGACCAACCTCTTTTAACTTCCTTGTAAATTCCGCAATCCGTTCTTCTTGCATCTCGACATACAACTGCTTAAACGTGGTGAGTTCAATTTTGGCATTTTCACCTGCGTACAATCCAATCTGAGCCAGCTGCTCTGATGTAAACAAGCTGCCACCCACTTCGAAACCCGGTGTTACCGCAATTTTTACCAGTCCCAAGATCTCACCTCCCAAGTCGTATTCGCTGCAGTCGTAGCGCGTTTAGTACAACCGATACGGAGCTAAGAGCCATAGCAGCTCCAGCAACCCATGGAGCCAGAAGCCCTACTGCTGCAATGGGAATACCAAGTGTATTGTATCCAAGGGCCCAAAACAGATTTTGCTTGATATTCGTCATTGTTCTTCGGCTCATGTATATGGCTTCAGCAATGCTTGTAAGTTCCCCACGCATCAGCGTGACATCAGCTGCTTCCATGGCAATGTCGGTTCCTGTGCCGATCGCAATGCCGACATTTGCAGTGGCAAGAGCTGGTGCATCGTTAATGCCATCCCCCACCATCGCTACGATACGGCCACTTTCTTGAAGTTTCCTCACTTCTTCGGCTTTACCCTCTGGAAGCACCTCGGCAAGCACGCGCTCAATTCCTACCTGTTTGGCGATTGCTTCCGCGGTACGTTGATTGTCTCCGGTCATCATGATCACTTCGAGGCCCATCTGCTTAAAACGCGTGATCGCTTCTTTGGACGATTCCTTAATCGTATCCGCGACAGCCACCATGCCAACGTATTGTTTATCAATGGCTGCCATCATCGCCGTTTTGCCTTCGGATTCGAAACGTTTCATGGCAGCTGCCGCATCATTGAATGAGATATTTTCCATCAGAAGCAGTTTACGCGTTCCGACGAGTACTTCTTTTCCTTCCACGACGGCCCGAATGCCATAGCCAGGGATGGCTTCGAACTGCTCCGTGTGCGTAAGCGTAATCCCTTTTGCGATAATGCCAGCGACAATGGCTTCCGCGAGTGGATGCTCGGATGGCTTCTCGGCGGATCCCATCAAGCGAAGAGCTTCATTTTCGTCCATGCCTACTATATGAACATCTGTGAGCTCCGGCTTGCCCTTTGTGACTGTTCCGGTTTTATCAAGGATGATGGTTTGCACCTTTTGCATTGATTCCAGATGCTCGCCGCCTTTAAACAAGATCCCATACTCGGCGGCCCTGCCCGAACCTGCCATGATGGAGGTCGGCGTTGCCAGTCCTAATGCACAGGGGCATGCGATGACAAGAACCGCAATGGACTTTTCAAGTGCCGCTGCGAATTCGCCCGGATTAATCCATACAAACCAAACCAAGAACGTGACGATCGCGATACCTACAACAATCGGTACAAAAATGCCGGAAATCACGTCGGCCACTCGCTGGATCGGAGCTTTCGAGCCCTGTGCTTGCTCCACCACTTTGATGATTTGGGCAAGAGCAGTTTCCTTACCGACTCGCGCCGCTTTCAATTTTAGGCTGCCGTTTTTATTAACCGTTGCTCCTATGACGCTATCTCCAGCTTTTTTATCGACAGGTATACTCTCGCCAGTCAGCATGGACTCATCTACCGACGAATTCCCTTCCAATACTTCTCCGTCTACCGGGATCTTTTCACCTGGTTTTACAAGCAGCACATCGCCGATAATCACTTGGTCAACCGGGATCGAAATTTCAGTACCGTCCCGAATGACAAGAGCGGTTTTAGCTTGAAGTCCCATCAGTTTTTTGATCGCTTCCGACGTGCGTCCTTTTGCCAGTGCTTCAAAGAGCTTTCCTAGAACAATCAAAGTAATTAAAATCGCACTTGTTTCGTAGTACATATCCGGAGCATGATGGGCTTGCTTATTTGCCGACCATTCAAGCGTTAAATACAAGCTGTAGAAATACGCGGCGGATGTTCCCAGTGCAACCAGCACGTCCATATTCGCACTTTTATTGCGGAGAGCTTTGTATGCCCCGACATAAAATTGTCGGCCGATGATGAACTGAACCGGTGTCGCAAATGCTAGCTGCATCCAAGGATTCATGAGAAATTCCGGTAAATAAATCCATGAGGTAAACGAAAAGTGAGCAACCATCGCCCAAAGTAGAGGTAGAGAAAGAACAGCGGATATCAACAACTGCCTTTTTTTGTGTGAAATCTCTTTTTGTTTATAATCTATTGGATTTGCTTCCTCTACTTTTTGGAAGGCTTTGTAGCCGAGTTGTTCTACTTTTTTTGTCATATCGCTGACCGAGACTTGGGACGCGTTGAATTCGACATGGGCCGTCTCTAAGGCGAGATTGACAGAGACTTTACTGACCCCAGGCATCTTGCTGAGTCCCTTTTCGATGCGAGTGGCACAAGCAGCACACGTCATACCGACCAGTTCAAAATCGGTTTGTTCTTGTTCTTGCTCTAATGGTTTTTCCATGGATATTACCCCTTTACCTATATACCCATATGGGGTATATTTTTGTGAAAAAAAATAGGTGATGCGAAAGAGCCGCGGAGCTGGCGGCCCATTATTTTACACAACGACATCGTATCCTTGATCTTCTATCGCATCTTTAATTGCTGCTAGCGTTACTTTGGAATCATCGAATTCGACCTCCACGGACCCCGCACCAAGATCCACTTTACCGGAAGCACCCAGGTTTTTAACCGCAACTTCGACTGAATTCACGCAGTGACCACAAGACATTCCTTCAACTTTCAGAGTTACAGTTCGCATATCCAACACTCCTTTAGATTATTTAATCAATTTATTCATCGTGGTCATGAGTTCTTTAACAACTTCAAAATCACCTTCCTGAATTCGCTCAATGACACAGCTGTTCATGTGATTTTCAAGAAGCAGCTTGCCCACACTATTAAGAGCTGACTGGATGGCAGCGATTTGATTAAGTACATCATCGCAATACGTATCCTTCTCGATCATCCCTTTAACCCCGCGAACTTGGCCTTCAATCCGATTGAGTCTGGAAATCAAATTGCTTTTGGTTTGATCAGAATGGTGGCTTTTTCTTTCAGAGCCTGTATGGCAATTTTCTTCTTGCGATTCATTATGTTGATGTATTTCCATTAGTTTTACCCCCTTACAAGTAAAATATAACATACCCCCATAGGGTATGCAAGCATTTTTTTAGAAGCAGTAATCACCTTTATTTTAAGTATTAATTGGGGTCGCGCCAACATTTTAACGAAAATATACGCTAAGCCTTAGATCGTGACTGATTGGCGTTTTTTCTTACTCTAAGCCCCAATAGTAGGGGTGGCTAACTGGATTTACGATCATTCAACTTCCTGTTCTTTAAGCGGCCGTTATGAATTGAGAGATGTGTTCTGCCTGAATTTGAACTTATATTCACCGCTGTTACACGGGCAAATGGGACCTACACTGCTTACGACTACGACTCAGCTAACCGGTTACAGTCAGTAAATAATTATAATGCTTCCGGGTCCTTGCTCGATTCTTATTCGTATAAGTATGATGCAAATAGCAAACGGACGAGTATTGTGACAAACAACGGGACTATTTCGTATCAATACGATGCATTAAATCAGTTGACCCAGGAAACACTGATAGATGGTAAAATCATTGCCTACACGTATGACAAAGTGGGTAACCGGACATCGAAGAGTCAATTTCATAAAGTTGTCCAGGCTTACAGAACACGCGAAAGCACTTTGGTGACTGCTTCAACTACCTCAGATTGTCATAAGGAATTCTTTGACAAGGACCCAAGATTCTCGTTGCAGTATCGGGTTCTCGCATCCTCGTTCTCAGGGAATTTGATCCTCAAAATTGGTTCTGCTTGTTCCAGTTCGTCGAGACTGACCTCCTGCCTCTCTTGAAGCAGAGTTGACAAGAGTAAGCGGATATGGTTTAATCTACTTAACCGGTTAACGATATAACGAATAAGATTGGACGACGAAGGATGAAAACAGAATCGTTTCTACAAGTGTTCGCGCATCTTTCAAGGAGATCCAAGGAGGCTTTGGGGCAACAGCTTCAACGTTCTGGAGTTCACTCCGGTCAGCAGTACCTCCTCGAACTCCTCTGGGAGACACCCGATGGTCTGACGGTCGGGGAAATAGCCGAACGACTGGCTGTTGAAGCCCCTTCGATCACCCGAACCGTTCAACGGATGGCCCGCCAGGGATTCGTGGAGAAACATCCTCATCCCACTGACGCTCGATTGGTCATTGTGAAACTGACCATGAAAGGGCAGGCGCTTCAGCAGGTCATCCCACAGGCCATGAGCCATTTTGAGGACCAAATGCTTGCCGGTCTCTCTGAGGTCGAACGGGCATTTTTGATGCGCCTGCTCAAACACATGCATCAGAATCTTGAAGACATCCCTCCAGCACCTTGACGAGCGCAAGCAGAGCACCTTGAAGCCGATCTGTTTTGCTCATTTAATTAACCGGTTAACGATTTCAGGAACCTGCTTGACCGCTTCCTCCCAGAAACGGTTTGGCCAATCTCTCAAAGAAAGGAACATTTATTATGGAAATTCGTGATAAGGTCGTTCTTATTACTGGAGCATCCGCTGGTATCGGCTTAGCCACAGTACGCCGCTTTGCCACTGCTGGTGCTAAATTAGCACTGGTAGCTCGATCTGCCGATGCACTCAATCATCTCGCTGAGGAATTGCAGAGCCAGGGAAGTGACGCTGTCGCTCTGCCTGCTGACGTGAGCGATCCGAAGCAAGTTCAACGAGTCATTGAGGAGACGGTGCGCCACTTTGGTCGCCTGGATGTGGTCATCAATAACGTAGGACAAGCTGCAGTTGGCACGATCGCTGACCTCAATCCTGATGACTTCCGTAAGATCCTTGACCTCAATGTGTTTGGACCATTAGCAGCTATGCAAGCTGTGATCCCTATCATGCGAGAGCAAGGGGGAGGACTGATCATCAATGTAAGTTCGGTGGTCTCCAAGATGAGTATTGCTGGAATGGCAGCCTATGCAGCTACCAAAGCAGCTTTGAACATGCTTTCCGATACGGCACGAGGTGAATTAGCCTCAGAGCATATCCGGGTGATTACCGTCTATCCGCGCTCAACCGCAACGGATTTTGGCAAAAACGCTCTGGGCGTTCGCCAGCAGCAGCGACAAGGTTCTCCCAATCCTACTGATAAAGATACTCCTGAATTGGTCGCAGAGAAAATCTTAGCTGCAGCTTTACATGAGCCAGATGAGCAATATATGGTTTAATGAGCTTTTGCTGTTCTTGCACATGGGTTGCGCGGAGCATTTTTGCCTGCCGGACGCGCTCATGATTTTCGACAAATGAATCTGGCTAGAGCTACGGGCCCGCTAAAGCGGGTCCGTACACCCGATGAGTTGATCGTAGCACACCAGATGATAGGCAAGCCGGGCTACCGACCACTTGTCGGGTTTCGGTTGCAGAAACTGTCTTTCTTGAGGAATTTGTTCGGCAGCCCAGAGAAAGCCTTTGGTGCTTGTTTGAAGTTGGTAGTGAAACCACTGAGAAAGTTGCATGTGCATTTCCTTCGAAGGTTAATTGGAGCATTCTGCGCATAGATGTACAGAAGCGTTTCATTTTGTTAGCGTATCGCCCAGGTTGTCCCTTGCCTGATCCACAAGGGACCCTTTTGCGAGCGTTTGAGAAGCAGCGGAGTATGAGTTGGGAATGTAATGGTTTCCCCTCGGAACATTGCCTTTCTGGCTGAGCCACACTCAGGACACTGAAGTTTCTCAACCCCTGCCGCTGCTAATTGCGGTGGCTGAAGTGCCACTGATGCACCTGAAAATGAGCAGTTCTCCGTGCGCTCTCTGCTTTTCGGTTCTCCGACTTCAAGGCGCACTGGTTGTTGAGTTAAAAAAAGCAGCGGCAGTCTAGGTCTTTCGGGTTCCTAGTCTGTCACTGCTTTTTTTAACGAGTCAGTCTAAAAATGGAATTTGATACTCGGCTTATCAGGTGATCGTACCGTTTCAGCTTAGAGTAAGAAAAAACGCCAAGCCGGATGAAATTCAGGGCTTAGCGTATATTCTCGTTAAAATGTTGGCGGGACCCTGGCGGGACCCCTATTAAAGATAAAAAATCATCAATATATTTTGGATTGCACGCGATAATATATGGTTCCGGATTCATGCCTTCAAAATTGTTTCCTGAGAAATCTACAACTGTTGCTCCTGCTTCTTTAGCCATCAATATACCTGCGTATAAATCATCGCCTTCGGAATTATATAGCACAATACCATCCAGATCACCTCGAGCCAGCATGCACCACAGCAGCGACGGGGCCCAGAGACGTAAAACTCGTTTAAAAGTTAAATCCAGTTTTTGTTTCAAATCCAAGGCTCTTGCCTCTTTCTGTACGTGATGCCCTTGAATCCAGCCGACCGTCATCCCTCTGAAACCTTTTCTCTTGAATGCTGTACTTACTTCAGATATAGGTACTCCGTTGCGGCTTGTTCCTTTTCCCTTCTCAGCTATATAAAGATCCTCCAAATGGCTGTCGTATATGACCCCAAGAACCGGCTGTTTGTTATAAATAAGCGTTATGGACACTCCATAGATCGGAAGACCAATTGCATAATTATTGGTACCGTCTAGAGGATCAACCAGCCAAAGCCATTCGCCTTCTTCGCCTGTCCATCCCATTTCTTCACTCCGAATTTGATGATTTGGAAAATGACGCAATATTTCTGATAATATCTCTTTTTCCGCCAGATGATCCACCATTGTGACTAAATCACCATGTTCCTTCTCAGAGATTTCTTTGTCTTTATCAAAATAGTGTTTCGCAAGCTTCCCTGCCTTTATTGCCGCTTTTATTGCGAGTTCTCTAGCAATGGGTAGAATTTTCTCCAATGTCGGCCTCCAATGATCTGAATATACGAAAGTCGTTTGTTATACAACTATTTTAATAATCCGTAAATGTTTAATCCACCAATTATAAGGATTATTCCTCCCGAGAAACGGTTCACTATTGCTAAGGCTTTCTTATTTATTCGATGCTTAAACAATCCCACACCACTACTGAGGAGGATCCACCAAACAACCGAACCTACAAATACTCCTAAAACCAGTATCAGCGCTGTGATCGTATTATTTTGAGAAAGTCCTAATCCTGCAAAAATACCCATAAAAGATAAAATGGTGATCGGGTTGGTTAGAGTGAGAAATAAAACAGATAAATATGCACCAATTAAATGTGAACCTTTAGCTTCAGCAGGAGTTTCTGAGGCTTTAGATATAAATATTCTAGTTCCTAGATAAAAAAGGAACAATCCTCCACATAATTGAAACCAAAACTGGTGTCCAGTTAAAAAATTAATTATGAAGTTTAGACCAAATCCTGCAATAATACCATATACCGCATCAGCACTAGCTGCTCCTAATCCCGATACAAAGCCATAAATTCGTCCCTGTGCTAATGTTCTTCTGATACAGAGAAGACCGATAGGTCCTACGGGTGCAGCAATTGAAATACCGATAAGCAAACCTTTTATAAACACAATAAACTCCATATGATTTAAATGCTGCTCCCTTTTATATCATTGCTTGCCTTTTCAAAACATATATTTTAATTGACTGTATTCGACAATGGAACGAAATAACCTTGTTCCTCGATTTGCTCAATTAGATATGTCATTAAAAAACATTTTGCTCGAGACACCTTTCATATAATGGAGTACCGGAAAGGGTTGATATTTAATGAATGACTTGAGCGAAGCAGACAGGGAAATCCAGCGCCTTACAGATGAGCTTATGCGGCTGCAAAAAGAAGATGGGTCGTGGCGTTTTTGTTTTGAAAATGGAACGTTGACAGATGCTTACATGATTATTATCCTTCGAATCTTGCAGATTAACGATGAAACTCTAATCAGACAATTACATGATCGAATCTTCGCGGCCCAGCAAGACGACGGTTCTTGGAGAGTGTTTTATGATGAAGATGAGGGAAACTTGTCTGCCACTGTGGAAGCCTATTATGCGCTTTTATTTACGGGATATAGTAAAAAAACGGATGAATCGATGAGAAAAGCAAAGCGTTTCATTTTGTCAAAAGGCGGATTCCAAAACATTACCAGCATACTAACCCAAATGCTTCTCGCTGTCACCGGCCAATTGCCATGGCCGACTTCATTGATGATTCCACTTGAATTTTTACTCCTTCCTGCTTCATTTCCAATCAACTTCTTCGATTTTTCCGCATATGTGAGAGTTCATCTAGCCCCTATTCTTCTTTTAGTCGATCGCAAATTCGTCGTAACAACGGACGCTTCGCCTGATTTGTCCGATCTTATCGGCACCAGTTCTAACGGTCAACGCCAATATTCCCGAGGTTTTCAAGATCTACTCGAAGAAATAAATACCAGCATGGGAAAACTCATCGGTGTCCCCCAGCGTCTCCACGAAGCTGCCACAAAATGGGCAGAAAAGTACATACTGGAACGGATTGAACCTGACGGAACGCTTTATTGTTATGCAAGCAGCACATTCCTGATGATCTTCGCCCTGCTCGCGCTCGGGTATGACAAACGGCATCCGGTTATAACACGTGCGGTTCAAGGCTTAAAAATCATGCTCTGCAGCTCGGATGGGAAGGTGTTTTTACAAAATTCGCCCTCAGCTGTTTGGGATACCGCATTGCTGTCACACGCACTGCAGGAGGCCGGCACAGCTTCCGATAGTATAGCGATTCAAAAATCAGCAGCTTATTTACTCTCCAAACAACAGCGAAAATTCGGGGATTGGAGCATCCATAATCGGAATCCAGTTCCTGGCGGTTGGGGGTTTTCAGACTCCAATACTATCAATCCAGACGTAGACGATACGACAGCGGCCTTAAGATCGATCAAACGGCTGTCTCTGAATGAGCCAATTTATCGGGATGCCTGGAACCGAGGGCTCAATTGGATTTTAAGTATGCAAAATAAGGATGGAGGATGGCCTGCTTTCGAAAAAGATACGGATAACGAAATCCTCACCTGGTTACCGATCGAAGGGGCCAAAACGTCGGCAACGGATCCTTCCGCGGCCGATCTGACCGGGCGAACCTTGGAGTTTTTAGGGAACACTGCGGGTCTTGGCTTACGCCATACTTTTATTCGACGCGCAGCGGATTGGCTCATCGATCATCAAGAAGAGAATGGGTCGTGGTACGGGCGTTGGGGGATTTGCTACATCTATGGGACATGGGCTGCACTTACAGGAATGATGTCGGTAGGAATAGAACCCGATCATCGAATAGTGAAAAAAGGCGTCCATTGGCTTTTAAGCACCCAAAATTCGGACGGAGGCTGGGGAGAATCATGCAAGAGCGATCAGCTTATGCGGTATGTTCCGCTCGGAGCAAGTACCCCATCTCACACTGCATGGGCGCTAGATGCTCTGATCGCCGTTCATTCGAAACCGATTCCAGAAGTGGAAAAAGGCATATGCAGGCTAATCACCACACTGCATGAAGACAATTGGACGACCACTTATCCTACCGGAGCGGGCCTTGCGGGTACCTTTTACATTCATTACCACAGTTATCGTTACATTTGGCCGCTTCTTGCGTTAAGCCATTTCAGAAGGAAATACGGTGTGTAGTATCTATTTTATCTCGTTTATTGCAGCAGCATATGCTCATGATATTTTTGCCAGTCACCTTTTGGAAAATCCATAAAACGACCATCCAGTAAAGCAGACAAAACAGCGAGACATACATGCCAACCTGATAAATCTTTTGATGTATGATCAATTAAGGTGCCAATAAACTCTTTCAACACTAATAGACAGCCATTAGGCTTTGGGTATAATTCAAATCGAACTCGATCCTTACCCCATGTGAATTCCAAGACGGAATTTAGTTCGAAATCTAAAATCTCAATGTCAATGAATGTCCCGGAACCGTCTTTCATATCAAATTTTATAGTTCCTCCTTTTCGAAGTTCTTCTACTTGGAGGTTTGGCATCCAACTTATAAGCTCATCATTCTCCGTTAAAGCAGCCCAAACTTTTTCTACGGAATGGTTTAATGGACGATCAAATCGAGCGACATAGCCATCCTCAATTTTTTGGATTGACGCTAACATTAAGTAAGCTCCTCCTCTATCGTTATCCGAAAGCAATTATTAGTTTTTCGTGCCTGATCCAAAACCAATTAGATAGCCATCCAAATCTCTTACTGAAAACTCTTTCCATGATCCCCAATCTTGCTCGGTTGTTATAGGTTCGGAAGCGATTATAGCTCCATTTGCTTTTAATTCCTCATACAAGGCATCAAGTACTTTAAAGTCCTTCGTGTAAGCATATGTATTCCATGTACCTTTGTTAGGTATTACATCTTGTATATCACCTGCTTGGATTAATTTAAATCCTAAGCCGAAATCATCTCGTACAGCCCAGTGTTCTTCAACTTCACAACCCAACGCATCGCGATAATATTGCTTCGACTTCTCTAAATCAGAAACCAATAATACGGTTAGTGAATTTTCAATTTTGGCTTTTATTTGTTCAGTCATGTAGTATTCTCCTTCGCTATTGTATTTAAGTAAATGATTTCGATATACGTTGGAAAATCCCTCTATTTGGTAAAAAAACACAACCAGGATTGCCCGACTGTGTTTGTTCAAGTGAGTTGTTTAAGGCTTCCATATCTTATGTTCAATTAATTCATAAATGTGGATTAAACCATCCGTTAACCATTTCAACACTTGCCAACGCATAAGCTTGCCAATCAAGACCGCGAGAATAACCCCTAAAATCGCTCCCCCGACAATATCCGTCGGATAGTGAATACCGGACCAAATACGGGAGAAGCCGATGAGTGCAGCAAGTATGAACCAAACCCATCCGTCTTTCCGCCGCCATAGCCAGATCGAGGTTGCAACGGCAAAAGCGGCAGCCGCGTGATTACTAGGGAATGAGGCGGATGCCTCGTGTTGAACTAATTGGATGACATGATGAGACACGAATGGACGATCCCGATGATAGATGGCGCCGATGATGCCGTTTGTTCCTAACGCAGCTGCGGCAGATATCAGAGAATTCACCACCATTCGGCGATTTTCCGGGGTTCGTATAAACCAATAAACGACAATGCCCAGGTAAAACAGGTAATCCAAGTTCACGGCACAGAAAGCCATCACAGAATTCAAAGCGGGTACTCTATCGGCAAGTTGATTGATCGCTTGAAACCAATGGTAGTCTAATTGAGAAAAATTCATAATTTGCTCCTTATATAGTCAAATAACCATCGGTTTGTAATCATACTATACCTATATTAAAATCTGATGAGAAATCAGATCATCCTGTTTATTTTTAATCTCTTTAGATTCTTGAATATCTGTTCCAATTCTGTATCTTTAATCAGTAATCTTCTCTCCTTTTTAGCTGCTTATACATATTTCAACGCATTCTAACAAAATAAACAGTTTTGAAATATTACATTGCTAGAATATAAGACATATGTAAGCAAAAAGGAGTTTTTATTTTCAATATTTTCGCGAAACAACGACTGATTTCCTTTTGCTTCTTAGTCTAACCGGACAAATCCCAACCCCTCCATATTGGACATTAAAGCGGGTGTTTGTATAGTTCAATCACATTGCCATCGGGATCGCATAAGTGAGCCACCCTGGCATTCCAGGCTTTCCTATCTTGGGGCTCGTTAAGGAGTACCACTCCTTTATCTTTCAAGCGGGTACAAAAGTCATCGACTTGGTCAACAGAAAAAGCGAGTAAGAATTTCGATTGTGATGCTCCATCGGTTAGTAGATTGGTTTCCCCCATCAATTCTGCTATGTTTTCATGGGAAAAAATTTCGATTTTGGTTTCGCCAGTATTAAAGGATGCGAACTGCATCTCCTCTGAGGAAAATCCTAATGGAAACTCCATCACGTCTCTGTAAAAGGCTACACTTTTCTCAAAGTTTTTTACCAACAGTCTAACTTGTGACAGTTTCATTTATCCCACTACCTTTCTTAATTTAATGAAGGAAACCTAATATGACAAGGCTTTCCTATACTCAGTTTAACAAAAACATGAAAACTCGTATTGTAATAACACGACAAAGTGTTCAAATGATTTATTCAGAAAAAGGGGAATCCGGATTTGAACCGGACTCCCCTTTTATAATCCATAAAATCGGATTGCAGTTTCACCAAGCACGGCATCAATTTGTGCTTGAGAACGTCCTCTTAGCGCTTTGTTCGTCTCTTCCCAAACCTTGGCATAGTCCCCTGCCAAGTTTGCTACAGGCCAATCGCTGCCGAATAGAAGCCGGTCCGCGCCAAAAATGTCAAAGGCATAATTGATATAAGGCTTGATATCTTCTGCTGTCCAGCTTTCCCAATCGGCCGCGGTATTCAATCCGGATAATTTAGCGTATACATTGGGATAAGCAGCAGCTTTCTTGATCAGATTTGCCCAAGGCTCCATTTGATTATCTTTAATTGGCGGCTTGCCGAGATGGTCGATCACCAGCTTTAAAGTTGGTATTTGTTCAGCCAAGGCAGCAACATGCTGCATATGCTCAGGCAATACGGCCACAACATCAAATGTAAGTCCAAATGAAGCCAGCACCTTCAGACCCTCAATGACTTCTGACTGAACGACCCAGTTTGGATCTTGTTCGTCGTGGATCAAATGGCGTACCCCTTTGAACAACGGATTTTTCGTATATTGCTCCAGCTTTTTCACGGCTTCATCCGGTTTATTCAGAGGTACCCAGCCGACTACTCCGGCCACCCAATCATACTGAGCCGCCGTTTCCAACATATAATCCGTATCTTCATACGAATTAGCGGCTTGCACAATGACCGTTTTATCAATGCCATTCGCTTTAAGCTGCGGTTCAAGCTCCGCTGCCTCAATAGTCCGATAGATCGGACCATATGCAGGAACAAGCCAAGGGTATTTCACTTTCTCCAGATTCCAAAAATGCTGGTGCGCATCGATTCGCATGAATTCAGTCCCCTTTTAATCATTTTATTTGAATATCAAGTTAGCTCCGCATCGTCATATGGTAAGTTCTTGGTAAGTAATGGTATCGGTAGAAATACAAGCGGATAAAAGCCGATTGAACAGTTGTCCTTCAAACTGTCTGAGGTTGGTACGAAAGCAAAATTCATTCAAGTAGGCTTGCAGATGCTTGGGTGCCAAGCCGTGAAACGTACCGCCAATAAAAGCTTTGGCGTTTGAGATCATCGTATGAAGCCACTTCAAATGATCCGGGTTTTCTTTGACGTTGAATTTGAGCGGCTGATGGTTGTATTCTTTCGCAAGCGCGTTGTAAGAATGGTAAGCGTCGCTGCTGATCGTTGCGCCGGGATCGATATGACGCTGTGCAAAATCGATCAGCGTTTTCCCTTTTACATCCGGTATCACTTGCATCTTGACGTATTGCGGTGCTCCCTGTTTGTTGAGTGAAACGCCTACGAGCACGGGCGTTTGTTCGGTGCCACGACCGCGTTTGCCGCCTTCTGTTGGTGCGCCAAAGAAGGCATCATCGAGTTCAACCAAGCCGGCCAGTCGATAGTTGGCATCGCGATCACCCATAGCTTTCCTGACTTTCTGAAGGAGCAACCAGGCTGTCGGATAGGTCAATTCAAGTTCTCGAGCGATATAGGTTGCAGAGATGCCGCGTTTATCATGGGCCATTAAAAAGATCGTCCAAAACCATGTCAACAAAGGCGTGTGCGTTTTATGCATAATGGTACCGGCCGTCACGGAAGTTTGATGCTTACAAGCCACACACTGGTAAAGCTTCCGCGTCTCTAGGAAATAGAACGATTGGCTTTGGCATTTCGGACAGCAAAACCCTTCTGGCCAACGAATCTGGAACAGATGATCGTGACATGATTGTTCCGTATCGAACTTCTCTTGAAACCTCTTGAGCGTCATCGTTTCTTGTTGAGCCACGTCAATCACTCCCGAACATTCGTTTGTATTTATTATATCAAACAAATGTTCGTATTTAAAGACCTTGCTGAAACAACTTGATATTCAAATCATTTTATTACATTTTCGTTGATCATGTACGATTCTCCTTCTAGTTGAGCTTAAAATATCTCTTCGCTTACTTTACGTTTTTTACCAGTCATCAAATAGATTACGGGGACAACGATCAGAGTTAGCAAGGTTGAAGTGAATAGTCCACCGATGACAGTAATGGCCAATCCGCCTGAGATCAGGCTCGAGCTTGATTCAGATAATGCCAAAGGCATAAGGGCTAAAATCGTGGCGCTGGCTGTCATCAGAATCGGTCGAACACGATTTTTCGAGCCTTCTACAATCGCCTCGGTCATCGGCATACCTGATTTCCAATTCTTCTCCACTCGATCCAGTAAAACAACGGCGTTGGTAACAACAATACCAACCAGCATAAGCATACCGATCATTGCACTCATGGATAAGGTTTGTCCCGTTGCCAGCAGTGCACCCAATGAACCTACAGGTACAAATAATAGTGAGGATAGGATGATCAATGGTGTCTTTAAACCGCCAAACGTCACGCTCATCACTAAAAATACCAGGAATACTGCTGAAGCCATGGCAATCCCAAGACTGGTAAATCCGCTGGTAATCATCGCGAGTCCACCGCCAAAGCTTACTTGAACACCCTCAGGCAAAGATAAGCTTTTGATATCTGTTTGAACCTGCTTCGTAACAGCGGAAGTACTGGCATCTCCTTTGATGGTGCCGCTAATTTTCGCGTATGTTTTCCCGCCATCATGGTTAACGGTTACAGGCGCATTGGATTCTGTCAAATCGGCAATTTCCTTCAACTTTTTGGGTCCGCTCAGCGTTTGAATATTGATATTTTCTAGCTGCTCTTTAGTGGAGATCGGTTGTAGGTAAGCCATAGTAATGCTCGACTCCTTATTGTCGAGCGTATAAGTTCCAGCATTTACAGGCCTTAGCTGTTCATTAACCGCCAGCATCACCTGGGAAGCAGATACGTTGGCATCGATTCCCGTCTGATTCAACGATAGTACCCATTTCGGTGTGACATCCTTTAAATTATTCGTAATATCCTTCAGGCTGCTGTTCATCATCATGAGATCATTCACCTGTATCGCGGCCTTCGACAATGCATCAAGATTGCTTGAATATAAGCTGACATCTATTCCGTTTCCGGAAGGCGGACCTTGTTGGGCCCCTGCTTTAACATTAAATGTTGCATCTGGAACAGCACCAACAATGATTGGCTTTAGATCAAAATTGGCTTTATCTATTGTCGCATTCATATTCGTTGTTTTATCAAATTGCACATTTATCGTAGCCTTATTATTGTTATTTGCAGAGGATTGCAACCTATTGTTACCGGCTCCGCCAATGGAAACCTGGTAGCTCGTAACGCCTTGAAGACCTTTTACGTAATTCTCCACTTTTTGCGTCAAAGCGTCTGTTTCAGCAAGACTGCTTTTGGGCGGCAAAATCAAACCAATTTCAGCTGCCGGTGTACTGCCAGCAGGAAGAAAAGACACACCCAGTAAAGGAATCGTACAAAGAGAAGCAATCAACAAAGCACAAGCGATGCTGAGTACTGTTTTTTTGCGCTTCAGCGAGCCTCGAATCCATCGCTCATAGATCTTGATCATTTTACCTTCTGTGTTATGCGGCTTGACGTTATTGAAAAATTTAGCGCCAAGCACCGGTATTAACATCATAGCCACAAAAAGCGAAGCGATAATGGAACTGACGACCGCAATGGCAAATGGACGGAAAAATTCACCGATAATTCCGCTGACAAAGGCAAGCGGCAGAAATACAACCACCGTAGCAATCGTGGAAGAAGCAACTGCGCCTATGACTTCCTTGGTTGCTCGATAGGCAAGCTCCCTTCCTTTCAACTCTGAACCTTTTTCTTGACGCCACCTATATATATTCTCGATAATGACAATACTATCATCAACGATCCGTCCGACGGATACGGCTATTCCACCCAGTGTCATGATATTGAGCGTTAAGCCCATCTGATTCAAGAGGGCAATAGTAGCGAATATGGAGATAGGCAGGGAAAGAATCGATATGATTGTTGCACGAACATTTCGCAGAAATAAGAAAATGATGATGATACAGAAGAGAATGCCGTATGCACCTTCTCGTATCAAATCAGAAACGGATTTTTCAATGGAAGCCCCTTGATCTTCAACCACATGAATATCCAGATTCGCTTGCTGTTTATATTTGGCCAAAGCATCCTTGACTTTATTAGCTACATCAGCTGTGTTGGCATTTTGAGATTTGGATATATCAATCAAGTAGCTCTCTTTACCGTTAAATCGGGTAATTTGATCCTGTGTTCCTACAGTAGTAAAGGTCGCGATATCCGACAGCTTTACTTTTGGCGCTGCTGTCTGAGGTGCTTGAGCCATTCCTTGCGGACCTCTGTTTGGAATCGCGCTGTTATTGGCCGAAAGCGGTAAATCCTTGATTTGCTGAAGCGAATTGATTTTACCCACCAACCGAATGGGAATCGTCGTTGAATTTTGATTAATAGAGCCGAGCGGCTGCGCGTAGTCGAGCGATTGTATCGCGCTTTGAATGGTATTCAAGGATATTCCAAACTGGCTTGCCTTGTTCTTATCGACTTCAATGTTTAAATTATCGGATTTAGTCCCTTTTAAGGTAACTGCGCTGACGCCGGTGATTTTGCTTAGCTTGGGAACAACTTCATTTTGCAATACGTTTTGCAAATCAACAGATTTACTGCTGTCTGCTGCAAATATGGCCGCCTCATAAATCGGTTGAGAGCCCGCGGAAAACCGATTGACGGTGATTTTGGCTTTACTTGGCAAATTCAGCTTTGAAATAGCACTTTCTACATCCGTAGTGATCTTGTCCATGTTAGTCCCGAACGCAAAGCTTAAAACAAGGTTTGCTGAGTTCTCCGAAGATGTACTCGTTAACGAATCGTAGCCTTTGAAATTCAGCAAGCTCTGTTCGATCGGTCCGGTAATCTCAGTCTCTACCTCTTCAGTAGATGCTCCCGGATTTACAGCTTGAATGAACACAGACGGGAAACTGACATCAGGAAAGGTTTGCTGCTTGATCTGCGTAGATGAATAAAGTCCATATCCCAATACAAGCAAACATAAAATGACTACGGCTGCTCCATTTTTTAAACTAAATCTACTTATCCCGTTCATATGATTCTCTCCTTTTTTATATATAGCCGTTACTATACAGGAGGAATTTAAACTCAATATAAACGGATGTTAACAATTAAAATTAAGAAACTTCATAACTAAACGGGAGCTTAATCTTAATGGTCGTACCTTCACCTGGTATGCTGATCACTTCAATGTCTCCATGATGAATATCGACAATACGTTTGACAATCGAGAGGCCAAGTCCGCTTCCGCCGATGGAGTCAGTTCTGGATTTATCTACTTTATAGAAGGGTTTAAAAATATCATGGATCTCCTCGGCAGGAATACCTGAACCTGTATCTGTAATGGTTACTATTGCGTTATCGCTTTTAACCTTTAAATCTATACGAATCTCCCCATGCTCAGGAGTAAACTTAATGCTGTTATGAATTAAATTTAACCAAACCTGGTTTAATTGATCTATATCTGCTTGAATGGTGACTTCCTCCAGTTGAAGGTCAATAACCTGCTTTTTCAATGCCCAGAGCGGTTCACAGGTAATCACTACTCCTCTCAACTGTTCGTCCAAGCTTAAATTTTGCGGATGAAAAGGATGATGCTCATATTGCAGCGAAGATAAATTCAATAAATTTTCGCTTAAACGAGAAAGTCGATTACTTTCTTCTTCAATTATGGTTAAATAATGGATTCGCTTTGCTTCATCCATGGTCTTATCCCTCAATGCTTTGGAGAAACCGGAAATGGAGGTTAGCGGTGATTGAATTTCATGGGATACATTCGCTACAAAGTCCTGGCGCATTTGATCCAGCATCCCCAATTCTTTAGCCATATCGTTGATACTTGCTGTTAAAATACCAATTTCATCTTTACGCTTGGACTGAACACGGATACTGAAGTCACCCTTGGCCAAACGTCGGGTTGCATCTGTTAACAGATGCAAGGGCTTAACTAAATAGCGAGCAGCTATCGCAAGAATTAAGCTTCCGATGATTAATACTATAATCAACACGGTTTTCAGAAATTGACCAAATTCCCTTGTTATATCCGTTATATCCGGTGAAATAAATAAAGCATGCGGAGCATTATTCACCTGAAATGGCAGACCAATTAACTGAATGACGGAAGCTTGCCTATTTTGGGATTCCTGCAGCTTTCCTCGGTAAACTCCCCCACTCAAAACATACTGAATCTGCTCATTATTAATGATTAGCTTTTGACTTGTTGGATTTTGAGTTAGAACAGCTTCTCCCTTATTGTTGTAAATCTGCACCCGATAATTGAAAAGCAAGCTCACACCCTGAATAAAGCTTTCTAAATCTTTCGTTGGTGATTGCTGATAGCTTTGGATAATTTGTTTACCGCTTGTAATAAGCTGTTTCTCCGTAAGGGAATTTATCTGATTCTGGTAAAGTAAGGTAGCCAAGAAAAAGGCTAATATCAAGCTGAGGATCACTGCTGCAATAAACGTGATAACAACACGAACATATAAGGATTTAATCATGATAAACCTCCAGCTTGTAGCCTAAACCACGCAGCGTTATGATTTTGAAGAAAGCGGAATAGCCTTCGAATCGATCTCGCAGCCGGTTAATATGCACATCCACCGTTCGCTCATTTCCTTCAAATTCGACTCCCCACACTTGCCCAATGAGATGATCTCGCGTAAAAAGCTGACCGGGATAGCTTGCCAATGTATAGAAAAGCTCAAATTCTTTAAGCGGAAGCGTCACCGCTTCGCCTAAATCTCCAAATAAAACCTCATATTTATTTCGGTCTAATTTTACAGGACCCAGCTGTATATGCTTGGAGACGGATATCCGGTATCGCTTCAGAAGCGCTTTGACCCGCATGACCATCTCCTGAGGGTCAAATGGTTTGACGAGATAGTCATCCGTCCCCAGCTGAAACCCCTTTATCCTCTGAGTAGATTCTCCTTTGGCCGTTATCATTAAAATAGGCATTTCACTCAATTCCCGTAACTTACGGCAAAGCTCCCAGCCATCCATTCGAGGCATCATGATGTCCATGATCGTCATATCCACAGGAAAATCAGCAGCATATTTCAAAGCTTCTTCACCGTCCGCTTTTTCGACGATAGTAAAGCCCTCATCCGTCAAATATAAGCTTATCAATTCACGAATATGCGAATCGTCATCCACTACCAATATCGTCGTCATGCCCTATTTCCCCAATCAACTCGATTTGTGGTAATACCTCAAGTTTACCATCTTTCCATAAAAAAATAACAACGACCGATCCCCCATAAAATAAAGGGAAGCGATCGTCATTACTTGGGAGCTCGAATCATAATTTTCTCGCCGTCAAATTCCATAGAAGCCTTGCCGCTTATTTGCAGCGCTTCAAGATAAGCCTTCGGCACCTGAAGCCGCCCGGCTCGATCCAGTACGATATACTCCTCATGCCGATCCTGTGTGACCTGCTGCTCTTTTTCACTCTTGAATGAACTGGACTCATCCACCTCACGACGTATCAGTTCCGAGCTAGTTTGTCCGTCACGTATCGCGACAACCCGGTTTACCTTATGGGCAAGGGAAAGGTCATGGGTTACGATCACAATGGTCACGCCCAGCTCTCTGTTTAAGGTTCTGAAAATATCCATGATCCGCTCAGCCGTCTCCGAATCAACCGAACCGGTTGGCTCGTCTGCCAGCAGCAAAGCAGGGCGGTTAGCCAAGGAAATCGCAATTGCCACACGCTGCTGCTCCCCTCCGGAAAGCTGCTGCAGTTTACTGTGTATTCTATGCGCTAAACCAACCCGTTCCAATAGCTCCTTGGCATAAATCCGATCCAGCTTCCCGCTTAACATCATCACAGTCTCTACATTCTCGAGAGCGGTCAAATATGGAAGCAGGTTGCGAGCATTATTTTGCCAGATGAAGCCAACGGATTCTCGTTTATACTGGACCAATTGCGCATCTGTGATTTTGAGAAGATCCCATGGACCGACCCCAACCATACCCGCGGAAGGTCGATCAAGTCCGCCTAATATATTCAGCAAAGTGGATTTTCCGCTGCCGCTGTTGCCGATAATCGCCATCATCTCTCCGGCTTCAATCGTTAAATTCAGGCCCTGCAGGGCAACCACTTCAATTTCCGTGGTTTTATAAATCTTGACCAGACCGTCGCAGCGAATCATGCCGTGTCATCGCTCCTCTCCTAATTTAATCGCCTGATGTACGCGCAATTGACGGATATGATTCAGCAGCAGCACCGTTCCAGCCAGCATCATCACGACCACCACTGCATAAAGCTGATTCGTGTCTTTAGCCGCGAACACAATCCGAAACGGCGGAACCTGCTTGCCCGATCCATCGGCGGTTTGCAGGAAGGGCAGAAATAAATAACCTGTCAGCTTTCCCAGCCCAATGCCAAGCGCAATGGATAGCCCTGCGGTAAAAATTTGCTCGATCAGCAGCATCCCCGTCATTTGCATTCGCGAAAGTCCAGTTGCTCGCAGAATGCCGAACTGCACAACTCGCCCTGATAAATTAAAGTACCAATACAGCACATATCCGATAAAAGAGATCAGCACCGAGACCAGAAATCCCAAGCTTAAAATTCCGAACACCCCGCCCTTGGAGGGATGCTGATTTTGCGTGATGAGCTCGTTTCGCACATCGCTCACGGATGCCAATTGAATGCCTTTTGCTTTCAACGCTTCAAATATAGGAGCTACCTTCGCGTCTGGCTTCATCTTCAACCATACTTCATAAGGCATTAACGGCATTTGATCGTAAAGATACGATAAGTTGGTTATAAAAAATGGTGTTTTCTCCGGATATTCATTGGGCCAATAGGGTACAATGCCGACGATCACCAGCTCCACATTTTTCTGTTGAATCGAGACGGTGACCAGATCGCCAACCTTTAATTGACGCTCTTCGGCAAAGGTGGACGAAATTAATGTCGCTTGTTCATAGGAGCCGAGCAATTTCAAATACGCAAACGGATGAGCTGGCGTTAAATCCCGGCGAAACCAGGCCACTTTGGAAAAATCCAGATTGTCTATACCCATGATGCTTCCTCTGCCAACCGACTTGCCTGAAACGGTTACCTCGCCCGTCGTTTGCAATACACGCGCTGCTGCTTCAATACCTTCCAATTTGCGATACGATTCAAAAGACGGCTCGGTATAGATGATCGGATGCTCTGTTTCGGAGCCTGCTCCTCCTGTTGTGCCGTCCTCTTCCGAATAGCCATCCCATACGGCTCTTACAACCACATCGGTTCCATATTGATAAAGCAGCTTATCCGTTGAATTCAAATCGATCGTACGCGCTGCGGACGAATGATAGACTCCCATGCCCAAGGTAAGAATCAAGAGCAGCATGAGGGGGAAATAAGCGGTGGCCGAGCGCGACAATTGCACCAAGGTCAAATATAGCGTGAGCGGCATGAATTTACGTCCGAGCCCATGAATCAGGAGGAGCAGCCATGGGAAAAGTCTTAAACAGAACAACCCCAGAGCAAATATCGCCACCGCCGGGATAAAAAATAACAGGGATTGAATTTGCAATTGGTTTGTCGATAATCCGGTACTAAAGGATAGCAATTGTTTTTGATTAAAGCTATACCAGCCGTAGCCAACAGCTAATAATAAAGCCAGATCAAGAAACCAACGCTGCCAAAACGGCTTCTGGTCGGATCTTGCGAGCTTCATCTTAAAGCCCACAATTGAAGCTCTGGCAAACGACATGGCTGGAATTACGCTGGACACGATTGCGACGACTACTGCGATCGCGCCATAGGCAAGGACATCAACCGAGGCATCGACTGGAATAGCTTCACGTCCGACGAAGGAAAGAAATCCATTCGAAGCTCCGATACATTTTGCCATAAAATAGCCGATAGGCAATCCCAAGACGAGCGAGACTCCGCCCATCCATAGCCCCTCTAATAAAAAAATCCAAATGATTTGTTTCGTGCTCCCGCCACGGCTGCGCAAGACGGCAATATCATTTCTTTGCCGTTCCAGGGCCTGTCTTGCATTCATCACAATATAGTAAAAGACCATAGCAAGCATGGGAGCGGCTAAAGTAAACAAAAGCGCTTGCAGCTGCACGCTTTGCCTACTGAATTCGTTCAGCAATGGAGCGAAAGAAATATCCACTTTGGTGTTTTTCAGTTTTTGAAAAAGCTGGATATCCAAGCGATTCAATGAGCTTTTAAGCGGTGAGAGATCGCTTGCCTGCAGCTCCCGCAAGTCAAAAGCGTAATACCAATTGGAGACGCTTAATAAAGCCTTCTGTTCTTGCAATTGTTTGGAGAACGACGCTTCGCTGATCAGCAAGGAATTGGCAAAGCTATCGATGCCTTGATACCAATAAGCTGAGGCCGCTTGCTTTGGTTTGAAGGCTCCCACAATCTGAATACGCAAGGTTTTGCTGCCGTTTGTCGTTGCTATCGTATATCGATAAATATCCCCGATCCGCAAATCATTTCGTGATAAGGCATCGTCTGACACCACCGCTTCGAGCACATTTGCTCCAGCATCTTCAAACATTCGTCCTTGGGTAATTTCCACATATTGCTTCAACCCGCTTTGGGCCACAGCTGTCATTTGACGACGTTTGTTTGTACTGCTATTGCTTTCCGAGATAAGCTGTGAGCTGCGAAGCGACTGAGTATGAACATAGCTCAGAAAAGGAAAGCGGATTTGCTCTGGAATGGTTTGTGCAATAAATGCATCGACTGCCGTCAAAGCTTTGGACTCGGTAACGTCATTGCTTGCCGCTTGATAGCGGATCAGCAAGGACCCTGCGGGATAGCCCTGGCTTTTTTCCTGAAGGGATTTGGCAATGACCCGTTTCAGAGAACCGTCGGCGTACATCGGAATGCTCGTTGTAAAGGCAACCGCCACGAGTAAACCTACAAACGAGCTGAAGGTCAGCCAACGATTGTTCCACATTTTACGATAAAGAAACCGCAGCATCTGCATTATTTGCCAACCACCTTTTGTCCAGGGGTAAGCCCTTTGATGATTTCTACTTCCGTCGCTGTAGCTAATCCTATTTCAACATCCACCTCGCGTTTATTTCCGGTCCCATCTGCCACCAAAACGTAGTTGCGTCCTCCCTGCGTCTGCAAAGCGGCTAGAGGAATTTGCACAGCATTGGCTTTACTCTCCGTTATGATCGTAGCACTCAGCGGAGTATTTTCAATTAGACCTGGAGGCATTTGGTTCAGTTGAATCACTACATAATCATCTATAGTTTGAGTTGTATTCGTTTGATTGTCATGCACAATAGGCAGTTTAACCACTTTCCCTTTAAATTGACCTGCCGTGTTGATGTCGATAACAGCTTCCATCCCCACAATCACAGCATTCAAATCGCTTGTACTGAATCTGGCAACGACAGTCAACTTGGCGGGATCGGAGATAACCGCAATCGTTTCATAAGCCTTTTTCATATCTCCTTCATTCTTAGCGACATATGTAATGACTCCTGTGAAGGGTGCGACCATTTTGGACTTCGCCAGCTTTTGCTTCAGTTTGGCCAGTTCCTGCTGCTGCAATTGCAAATCAAGCTGATCCAATTTCGTTGCGGATTGATTCTGCTCCGTCACATTGCGAAGCTTATCCTTCATCAACAGCTCGGCCTTTTGCAATTGGATCTCTTTTTGCCCGATCTGGCTTTCCAGATCACCTGTTTCCAGCTCGGCGATCAACTGTCCTTGCTTTACCGTATCAGCAGTTTTTACATGAATAGCTTGAATCCGGTAATTATCACTGACAAAATATAACTGTGACTCCTGCAGCGACATCAGTTTACCGGATGCGCGTACCTTTTGTTCAATGGTGGCCGATACCACATTATATTCCGGTTTTTGGGAAATTTTGGGCGGATCTATTATCGGAACGACTTCTACAGCAACTTCCTTCGGCAGCAAATTGCAGCCCGCTGTCGCTAACAGCGAACAGGTTATGAATAAAGCCATACATCGCTTGGACCAGATACACACGTATTCATTTATTTTATAATTCTTTATCGCTGCTAAATTGTCCATCCACCATCTCGTATACATGATCGGCCACCTCCATTAATGTAGGATCATGTGTCGTCATACAGAGAGTAACATTCTCCTCTGCAATTATTTCTCGAAACACCCTCATAATCTGAGCTCCCATTAGCGAATCCAGCTCTGCTGTCGGTTCATCGGCGAGCAGCAGCAGCGGTTTATGGGCGATCGCCTTGGCAATCGCCACTCGCTGCTGTTCGCCTCCGGATAATTCGAAAGGCCGATGATGCATGCGTTTGTTTAACCCGACAAGCTCCAGGCAATGCTGAACCCGATGCTTCCACTCGACTCGGGGAGTACCCGACATTCGCAAGCTCAGTTCGACATTCTCCCAAGCGGAAAGCAGCGGCATCAAGGCAAACGATTGAAAAATAAATCCTATCTTCTGCTTCCGCAGCTTGGTACGCTGAAGGTCATTCCACATCGAAATCAATTCCTCTTGAAAATAAACCTCTCCCTGGGTCGGAATATCCAGGCCTCCTATTAAATTTAACAATGTCGTCTTGCCTGAACCCGACCTTCCGCGAATGATGATCCACTGTCTTGCATAGAGCTCGAGACGAACTCCCTTCAGCACCTGAACTTGCCGGGAGCCGGCTTCGAAAGTTTTTTCCACCTGGTTGACCCTGATCATTGGTTCCATATGCGATGTACCCCCGGATCAATTAATGAAAATTTGCTGAATACCTCCGCCCATCACATTGCCTTCCTGTTCTTTTTCACCGCTGATATTAGCCTCGGTTAAGGCTTTCTGTCCTTTGTCTTTTATGGCTGCAAGCGCATCGGCCAGCGACTTCGTTTTTGCGATCGCCGCTTTTGTCTCTTCTAAGGTAATTTTGCTGAAGGCAGCTCTGAAGCCTTTTGGATAAAGCTGAGCAGCGGCATCGCTGTTTGGCTTCAGCTTATAGAACGCCTCCAGGCTTCGACCCTGCTTATCTGACGCATATGCACTGCGCGAAATGAGCTCCGGAGATGATTTAGAGCGGATTTTCGCCATTTCGTCGCTGTGCACATATTTGATAAATTCCCATGCGGCTCCAATATGAGCAGACTGCGCGTTAATCCCAAATATTTGCGAGATCGCAAAGGATCCACTTACATCGGGATTTGCCGGATCAACCGGCTCAGTCACCACACCCCAATTAATAGGCTTGGCATCCTTTTTCATATTCTTCATCATATCCATTTGATTGAGCAGGAAGGAATTGTCGATCATCATCGCCGCTCTTCCAGCCAGGAATAGATTGCTGTTTTCATCGATTGTCAGCCTTGTTTTACCATCATCTTTCGAACTGCTCACAACACCGCCAGCAGTAGCAGCGGCATTTCCCGGCTGAGATATCGATTTACTCTGATAACCTGCAACAACCTGCTCAAAGAGATTCTTCCACTCCGGGGTGCTTATCGTCAGATTTTTTCCTTCCGCATCGAGTAAAGACCACGTCTTCGACTGCGCGATCGTTTGGACCAGATCGAAAGGATTTTGCATAAACATCGATTGGGCCAATCCGTAAATCCGTGTTTCATCGGTTCCAGTTGTAGGAAACCGTTTGGCCAGCTGTAGTACCTCTTCCCAGCTCATTTTATCCTTGGGATAGGGAATCCCTTGCTTATCAAATAAATCCTTATTGTAAAATAAAGCCTTTGTCGTGAACGAAGGTGAAAGACCATACAGCTTGCTGCCGCCCTTGTTTTTCAGCAGTTCAATGACACCTGGCACCATGTTTTCCAAATCAAATTTATCCTGCTGAATGACTGAATCCAAAGCATACAGCTTGCCGTCTGCCGAGAATTTCTCGTATTGAGCCTGGCTCATCATGATGATATCCGGCTTGTTCACTTCAACAAGCTTGTCAAATTCCTTGACCGGATCCTTGCCCTCAAGATTGCCCATGCTCGACACCACATCAAAAGTAATGTTCGGGTATTTGGCTTGAAACACATTGCCATACAGGGAGTAAAAAGCCTGCTCGTTAAAATACAAAATCTTCAGCTTCACTTTTTCATCCTTATTAAACTTTGCTTCTGCAGTTTTCGTTTCACCCTTGCTGCAAGCGGGTAATACCAGAACTAAAGCTAATGTCAAACCAAGCCAGCCACTCCATTTATTCATAAAAAAAACCTCCAATGGGTTTATTTCACTGGATTAACAGTGAATTTTTTTGATACAAACCCAATATGAGGAATTTTTCTTAGAATTAGCTTTGAAAGGTTAAACTTTTATCTTCTAAGCGGAAAAGTAAGCAGGAAACGTGTTCCTCGGCCCAGCTGGCTCTCCGCACGAATTTTGCCGCCATGCCTCTGCACAATCCAATGGGCTATTGACAAACCTAGGCCCAAGCTGCCATCAGAACGCGAACGAATCTTGTCGCCGCGAAAAAAACGTTCAAAAATAAACGGCAGATCGGATTCAGGGATTCCGACTCCCGTATCTTCGATGATCAAATTCACGGAATGCGCCGTCCTGTTTGAAGAAATAGAGATCATTCCTCGCTCGGGTGTGTATTTAAGCGCGTTATCGATCAAGATGACCAGAAGCTGATGAATTCGCTCCTCATCGGCCATCATTTCCAGCGGGCATTCCAGCTTCACTTTTAATTCAATTTGTTTCATATCAGCCAATGGCGTAAATTGCAGTACGCATTCTCTAATTAACGAATCTATATCGATCGGTTTCGTCTGGATTTCCATTTGGTTGGAATCAGATCGCGCAAAGGTCAGCAAGCTGGTGATAAGTTTATTGATCCGTTTCGATTCCTTCAGAATGGTTGAGACGTAACCGCTCTCCTGCTCGATGGAATGATCCGGGTGACGGAGCAGCAGCTCCGTATTGGCTTGAATGACAGCAAGCGGAGTACGCAGTTCATGTGAGGCATCCGCTACAAATTGCTGCTGCTTCTCCCATGATTCCCGAATCGGAACCAAGGCACGCTGGGCCAGATAAAACCCTGCAAGCAAGGTCAATAAACCGCTTATCGCAACGCCGGCAATAATAATGATAAATAAGCTGTGCAGCATGTTAAGCCCCGGATCTATATTGCTGATAAACTGCATGGTTGCAACAGGAGATCCGACGAGCAATGTATTAAAAGGCTCATTTGCAAAAGTAGCAAATCCAGACATGATCTTTCCTTTTAACCCAGGCAGTTCTCCTGCGCTGTATCCTGTCACCAGTTCCATTTTTGTATAAACATTTTGCGATACGGTTGTCAAATCCAAGCTATTCAGCATTGGAGATGCTAATGATGGGATAAAGCTTGACCCCGTTAAACTTGTCGGAGGGTTCAACAATTTTAATTGAATAAATGAGGATTTGAATGGGATATTTTTATTCGACACGGCAAGGACACGATAATGGCGTCCGTCCACGACTACCGTTGTTGGAGAATTATCCACAGTTTGCGGTAAAGAAATGGGGACTTCATTCATTTGTTTGCTAAGCACAACACTTTGATTATCCTGGGTTTGGGAGGTAACAGTACCTTTTACATCGCGCGTGATAAAAAATACCCGTGGATCAACGCTATCAGGAGATTGGTAATAGACTTTGTCTCCAATTCCATTTTGCCTCAATTGCACATTTTTTGCTTGCTGCAATAAAGAATCGTCTATTTTGGCATAAAGCTGAAATTTCACATATAAAAACAGCGCAGCGCCGAATAAGCTGAGAATGAGGAAAAAAATCAATGTGTTCAAAATAGTCAAACGCATTCGAGTTTTATAAAACATCCTCATTTCTCCTTTAGCCGATAGCCAACTCCCCGGACGGTATGTAATAAATGCTCACAGCCATGCAGGCTCATTTTTTTGCGCAAATAATGGATATAGAGCTCAACAATACTGTTTGCTGTATCCGAATCAAATCCCCAAATGCGATCAAAAATTTGTTCCTTTGTTAGTATCTGTTCACTATTCAATACCAAAAATTCCAGCAGCTTAAATTCTTTGATCGTTAATTGAAGTGGACTCCCATCTACGAAGGCATCATGCAATTTGGGCTTGATACTGATTATGCCGTAAGAGATCTCCCCTTCAGAGCTCATAGCTCCCTGCCGACGCAAAAGCGCACGAACTCTTGCCAAAAGCTCGGTGATCACAAAAGGTTTAACTATATAATCGTCAGCACCTGCGTCTAAACCGCTTACCCGATCCTCCACACTATCCTTTGCTGTCAAAAATAAAATAGGGGTCGCCATAGACCGCAAGCGCAGCTTTTTTACAATCGATAACCCATTCGTTCCCGGGAGCATAATATCAAATACCAACAAATCATAAATCCCTTGCTCTGCAAGGAATAATCCGTCATCCCCTGAATCCGTGCCATCCACCTGATAGGATTCCTCTTCAAATAGCTCAGTAATCACCTTCCTCAAAGGAAGATCATCCTCAACCACCAATATTCGCATCCCGCCACCCCCTGCTCCATCCATTCTAAATGGCTTTCCTTAAATCAGAATGAATCCTGACTTAATTTTCCATAAATTCAGCGCAGAACTAGTGTATGCTTCAATTATTAGATTTTCATTTGAAAACCTGGCCGGCGATTCTAGCATTCTATTCCTGCTGATGAGTGTTAAGAGAATTTACATTTATTTCATCAAATATTTTCATTTAGGTAAATTTTTCTAATTTAATATATTCCTGTGTACATAAGTACGCAAATTCACTAGATTGGGAGATGTATTATGAGAGTTAGCCGTTTAATGTTTCGTTTGCTTCTTGCTTCCGTGTTAAGCATCAGCGTTTTATTGACCAGCTTGGGCAATGCACCGCAGACTTATGCGGAGGGGCCAAGCGATCCGGCTCCCCAAATTCTCCATGTTGGCCCGGCCAACGGGAAGAAAGTTCTATTCGATAATACACACGCTCAAACAGCAGGTGCAGCGGATTGGGTGATTGATGGGGCATTCTCCGATTTTGGAAATGCTTTGGCCAATCAGGGCTATGATGTCAAAGAATTACGTAAATCAACACCGATCGTCCTTAGTGATCTGTCCGGCTATGACGTCCTGGTCATTGGCGAAGCGACATTCCTTACAAAACGTCCGAGCAAGCAGCTATGCTCCAGTATGTGCAAGGGGGCGGCAGTATTTTCTTCATAGCGGACCATTATAATGCGGATCGGAATAAGAATCGTTGGGATTCCTCTGAAGTGTTCAATGGCTACCGCCGCGGCGCATGGTCGAATCCTGCACAAGGCATGACCGCTGAAGAAAGCAGCTCGGCCGCGATGAGCGGTGTGGCTAGTTCAGATTGGCTGGCTAACAATTTTGGAATTCGTTACAGGTATAATGCCATTGGCGATGTAACCGCAAATCAGATTGTGGCCCCGGCCCAAGCCTTTAATATTACAGCTGGAGTGTCTACAGTAGCGATGCATGCAGGTTCAACACTGGCCATTATCGATCCTAATAAGGCAAAAGGGATAGTATACCTGCCTGCTACTTCCACAAAATGGGCAAATGCAGTCGATCAAGGAGTTTACGCGGGAGGAAGTACCGCCGAAGGCAAACAAAACACGCCGAGCATGATAAGTAATATACTGCCGAATTTGCCTAGGGTAAATGGATTCTTAGGCAATCCCATAAGTCCGAGGTGATCGATAATTGAGGAAGCCACAAGCTGCCCGGCAATGATCAGGATAAAAACGGAGACAGTTCCAATCTTCCCCGTAGCATAGGAGGTGCTGAACATTATGCCTACGCCCAAAATTCCCGCAACCAATATCCAAGGAATGACTTGAAGCTGGAGCGGAGGAGCGGATTTGACACGCCACAATAAAAAAGAGGCAAAGGCGATTTGTATTGCGGAAACACCAATAATCATTCCATACTGTCCCTGAACTTTGCCTATGTACGCATTGATCATACCTTGAGTAACACCCAGTAATCCTGCAGAAAAAGCAAGTATAAAGCTTATTTTGTTTGCTAGCATGTGTCCATTCCCCTTCAATTTCAATAAGCTTTATGGTTGGTTCCTTTCTTCCTGATCATGCATCGGATCAAGCTTTTTTCGAAAAATCAAAGGAATGGCAACAACCGCGGCAATCATCAATATGGCAACGAAGATAGTGTTGATAGATCCTTTCATAAAGCTGGATCCTAGAAAATTGAAGGCAATGGTGATCGGAATGATTCCGATCACCGTTCCAAGTAAATAAGGCAGGATTCGGATTTTCGACAAACCGGCTGCATAACTAATCAAATCAAACGAGATAAAAGGAATTAAACGAATGAGAAGTATATAGAAGAAGCCTTGGGCTTCCAGCCTCTTTTCAAGCTTGCTCCATTTTCCCGTCCATTGTTTATTGACCAGTTTTTTGCCGAAATAACGGGAGACGAGAAACGATAACAATGCCCCGAGTGTAGCTCCAATGATCGTAAATATGGATCCCCACAGAGCACCGAACGCTAGTCCTCCGGTCAACGACAATATGGTTACAGGAAATAAAACAAAGGGCCTGAAGGTAAATAATAATATATACAGGGGAGGAGCCATCCAACCGAAGGACAAGATCCAATCACGGATGTTTTGCGGAGTAAGATGCAAGTAACGTTGATTGATCCAAAGCAATAGAGCAATTACAAAAAGCAGGATTGCGACTATTTTGACAAACGGCTTCTTTTTCAAGTTGCACCCCCTTTGTTACTCATATTTCAGTTACATTGTCGAAAGAATGATTACCTTTTGAATATAACATAAAATGACCAAATCTAATGTGAAGTTAACTTAAATAATAAATGACAGCCAATTGTGTTCAACCCACACAACTGGCTGTCATTTTCGTTACAGTGTCATAAGTTAGAATCCGTTGTCTGCATTCATAAAATCTTATACATTTTATATCATTTTTTTTATGTATAATGAAATTATTAAATTAAAAGGAGAATTAAAATTATGCCAAAAGTCGAGAGCATGAAACCTTCGCTTTGGGAGACTGCACTTCAAGTGGCCCCAGCGCTTTATTTGGATAGCAAAGAACCTTTTCTCCCCATCAGGGTGGGCATCACTATTTTCGAGAATACCGCTCCGTCATTATCATTCAACAGGGTGATTGAAGTCAACCGCGAGAAGATTCATGCGGTTATTGAATACGCGATTTATTGGGACTATGACATCCAGCACCTTTACGATTTGGAGCATGTCTGGGTTTATGTCGGATACGAAGGAGAAATCGTTTCCTGCGAAGCCAGCTTCCATGGAAGGTATTTGCTTGGCTTGCTGCGCGACCGCAGCAACTTGCCAGCCGATAACCGCGTCAAATTATTCGTACAACCAGGCAAGCATGCGATGTCGCCATTGGAGGAAGTATTCCGGCTTCTCCCTGATGTAGAGACGTGCAACAATGAACTGGCTGGCAATGGAGGCGTATTAGAGCCTGAGATGTTTAAGGGACAGTTCAAATCCGGGGATCATATCGATAAAATAGCGGAAGAGCACCTTCGCTCCTTCCGCTTCCAACCAAGCTTTGAATATATACGATATGAATGGCCTGACGACATTTTCGTCACATGGGACGAGCTTCGAGAAGAGATCCCTGTTCGCCAGAGAGCGCTCCTGGAAACTTTATCATGACTGCAGCTTGTCGTTTAACTGTTCCACCAAGTCCAGCAATTCCAACGGTTCACGAATCGTATACACCGGGCGTTCGCTTTCGTCGGCCGGTGTATGCGGATAACGTGAGGTCCAGCTGAGAAAGACGCTGGTGATGCCAAGAGCATTCGCGCCTTTGATATCACGGCTTAAATTATTGCCGACCATCACAATCCGGGAATAATCCATCTCGTTCAGATCAAGCGCCCCTACCGCCGCCTTGAACATCCGCGGACTCGGCTTACTGGCCTTGATCGTTTCCGAATAAATCATGGTGCTGAAGCAATCATAGAGGCCCAACTGAGTAAACATATTTTTGAATGATTGCGCATTGCCATCGGCAACCAGAGCGAGTGTATATCCCCTCTCGATTAAGGCTTTAACCATTACATCCGCGCCTGGAATAACGCTCGCGCTAATGACTATGTCTTCATCATTCCTGATTTCCGTTGTTTCATCGATAATCGTGTCGCCGCTATCCAGAAATATAATGAGCTTCTTCTCACTCATGGTATCGTCTCCCTCGTTTGTTTTAAAACCTCTGTTCGACAGGAAAGGTTTCCGTAATTCCCCTGAGCTTCAACTCATTTGCATAGTGGCACGCCACCACACGTCCCTCGCCTATCTCCTGCAATTCCGGAGCGGTTTGCTCGCACAGCTCTGTTTTATAAGCGCATCTCGGATGGTAATGGCAGCCCGAAGGCGGGTTAGCCGGATTTGGAATCTCACCGCGCACAATAACCCTTTCCTTCTTTCTGTCCGGATCGGGATTGGGTACCGCTGACAGCAATGCCTCTGTATAGGGATGCCTTGGTTGATAGAACAAATCGTCAGTAGACGCAAGCTCGATAATTTTCCCCAAATACATCACGGCGATCCGGTCGGAAATATGCTTGACCACAGACAGATCGTGCGAGATGAAAAGGTACGTAATCTGAAATTGCTGCTGCAAATCCTTAAGCAGGTTAATGATTTGCGCCTGAATAGAAACGTCAAGCGCGGATACCGCCTCGTCGCATACGATCACCTTGGGATTGGTAATGAGCGCCCTGGCGATGCCGATTCGCTGCCGCTGTCCTCCCGAGAAAGCATGAGGATACCGCCTCAAATAACTGATATTCAATCCCGTCTGCTCGGCCATTTCGATCACGCGCTTTTCAATTTCGAATTTTGACAAATGAAATGAAGCCCTGAGCGGCTCACTGATAATGTCGAAGACGGTCATCCGAGGATTTAATGAAGAATAGGGGTCCTGAAAAATCATTTGAATGTTTTTGCGTATAGCTGTGTACTCCTGCTGCTTGGCTTGCAAAAAGTCGACCTTGGTGCCATCCTCCAAGTAATAGAAAACTTGGCCGGAGGTCGCCTCAATCCCTCTGACCAAGCACCTGCCCAGCGTAGTCTTACCGCAGCCCGATTCTCCCACGAGACTAAACGTTTCCCCCTTGCGTAACGTAAACGATATGTCCGAGACCGCCTTGACCGCAGTCGTTTTGCGGGTGAATCCGAAGCCCTTGTGCACGGGATACTCTTTGACTAGATTGTCTATCTGCATTATTGGTTTTTCAGTCATGGCGCTCTCCACTTTCGTTCTTGTTTTCGCCGTAAAGAAAACAGCTAACCGTATGATTGGCGGACAGCTGTGTCTGCGGCACTTGGCGTTTGTCGCAAAGACCTGGAATCCGGTCCTTGCAGCGATCGTAGAATCCGCACATCGGCGGCAAATTCAGTGGAATAGGCACCGTTCCTTCTATGGACTCCAAACGTTCCTTTCTTCCTCCAATCGCCGGAATAGAGTTAAGGAGCCCTCTGGTATACGGGTGTTTCGGATGATGGAATATTTCACTCACGGTCGCCTGCTCGACAATTTTGCCCAAATACATGACGGCGACTTCGTCGCACATTTCCGCAACAATGCCAAGATCGTGGGTAATGAACACGATAGCCATACCGAATTGCTGCTGCAATTGCTTCATCAATTCCAACACCTGGGCTTGGATCGTTACATCAAGAGCGGTCGTAGGCTCATCTGCAATCAGCAGCTCGGGTCCGCAGGAGAGCGCCATGGCAATCATCGCTCTTTGCATCATTCCTCCTGAAAACTCATGAGGATATTGGTCGAAACGCCTTTCCGGATTGGAGATTCCCACGCGCTGCAGAACGTCAATTGTCATCCGCTTTGCTTCATGTTTATTTTTAGTGCGGTGCAGCAATACCGATTCCATGATTTGATTGCCAATTGTGTACAAAGGAGAGAAGGCTGTCATTGGTTCTTGGAAGATCATCGCGATCTTGCTTCCGCGTATAGAGCGAATTTCTGCCCCGTCACGTTTCATCTTGAGCAAATCGGCATCCCCGAGCTTGATCGACCCCGAAGTGACGGAGGTTTTAGGCTGAATGCCGAGAATGGCTTTACCTGTAATGCTTTTACCGCAGCCGGACTCCCCGACAATACCCAGAGTTTTTCCTTTGGAAACCTGAAAGCTGATACCGTCGACAGCTTTTAACAAGCCTCCATCCGTTGGAAAATGAATTTTTAATTCGTCAACTTGAAGCAGGGTTTGAAGATTCTCTTTTACTGCAGTCATCATGATCTTCCTCACAAGTAGAATGTAGATCTTATTTATACGGATCGGCCGCGTCACGCAAGCCGTCCCCAAGGAAATTAAACGTCAGTACCGTAACAATGACAGAGACCAGCGGAATCAATTTCCAAGGATATAAAGCTACGCTCTCCATTCGCTGCGCTTCCTGCAGCAGGACGCCCCAGCTTGCAGCAGGCGAGCGAATACCAAGCCCAAGGAAGCTCATCGCCGTTTCACCGATAATCATCGAAGGGATCGAAAGCGTCATGCTCACAACCAAATAGCTCATGAATCCGGGAATGAGATGAACTGCGATTATTCTCGAGTTGCTGATTCCGGAAATTTTCGCGGCCATTACATAATCTTCATTCTTTATCGAAATAAATTTACTGCGAACCACCCGAGCCAATCCCGTCCATTCGATGAAAGCCATAATGATCGTAATGTACAGGAACATTTGCACTACAGGCACCCTGGGGGGAATAGCCGCCGATAACGCCATCCATAACGGAAGAGTTGGAAAAGAACGAATGATTTCAATGCTCCTTTGAATCATGTTGTCGATTGGTCCGCCAAAGTACCCCGAAATACCTCCTAGCAACAATCCGAGGATAAAGCTTATAAAGACACCGACCAAGGGAATAGTTAAGGAAATTTGACTGCCTAGAACAACTCTGGAGAATAAATCCCTGCCCATACCATCTGTACCAAAAATAAAAAGATGCCCCGGCGCTTTCACGCCAAACAGATGCAAATTGCTCGGAATAACGCCCCAAAATTTATATTCATTGCCTTTCACGAAAAACTGAATGGCATACGTATGCTCTGTGTCCTCGACGAACATTTTGCGCAGCGTAACCGGGTCACGGCCCGACTTAGTACCGTATACGAACGGCATTAAGTGGAATTTGCCGTCTTTATCGATCCAATGCAATTGCGTCGGCTTGCTGTTCACACTTTCGCTGTCGTAGCTGTCCAGCCCTTGTGGGGCAATGAAATTACCGAATAAAGCGACCACATACATGAAAGTGAGCACAAACAGACTGATTTTGGCCAGCTTATGCTTCATCAATTTCCGGGCCATTAGCCGCCAATGCGAGGCCGCGTAATACGATTCTTCCTTCTTTTTTACTGTAAACAGCTTGGAAAATAAGGTGGTGCCGCCTAACTGAGTTTTCATCCTTCACATTCCTTTTCTCTGCAAGCGAATTCGGGGATCTAGCCAGAATAGCAAAATGTCCGAAATCAAAGTACCAAGCACGATGCACACCGCCATAAAAAGCAGCCAAGTGCCGGCAAGATACATATCCTGACTGAGCAGCGCTTGGTATATAACCGGTCCTTGGGTCGGTAAATTGAGTACAATCGCAGTAATGGTACTTCCTGTAAAAATCGATGTAAGTGACCACCCGAGTGTGCTGACAATCGGATTAATCGCTGCGCGAATCGGATATTTCATAATGATTTTCGCTTCCGAAAGCCCTTTGGCTCTTGCGGTCAGCATATAGGGCTTGTCCATCTCGTCAAGCATCTGCCCTCGCATGACGCGAATTAAATCGCATGTGCTTCCTAAGCCGATGACGACGATAGGGATAATCATATGCTTGAGAAAATCGGCAAATTTCGCAATGGACCATGCTTTATCGACAAATTGTGGAGAAAACAATCCCAGCATCGGATCGCCTACGTATATATAGGAAAAGTACATCAAAACAATCGCAAGTAAAAAATTCGGAGTGGCCATGCCTAAAAAGCCGAGTCCTGTTATGAGGTAATCGCCGAAGGAGTATTGCTTAACCGCGCTGTAAATGCCTATTGGTATTGAAACCACATACGTAAACAGCATGGAAACTAGTGAAACGATCATCGTTAGCCCCATATACTGGCCGAGAATCGATAACACCGGACGGTTGTAGCTAAATGAATAACCGAAATCTCCTCTACTCACCATGCCCCACATCCATTTCAAATATTGGATGTACCAGGGTTGGTCCAGGCCGTACGACTCTCGCAACATTTGCATGGTTGCCTTGTCCAAAATTTCTCCTCCGACTGCCATCTTGGCAGCATAATCGCTGATGAAATCGCCGGGAGGAAGCTGGATGATAAAAAAAACAATAATGGAAATGAGCAACACGACTGGAATCATCGTAATCACTCTGCGCACAATATAAGTAAGCATGGTACTCCTCTCTTCATAACGCAAAAACAATGGGGGAGAATTGAACCTCCCCCCATTGTTCAGCAGTTAGCCTATTCTAAGTAGAATTGCTCCGGATGGGCAAGGCCCATTCCTCTGGTCTCGTCGCTTGAGAAAAGCGCAGTCGGAAAGTTTTTCAAATTATTTTTGACGATAAATACAACTGGTGTAGGGCTCGTATAGCCGATAACCCATTGATTTTTTTGGTGAAGCTTAACGATCTCGTTACTCCACTTCGTAATTTCTTCCTTGGTTTTGGCGGCTTTGAGTTTGTCCCAGTACTCCAAGATCAGGGCCACATCGCCTTCCGGCTTAACACCCTCCTTGCCCTTGGAGGAAGTATACAAACCGTAATGGCCGAACCAAGGGGTAATGACGCGGAGCGGAACGAGCTCATCCGGCCTTAAGGCAACGTTCATAACACTTACGTTAGCAATGCTGGCAGGTATTTTGTTGGCATACTTCAGGTCGTTGTAGCTGCCGTTATCGACTACCTTCAGATCGGTTTTGATGCCGACTTGATCGTAATATTTTCGAAGCAATTCTATAAATCTCTCGTCGTCGCCTTTCTGTTCATAGATGACGATAGATAAATCGGAACCGTCGGCATAGGTTCTGTATTTATGGTTACTGTCCCATTTCAACCCGATGTCGTCGAAGAGCTTGGCGGCGCGATTCGTGTCGTAGCCGATCCATTGCTTATCCCAGCCATCCTGGTAGTTTGGAAGGCCTTTAGGCACCGAAGCTTGAGCCGGCTTGCCTTGTCCGTTCGTTATAATTTCCGATACTTGATTGCGGTCTACGGCGACGGAGAGCGCCTCTCTGAATCGAATGTCTTGGAACAAAGCACGGAGCTTCGGAGCTTCGGTCGTTTGATTCAATTCAATTCCCGTACTGGACCAGCTTGTAGCTGACCAAGTAACGACGTGATAATTGCCTTTTTTCTCATTTTCCTTCAAAACCGTAAAATCTTTAAAATCAGCCCCGGTTAATTCAACGTTACCGGCAAACGTTTCAATCATCGTGTGGCTGCTGTCTTGCATTTTGGGCATTACGATGCGGTCAATATAAGGAAGCTGCTGGCCATCTTTGTCCGTCTTGAAAAAGTAGGGATTGCGCTCCAAAATGAATTTGTCGCTGTTGGCGTCATTTTTCGCTACCCAAGCGTTAAGCGTCGGGCGCTGCGGATACAACCAAAAATAGTAGCCAGTCCAAATGCCCAAGTTCTTCGTATCGTTGAAGCCGTATTGTTTGGCAACCTCAAGCGCTTTGTCTGGACCGATAAATTCCGGCAGAACCGTTTTGTAATAATGAGCAGGCGCGAAAAACCATTTGTTGTCGATCGCGAGGCGCTCCAGGAACTGAACGCTCGAGTGTTTGAACTTGACTTGAACCGTGTAATCGTCGACTTTGGTCACTTCGGCTCTTTCTTTCGATCCTGTTGCCG
Source organism: Paenibacillus sp. GP183 (assembly GCF_900104695.1). NCBI lineage: Bacteria > Bacillati > Bacillota > Bacilli > Caryophanales > Paenibacillaceae > Paenibacillus > Paenibacillus sp. GP183. The sequence goes on from NZ_FNSW01000001.1 coordinate 825,042, forward strand.
GATCAATGGAGTAATAGCAATCGTAGAGCGCTTTGCCGAACGTTTCCGGAATAAGCATATGCTCCCAATAGAAGAGAACGTCATCAGCGTTGAAAACATGCCCGTCAGACCACTTCATGCCTTGGCGCAAATGTATGGTAAATAAGGTCGAATCGGCGTTCACATCGTAGCCTTTGGCAACGTTAGGTTCTACGCCTGAGCCGTCTTGCTTGAAACGGAATAGCGGTTCTTCCGTCACCATCTCGATTCCCCATTTATCGTTGGGTCCACTCCAAGGATACCGCCATTCGCCGCCATATTTTCCGGTTTTGTCAAGTACCGGCTCAATCATGATATCCTGCTTCGCCGGCAGCCGCTGATCTACTGCTGGCAGCGTACCTGCCTTTGCAAGCGCTTCCAGCATTGGTGCTTCTTTAAACGTACCAGTAGAGGTTTTCGTACTTGCAGTATTCCCGGGTGAAGCGCTGTTCTGTGCATTATTGTTGTTTTTCGATAAACAGCCTGCTAACACGGAAATCGACAGCAGTACAACCACAGTGGTGGTTATCATTTTTTTTCTTGCCATTTGGACACTCCATTCTCTCTTTATATTTCTTTAATCCAAAGCCATTCAATCCTTTAAACATAAGCAGGAATGTTCCATATGTATAGGCGCAGTCATGTTCCCCCTCCAGCAATAAATAAAAATATCAATCGCTTATATTTAGATTATCTTATGTCATTGACATATTCAATAACCTTCCTTGTATTTATTTTGTAAACCTGATATTTGTTAATTTATTAAAAAAGAGGCTGTCCCCAATGGGTACTTCCAACTGAACCAGACCCAAAATAGGAACGAAAAAACCTCCAACTCCACTATAAATTTGGGTAGGAGGTTCGTTTTTGACTCCATATTGCTGACGCTGCTTATTTAGCTTCTACTCTATTTGGAGTGAACGAACGGAGCTTCGTTCGACAATCGAGGTGTTTACTTTTATCGTAATAGCTCCTTGCCTCGAATTGTCCATACGTTGCATGAGCAAATTTACTGCAGCTTCTCCCAATTTCTCCGTAGTTTGTCTACCAGTAGTTAAGGGAACGGGCAGCAGGCTCGCCAATTGAATATCGGTAAATCCGACAATGGACAGCTGTTCGGGGACGGACTTGTTCATATGTATAGCTGTGTAGAGGCAGGAAGCCGCTACGTAGTCATCGGCGCATACCAATGCCGTTAAAGTATGGTTGCACCCGATAAGAGTCTCCAATTGCGGGTTGGATGCGTTCAAGTTGTTTAAGTAATCCTCCGTACACTCCAGGAAGATATTTTGGCTATTGATGGGAAGATTGTGATCAAGCATAGCTCGTAAATATCCCTGATAGCGATCCTCCCTGCTTGTCACCCCATCAAATATCATCGAAACATAGCCTATCTCTTTGTGACCCTTGGCAATCAAATATTGTGTAAGATTATAGGCGCCTTGATAGTGATCGTGATAAACACAATCAATTTGAACTTCACGGAATATTCGATCAATGATGACCAGCGGGTAGTTCAAAAGATTCAGCCTCAACACTTTCTCACTGCATGTCTTTCGCCCACGCGGATACAAAATAATGCCCTCTATTTGATCTTCGTAAAGCTCCTGCAGACACTCGCTTTCATCCTCTTTGTCCGTTGTTATCTTAATAAGCAAATGACAACCGGACTTTCGGGCTTCATTTTCTACCGATGAGATGATCCGGGATATATAATCGTCCATATTTGGCACCAATATAGCGATCCTTTTCTTAATTGGCCGCATTACTTTTGGGGTGTAAGCCGGCAGGTCCTCAGCTTCCCAAACCGAGCCGTTCTCAGATAGAAAAGTTCCTCTTCTTGCAAGTCTATACACGATACCTTGTTTAGCCAATGATTCCAGAGCAAGCTTCGTGGTCATTCTACTAACACCGAACTTCTTTGCCAATTCACCTTCTGAAGGAACGGGATCGTGAGCTCTCAGCTTTCTGCTGCGAATTTCCGTTTTTAGTTTCTCAGCAATTTGGACGTATAGCAGCTGCTTTCTTTCTTTTTCACGATGGAACACCAATTCGGCTCATTCCTTCACTGTTTATCTATATCAGAAGTATACTAACATAAATACTGATATAAATACCATATCAATCATTCATTTTAATCAAATCTTAAAACTCTTCAAATTAAAAAGTGATTATATATCGTTTACCTTTCACCGTCGGAAAGCTGATCAACCCTGGATCAAGAGTTTCTGTTCGAATAGGAACATCAGCATCCCATACCCCCACATTCCCATCAACACGAAGGTTGCAGTTCTCCCCGGCCTCGGACAAAATCAGTGCTTGTCGGATCGAGCCCTCATCCCAAATGAGATCAACTGCAAATCCTCCGCGTGCCCTTAACCCTTTGACCGAGCCCTTCGTCCAACTATCCGGCAAGGCGGAAAGCAGGTGCAGATACCCTTGATGCGATTGTAAAAGCATCTCCGCAATTCCAGCGGTTACTGCAAAATTACCATCAATCTGAAATGGAGGATGCGCATCGAACAGGTTGGCATATACGCCGCCTTTATTTTCGTAGTTTGTTTCGTCTGTTTTTACAAGCTGCAGCAATTTCCCAATCATACGCAAAGCTCGATTTCCATCTTGGAAGCGTGCCCATAAGTTTACCTTCCAGCCTAAGCTCCATCCTGTTCCTTCATCCCCGCGACGTTCTAAAGCTTGCCTTGCTGCTGCAAAGTACAGGGGTTCCTTCGCTGCCGTTAATTGGCGACCGGGGTAAACGCCAAAAACATGAGAGATATGGCGATGATGCACGTCTTCATCCTCAAAATCTTCAAACCATTCTTGAAGCTGCCCATACTTGCCAATTTGCATTGGATAAAGCCGTTCAAGAGCTCGATTTAACTCATCGCGAAACTCTTCGTCGATTTGTAATATTTCCGCTGCTTCGATACAGTTGGTAAATAAATCCCGGATAATCGCTATATCCATCGTCGATGCAATGCTCACAGCAGTTTTACCTTCTTCTGTCACAAATTTATGTTCAGGTGATGTTGAAGGAGCGGTAATTAATCGGCCCGAACCGTCATCCACTAACCAATCCAGACAAAACAGAGCCGATTCTTTCATTAGTGGGTATGCTCTTTGACGTAAATAATCCTCATTTTTGCCAAAAGCGTAATGCTCCCACAGATGCTGGGAAACCCATGCACCGCCCATTGGCCACAAGGCCCAGACAGGATCGCCGGCAACGGGTGCCGTGTGCCCCCATATATCCATATTGTGATGCGCCGTCCAGCCCCTTGCCCCATAATTGATGCGCGCAGTGTCTTTTCCGTTAAGCGCCATTCTTTCGATGAGTGAAAGAAAGGGTTCATGGCATTCTTCCAGATTACAGTTTTCCACCGGCCAATAGTTCATTTCTGCGTTGATGTTCAGCGTCCAGTTGCTGCTCCAAGGCGGGCGTGTCTCATTGTTCCAAATACCTTGTAAATTAGCAGGCTGCGTACCTGAACGAGAGCTCGCGATCATCAGATACCGACCGTAATCAAATATTAATTTAATAAGCCCTGGATCGTTGGCCCCATATTCGATAACTCGCTGATCGGTCGATAGATGATCAGGAGCCAATGTCTCCCCTATGTTTAATTCGACGCGGTTAAATAACCGTTGGTGATCTTCGATGTGGTTTTGGCGTACTGTTTCATAGGATTGTAAGAGCACTGAATCCAAATACTGCTTAGCCACTCTCGAGGGATCTTGTCCTACACTATTTGCTTTATGGTCAGTTACAGTAAAACTTGTAGCCGCACTGAAATAGAGCGTCGCTGAAGTTGCTCCCAGAATATGCAATCCAGTGGAATTAACCTGCAATATCCCATCATCATGCTCAGCTCCAAGACGGCCTTCGAAATGAATGGCTTCGGTAGTCTCCGGTTGTCCGTAAATAATCGGATGATCGGTTGCATGATATTTCGGGTCTACATGTTCAGGGGCAATACCTCGGAATAGATTTTGATTGCCGTCCATTGCTGTTTCATAACGAAGCGGACTATCCAATCTGGCATGAACATTCAGCATGCCCGCATGGCTTGATTGAAGCCGAATCACTATGGCTTGATCTGGATGGGAGGCAAATACATCACGCGTAAAGCTAACTTCACCGATTTGGTATTGAACCCTGGATATTCCCTCAGCAATGTTCAAGCTCCTCATGTAGGAACTCGCAATATTGCCATGATCAAATTGCAGGTGTAGATCGCCAAGCGGTAAATAAGATTGCCCATTGGGTCCTAACATGCCTCTGCTCAATTGATCAGCTTCGAGAAATCGCCCTTCGAATAAAAGTTGGCGCACTTCCGGAAGCAGTTCCTTCGCTCGTGGATTGTTCCAGTCCTTTGGTGGTCCGGACCAGAGCGTATCTTCATTTAATTGCAGAAGCTCTTTTTCCACACCACCGAAGATCATAGCGCCCAGTCGTCCATTACCGATGGGCAATGCTTCTGTCCATTCTTTTGCAGCTGTCTTGTATTTAAGTTCCATTGTATCCTCTCCTAATCCCAAATTAAAAGTTAACTTCTCCTAGTTCATTCGTGATGAATATTCAAGTCTTGTTCCGGCGAAACCAAAACCGATTCTGTCTCCATAAATCTTATTTGGACATTTTTATGTAACTCTGACTCAGTAAAATTATTTCCCTGGATAACCACTTCACTACAGGCAACCAATTCAATTACAAAACGCGCTGCATCTGAATTCCCAGCGAACGCTGATCCGACAACATCATTATTTAGAACTTGGAGTCCCTGCGTACTTTTAGCATGTAAAACAGGATTATCTTTTAAATCAAACTTGTTGTCTACTATACGAATATTTCTATGAACCGGGTTGTCCAAAGCAATCACTTCATTTTCCGGAGCAATGTGGATAACGGGAGTGCCGCAATGGATAAAACGATTATGGCGAATCGTAACATTGTTGACCATGCCTGATTCATACCAGCTTTTTGCATCGTCGCCTATCAAAATCCCGCTCATGCCCATCCCTTCGAAATGATTGTCTTCAATGACAACTTTCTTCCTTGTCATTACCAAAATACCACGTGTAGGGATTCGTAAAAATCGATTATTGCGGATTTCAACTTCAGGCGTCCAGGATGCATTCTCGACCGCATCTCCTGCTTCAAACCCTTCAGGCAAATCTCGTTCCAGTGTCAGCAATATGTCTCGCATGTTAATCTGCTCTGAATGCTTCACCGTATGGGAATCGTAAACCGTAAGCGAATTACCACGCACAAAATCAATCGTATCGCCTGGGAAAAATCCATTAAAACCATACGTTTGTCCATGCATATAGCGCACGACAATTTGCCGGGGAGCCGGCTGATCCACGATTTGTAAATGCGTTCCATGAACATTGACAGCATCATCATGGGCTCCCTCAAAATGGCTGTTCAGAATGCGAACAAACCCTTTGACACTCGAAAAGTGCATAAAATCAGCAAAAGCCGCACAGGTGCGTCCGGTTTCCGGTCTCGGTGCCAAGAGTATGCTGTCAAACATAAGATTTTCGCTGAATTGCCCGACAATACCTATACCGTGCATATAATGGAAACGCAAAGAAGTCCCCGTGATGCTCGTACTTTGATGGATAAATATACCAACCTGATCCCTAATGCCATCGCGCATTTGAAACACGTTTCCAACTTTCGTATCCGGCACATGATCAAAGTGGAGCCGAAGTTTACTAGGTTCAAGCTGCTCTATATTAATTGCAGTCGTCACCAGATTAGGAACACGCCAAGTTGTGTTCTTCAGCGGGTCATATTCCTGTGCGGGTCCATCTGTATAATACCAGCCTTCGCCAATCCAGGACAACTTCCCCTCCTCAAGCGAATACCACGAATCGTCATGTGTTCGAACATCAAGATAGTGGCTCCCCATCTCTTCAACCGTTATTTCCGACATCGTAGGACGTTCGAAATCCGTACTAAAATTATTCAGGATTATATGGTGGCATTCATCCAACACAATCATGGTCATTTTCCCGTGAAACATAAACAGAGAACCATGCCCTTCCACCGTTAAATAACGAATTCCTTTGAAGAGCAGACCAATCGTTTTCGTTATATCAGAGTTTTCTTCCTCTGAAGTGGTGTTCGAAATATAATAGGGTATTTTTGCTGCATGTTGGGGAAAAAAGTCATAGCGTCCTCTGGGAAACTCCAGCACGACAGGGCCGTCGATGGCCTTAACCGCCTCTATGGCTTTCCTCACCGCGATGACAGCATCTTGCCCTGAATCGGTTATGGCTCCATAATCTGTGACACGGATAACCTTATTTGCGTGACCAGAATTGAAATCGTTATTCGGCATTATTGAAACCTTCTCTCCGATGTAAAATTTGATTGACGATAGAGTGATTCAACCTCCGCTCTACTTGAATCATAGCAAATAGCGGACCTACAGCCAATACTTTCTCATTCAGGCCTATTCTCTATACCTGTTCCCTGATGCGATTTATAAACACAATTTAAACCTCCAAGCATTGGATGCGCAAAAAAACCTCGACATTAATTGCCGAAGTCATGATAGTCGTGCCTTTCCGTGGAGGTCCCTATGCAAAGCTGTTCAACCAATAAATTGTGCCAATAACTGGTTAAACTTGTCGCGTTCTTCCCAGAATGGACCGTGACCGCTGTATTGAAACGGTACAAGTTTTGAGTTATTTATTTGTTGATTTAATACCTGAGCTTGTGCAAAAGGAATCACTTTGTCATGTATGCCGTGAGTGATTAAAGTGGGGACCCTTATTTTTGGCAGATCAGCATCCAACTTTTCATCTCTTAATGTAACGATAATTGCCGCGGTTGACCAACCTGCTGCTTGCAATCCCATTTGGTAAAACCAGTTTGAAAATGGGTCGCTAATATACTGAAAGAAAAAGGTTTCTGTTACTCTTCGGATCATCTTAGGTCGGTCATTAAGGGCTTCAGCAAGAAATGTACTGGCAGTTTCTGCTGTAAAACCCGTGGGAGCTGCAGCGTCAATAAGGATAAGCTTGGATACTCCGTAACCATTATATCGGGACATATAACGAATCGCTATCGCTCCGCCCGTAGAGTGACCAGCTAATGTAAAATTGTTTAATTGAAGTGCACCGACTACGGCGCGAATATCATCTGCCAAGCGGTTATAATTGTAGCCGTTCATGGGTTTATCCGATTTACCGAAGCCTCTCCAGTCAATCCCAATACAGCGGTATCCCATAGAGGGAAGTACGTTAAACTGATATTCAAATTGATTATGGTTTAACGGCCAACCATGTAAAAATAAAATCGTCTTGCTGCCCCCGGGGTTTATATCTTCCACATATAAATTAACACCTGATTCTACATTAACAAAGTATCCCACTCCGATTCCCCCCGTTTAAATAAAGTGTCATCAGCTATAAGATACTCAGCCAGGCAAATATGGGTGAAAGCCCATCGGAGATTCCTTTAAACGAAAAATACCTTCGAGAAGCACCTGCGTTCGGGCTGCTACTCGAAGGTAAATTGTTTTTTATTACACTTGAGGCATTTCGTTAAAGAACATCACGTTTTCTATTGGCAGTCTTGTAGTCGTATGTCCAGGCTTAGCGGCCTTGCCAATGGCAATCAGCATAATCGGAACGTACCGATCTGAAACACCGAAAGCTTCCATGAATGCTGCCTTGTCGTATCCGCCCATCGGGACTGTATCGAAGCCTTTAGCACGGGCAATCAGCATCAGCTGCATTGAAATCAATCCGCAATCGATAAATGCGGCCCGTCGGGAATCTTCCGAAGACCGGGTTTGGATTCGCTCGACGAACATATTCGCCGTCTCCTCTGGCATTAACCCCGCTTTGACCGCTTGCCCGTATATCTCCGCTGCCTTTTTGTTGCTTTCCAAGTCACCAAGAACGGTGATGACAGCAGATGCTTCAATGATCTGCTGCTGATTGAAAGCGATAGGAAGCAACTTCTGTTTCAACTCCGGTGAGTCGATGATGAGAAACCGCCACGACTGCATGTTGGCGGACGAAGGGGCCAATGCAGCCAGTTCGAGCATCTCGGTCAATTCTTCGCGCGGGATAATCACCGAAGTGTCGTAGCTGCGGACAGAATGGCGTTCCCTAATGACGTCGAAAAAGTTTTGTGGCTCCAACTGTTGGGGCGCTTGTGAAAGGGTCATCTTATTATCTTCCTCCTGTACTTAGATTCTGTGCTATTTTTTTCACAGTTAATCGAATACGGAATCCGATTGAGCAATTCATCAGAGTTTTCCATATTCTGTGCAATTATTAACACAGTATTAATCAAAAAAAAGGTAATAACTGTGCCTTCTTTTACACAGTATAATATCGTAAATCTACTTTGTCAATATACTTTATTTACTAACCATTACATCATACCTTGGCTTGCAGCCTCTCCGCCAAATCGGCGAGCGTGTAGCGGCTTAACACTTGACGCATGCTCTGCTCCATCTCATCCGTAATTTTTGAGAAGGTCGCTTTCATCTCAACGCCGAACGGGTGCGTTCCCGTTGTTTCCTTGATTCCAATACAAAGAGGACTTCCGACATGAAATGCATCGTAAACATCCGCCAACGTAATCGACTCCGGAGCCTTCTTCAGCCGGTATCCGCCATCACGGCCTTCTCGCGTTTCCAGAAATCCTTCACGGGCGAGGACGGCAAGCACCCGCCGAATAAGGGTCGACTCTGATTGCAAATAATCGGCTATGACGACGCTCGGGCACGTCTGGACATTTTCTTTGGATAAATAGATAAGAGCCTGCACCGCCAGTCCGAACCATTTCGGATGATAATTGCCTGTGCATTTTTCCGCCTCCATTTTATCCTCCCCTTTCGTGACCTGACTTATCCGTGTTTTCTTTAATTGTATCGCGAAACTGTAGGATGGAGCAAGTGGAAAAAACGTTCTGCAAGAACCCCGATTAAGGCTGGTGCAACTTTAACTTCCTTAAAATAAACTCCATTCAAATTGTTGTGAGAGTGTCTCCAAGAGATGAACCCCTGCAACACTGTTGCCCTTATTGTTTAAAGCCGGACCGATAACACTTATCCCATAACGGCCCGGCACCATCGTCAGAATGCCTCCTGAGACGCCGCTTTTGGCTGGAAGACCGACGCCAATTGCGAATGCACCTGAAGCATTATACATGCCGCAAGTAACCATAAAAGTCTTGGCAATCTGAACAAAACGATGGGGGATTAATGATTTTCCCGATATGGGATCGATACCGTTGCATGCCAGTACCAGAGCCATTCGAGCCAGATCGGCGCAAGTTACTTCCACCGCACAATGATGGAAATAAACATCAAGTACTTCCTCTACATCGTCCTTCAGCACAGTTATCCTTAAGAAAATAAGCCAGTGACCGGTTGCGATGAGCCGTATCGAATTCAGATCGGTACACATCAAAATTATAGGAAAGTGTGTCGTTATGGGCCAGTTCACGAATAAATCGAAGAATACGGGCTGATTTCTCGATGGGACTACTCCCCTTGATCAAAGAAGAAATGACAATCGCCCCTGCATTGATCAATGGGTTAAAGGGAATTCCGGGCTCCACAAGCTCTAGCTTGAGCATGGAATTAAAATCATCTCCAGAAGGCTCCATCCCTACCTTGGAAAACACGGCTTCCTCACCATGATCAATAAGCGCCAGAATCAAGGTGAATACTTTTGAGATACTTTGCATCGTGAAAATCAGATGATGTTCTCCTTCTGAGACCGATTCACCGCTAGCATCCAAGATAAAAATTCCCAGTCCATCTTTCGGAGATTTGGAAAGCTCAGGAATGTAAGCTGCAACCTTCCCATGAACATTAAGTGTTCGGCTTAATTCAAGCTTTTCGGGTAGAATTACTTTTAAACGATTAAGTTCATCCGTGGGTATCACATCCCATTTTCCTTCCTCGATTGGGTGAATAGGCTCAATTACTTAATCCCACTCTAATTTACAATTCCGAGCAAGTCAAACATATGATGAAGTGTACAACCTAGGTTGAAATCTAGATTTCTATCTTTATTCTTAAATTAGGCCGTTTGTAATAGCATGTACCCAAACATTTTCGTAAATACAAAAATATAATATAGTATATTGATTGAAAGGAGTGAATACGAATGAGCGCAGTTGGTGGATTTGGTCGTCATTTCGCTTTTGTCTTGGTTATCTTTATTCTGTTAGTTATTATTCTTGCCTCCGGATTCATAATTTAATAGAGTCATTGAAATTAATGGCCCTAATACAAATTATTCTGCTGTTTCAATCTGACTGATATCTGGCTAGTCGAATATTATGGTCAGCCAGTCTGTTCTGGCTGGCTTTTTTTTTGGACGGCATTTTCGCAACCATAGTTTCGTAGGTTCTAAGCTTGTTAATATTATCTTAACACGTTTCTCATGATAATTTCATAATGGAGGGTTATTCTTATAAGTAGACCCCCTTTAATATACAGCCCTGCGACCTTAATAGTCGCGGGGCTGGCTAATTTCTAGCAAGAATAACAGTTTGCTTTCCATTTTATTATTTGACTACGGGCCATTTCTCTTTGCGAAGCGCTTTTATCATTTCCGGTCCTATATGCAAGTTATTCTCTACCAGCTCAAAAGGGGTAAGCGCCATCCATTGGTTTAACGATATATCGACATTTTGGCCGCTCTTGAACATCTCCAAAAACCACAGCGTTTGGTTGCCGGTATTCTGAATATAGTGCCCAAATGCAAAGGGTACATATCCGACATCACCGGCTCTATAATCAAAGGTGCGAGTTGCACCTTTCCCTGCAAAAACCGTCATGCGTCCCTGTCCGGTAAGGTAATATTGCCACTCGTCATTATTGGGATGCCAATGAAGCTCTCTCATTGCACCAGGTTCAATCTCAACTAAGGAAGCAGCAATAGTTTTAGAAATAGGAAAGTTGGAAGAGTCCACAATACGAACACTTCCACCAGGAGATTTAATTGGTTCTTGCGCGAGCAGCTGATGCTTGAAGCTTTGTGGAGCTGTCCCGTAATTGGGCTGATCTCTCTGATTTACCAGCGAACCGGGAATATTACCCTGGAAAATATGGAGCTTTTCTGAACTGATGTTGGAAAAGGCACCCTCGGGTACGCCAAAATTAGCGGACAGCACATCTTTTGGAGTATGCACAAACCAATCGGAGAAGGAAAAGGTATTATGCTCCGAAAAATTACCGTCATCGAAGACAAGCAGAAATTCGCATCCTTCCTCCAGCCCCTGAATGGAATGTGGAAGTCCTGCGGGAAAGTACCAGAGATCACCAGGTCCGATGTCTTCATTGAAAATTCGACCCTCCTGGTCTAACAAGGTTATGTGTGCCCGCCCGTACAGCATATAAGCCCATTCCGCTTGCTGATGCCAGTGAAGTTCACGCACACCACCCGGTGTTAAGCGCATATTAACACCAGCAAGCGTGGTCGCTATCGGCAGCTCCCTTACGGTGACCTCCCGGGACCATCCCCCGTGACTTAATTGCATATAACTATCTGAGAATGAAAATTTCAAATTAGGGGTCAAGCCGGCATCAGTATCCGGTGGGACCAGCATGTCGGGGTTCTCCATATCCCGCATGACGTCCCGAGGACCAAAATCCGGCGCTCCGGCGCCATCATTCCTTATGGGCTGTGGTACATTACCGTCCGCGGCTTTAGTCCTGGGTCGATTTTCCATGATTCATACTCCCCTCATTTGGATTATATCAAGGAGATTTCTGTTTCCTCATTCAAGTAATTTATGAGATAGGTTCCGTTCATATGAATGAATAATGGAGATACCCATCAACAAGACGGATACCTCCATTTTCTATGTTTATCTATATGACTTCATCTTCCGTCCAGTTTAAGGCTGTCGCCTGATTCCATCACAATGCCCTCAATTTGGTGTTCAGCCAGCGCTTTGGCAAAGGCATGTCCGTCTTGAGCGATTAACGGAAACGTATTGTAATGAACAGGCACAACTTTTTTGGCGCCTAACCACTTTGCGGCCAGCACCGCATCTTCCGGCCCCATCGTAAAGTTGTCGCCAATTGGCAAGAAAGCCAAATCGATATCGTTTAGTTCCCCGATGATCTTCATATCCCCAAATAACGATGTATCTCCGGAATGGTAGATCGTTAATCCGTCCACATAGAGAAGCATCCCTGCCGGCATACCCATGTAGACAATTACTTTCTTGTCCGGGATTTCGTAGCCAGATCCGTGAAACGCTTGGGTGAGCTTGACTTTGCCGAATTCAAAGGTATGTGCACCGCCAATATGCATCGGATGCACTTTGCAGCCCTGCCATCCCATATATACAGCCAATTCATTGGGGGCGACCAGCAGTGCGTCATTGCGTTTGGCTATGTCTGCAGCGTCTCCGACATGATCTCCGTGTCCGTGAGTAAGCAGAACGGCATCGACTTTCAAATCGCTAGCGGACACCTTGGCTGCAGGATTACCGGTTATAAAAGGATCGATAATAAGCGTATGATGCTCCGTCTGCAATTGCACACAGCTATGTCCTAAAAATGTGATAATCATCATATATCTCCTTATATTTTGAATTTTCGGGAAGCCGGTTGACTTCCTCTCCTATATTATCCGATATCTATCACAATTAGTCTAATCCAGCGGTACTCCATCTATGGAATGAATTCACCGCTCTTGGTAAAAGTAAAAACCAGCCGCTCTATACGATAGAATCGGCTGGTTATTGTTACTCCGTTATTTTGAGACGGCGATCGCCTCGATCTCGATCAAAAATTGTTCTCTGAACAGTCCGCTCACTTCAACGACCGTACCGGCAGGCGGTTTTGACGTATTGATGTATGTATCGCGGATGTCCCTCACGACTTGGAATTGGGAGATATCGGTGATGAAATACGTCAACTTTACCACTTCGTCAAAGGCAGCATCCGTCGCTTCCAGCGCGGACTTAATATTTTCGAAAACTTGTTTCGTTTGCGCCGCCAAATCCCCGATCCCCACTACCTGTCCTTCCCGGTTCAATGCAACCTGTCCGGCAATATAAATCGTTCTTCCGCTCCGTACTTCCACGACGTTCGTATAGCCGTTAGGCTTTGGCATGGTATCCGGGTTTATAAATGTAACAAGTTTATCTGCAGCCATTGGTTACACACACTCCTTTCATTCTTATGTCTGGCATATTGGAAAAGTACCTGCTTTAGAATAAAGACGTTTGTCGCTAAGGCGTGCCCATGTCAGTCAGCTGTGACCGGCTGGGAGTCCTGCGACGTCTCTGGCGCATTCTGGCTCATGATCGGGATCAATGCAAATGCTCCGAGAATGAACAGTATGCCTGCGCCTGTATAGATTGATACTAGCGGGTAAGCGTTCTTCAACATGCCGGCCAATGACATGGAGATAACCATCATTCCTATGAACATCGGAGTCAGTACACCATTGACCCGACCGACAATAGATTCGTGCGACCATTTCAAGATCATCGTACTGATTCCTATATGGATGCACGGGAACACGAGTCCGTTCACAAACTGTACAACCAGTGTGAGAGGCACACTCGTCGAGTAACCGACGATGACCGTGCATATGGCTCCTACCAGCATTCCGATGGCCAGCAATAATTGCGGTGCGACTCTCTTCGCAAAAACGGCGATGATGCCGCCTCCTATCAACATAGCAGCACCATTAACCATGAGAATGTACTGCAGAAATTCCTTAGACTGTCCGAGTCGCTCCGTTACGATGAACAGGCTGAGTGCTTGGGCGAGGCCAACGGCGAGACCTGCCAAAATGAATACGGCTCCCAGCATCCGAAGTACTGGACTTTGCCAGACGTAATGGAAGCCTTCATTGAACTCCTTACGGAATTGGCCTTTTATCATTGGCGGCTTCTGCTCGTCCTTGTCCTTGGGCAGTCGCAGCAATGTGAGCGCGGACAGCAGGAACACAACCCCCATAACGGCAATTGACGTCTTCAGGCCGAAAGTGCTATATGCGAACGTACCCAGCATCGGTCCAAGCACCATGAAGATAGCCATCAATGACTGGAACAACGCCATCCCCTGTTGCAGCTGATCTTCCGGAACATGCTGCTTGAACAACCGCATACTCGAAGGCTGTGAGAACTGTGATAGAATCGCTGAGATGAAAGTGACTAGAAAGACAGACTGCCAGGATCCGAATTGAATCATCAGCAGCACGACGAATACCGAAACTGCTGACAATAAGTCGCACCAGATCATAGTTCGCTTCGGCCGCCAGCGATCGGCGAAAGTTCCGCCTATAAACGAGAACACGAAGATCGGCGCGAATTCGGCGAGGCTGATCAAGGATATGGCATATGGATTGTTATTTGTTTTGTCCGCGATAAAGAGCAGAATGGAAAAATTCCTCACCCAGATGCCAATTTGCAGTAAAATGTTGGACAACAGTACAGTCTGAAGGAAACGGTTGCCGAAAAGACTAGGGGCTTTAACGGCGTTTTGATGAATAGCCAAGCTTCAACACTCCTTTTTTTTCATGCTAAGTTTTGATTTATTCTGGAAACAGGTTGAGGCAGCTTTTAATAATACGAAACAACCAAGCTGCAAGTTTCGTTAGTAAACGTTAAAAAAATATGTTCTAATTCTTTCCTTAATTTGCTTTATTCCATTCGTCTAGAACAACTTCTATCGGTCTTTGTGTTGTTCGCTTATTTATTGTAATTTTAATTAATTTGGCTTTACCTTTGATAAACAGTTCAAATTGATCAATTCTTCCTTCAACAAAAGAGTAACTCAAGATATTCTCTTTAGGAATGAACTCATCATGAATCTTTATTCCATTGTCACCGAGGTAAACCCGTTCGTTTATAAACATAATAATGATTAACAATAAAAACAAAAAATACTTTCCTATACTATCTAACGTGATGATAAGAGGAAAAATAAATAGGCAAATTATTATCATAAATATGTTTTTGTAATTACTAGCACCGATCAGTTCAATGCTTCTTACTTGTTGTTTAGCTTTTATTGATCTGTAACTCTTAAATACCATATAAATAAAAAATACAAGAACAATAAGATAGGAGATCTTCAGTACAATCACATCCTGACAATGGTTGGAGTTACAATTTATTATTTATATTACCACAATTCGGTAATTAAGTTAATTGCAATAAAAAAGCCGCTCATGAGAGCGACTTAAATGATCTTTATCTTTTTATTCATCACCTACGTATACATCCAAAGCCGCTTGTATGCCTTGACCTTGGCAGGCCGGGAACCCATGCCGAATCAAAACCGCTTCGAGTGCGCAGAGAGTAATGAGTACATTTCTCTTATTACAGCTGTAGCCCATCGTCCCGATTCGCCATATTTTACCTTTCAATGGGCCAAATGAACTGGCAATTTCAATTCCAAACTGCTCGAGCAGCATGGAGCGTATCGATTCCCCATCAATCCCTTCAGGAATATTAATGCATGTTACGACAGTGAGCTTACAGCCGGGATCACCATACAATGTCAGCCTCATCGCTTCAAGTCCGGCGATTAATGCCCTTTCATGCAGCTTGTGGCGATCATATCTGGCTTCCAGCCCTTCTTCCAAAACAAGCCGCAGCCCTTCTCTTAATGCATAAATCATGGAGGTCATCTCGGTATGGTGATTCAGGCGGGCTGGACTCCAATAATCCTGCAGCTGGCTTAGGTCTAAATAATTGCTTTGAATCCGGTTAGGTTTCTCTGGCAAATGGCTATCATTTACGGTAAGCAGTCCGCGTTCAACCTTTTTCCTGTGCAGCAGTTTTTTTTCCACACGATGATTATAGGTTATAGGCGCCATACCTGAAGGCACGGATAAGCATTTTTGTGTCCCGCCAATGACAGCATCCAGCATCCAATCATCGGTCTTGACTGGAATGCCCCCAATCGTTGCTACAGCATCAACAACCAGCAATACATCCAGCTCACGGCAAGCCTTGCCAATTGCTTCTAGGGGCTGTACTCGACCTGTTGAGGTTTCTCCGTGGACAATAGCTACAATGGCCGGCTTTATAAGACGAATAGCGCGAATAATTTCTTGAGGGTCAAAAACGGATCCCCATTCTTTTTCAAGGGTGATGACTTCGGCATCGCAGCGTTCAGCTATTTCTTGCAGCAGGAAGCCAAATCTCCCATAAATGGGTATGAGCACTTTTTCGCCTGGCTCGATTAAGCTCGTTAATACGGCTTCAATTCCGGAGCGGGATGTTCCATCAATAGGATAGGCCCACTGATTCTCTGTTTGAAAGACATGCCTCAGCATCTCCATGGATTCATTCATCAATTGCGTGAATTCCGGATCAAACTGGCCCAGGATGGGATATGACATAGCTCGAAGCACTCGAGGATCAACTTCAACGGGTCCTGGAGTCATAATGATTCGCGGCGATGGAGATAAATCTCTATAGGTTTTCATCCAAATTCTCCTCATAGCCTAAATGATAAAGTAAATCTATTAATACTAAAATTCCATCTGCCATACTTTCCGGTGAGGAAAATTCCAGAGGGGAATGGCTGATACCGCGAAGACTTGGCACAAAAAGCATCACGGTTGGACAATGCGGCTGAAAAATTTGCGAATCGTGCCCCGCGCCGCTCACCATCCGATGGTGTGAAATATCATGATTCCGACAGATTTGTTCCAGCTTCCCGGTCAAATGATCGTTTAATTGCACAGGCTTTTCGTCCATCCATTGATGACAATCTAGATGAAGCTCCCGAGCTGCGGCAATTTCCTGAAAACGGCTGATCATTCCTATGCAAAATTGATTTAGATCGTTTTCCGCGGTGTGCCGCACATCGACGGAAAATGTGACTTTTCCGGGGATTACATTTGAAGCGTTAGGTTCAGCAGTGATACGGCCGACGGTAGCGACGAGTGGTTTGCCCACGCGCAAAGCTGTTTTCTCCAGCTGTAAAATCATCTCAGCAGCACCGGCCATAGCATCTTTACGAAGAGTCATAGGCGTTGTGCCTGCATGTCCAGTTTCACCTGTGATTGTAAAATTGAACCGCTTTTGCCCGACGATGGCATCCACGATTCCGAGCCTGTACCCTCGACGCTCAAGCACAATACCCTGCTCAATATGCAACTCGATAAATGCAGCAATATCATTTCTGTGAGTCGGTTTTAGGGAAGGATCACCATAGCCGGACTCTTTCATAGCTTCCATAAATAGAATTCCATCTGTATCTTTCATTCCCTTTATTTGCTCAAAGTTATGATGACCCGTTATATTTCCAGAGCCCCAAAAAGTTAACGGGAACCGGCTTCCTTCTTCTTCACAAAGGGCCACAACTTCAAGACTGCGTTTGGGTGATCCATAGGTTTGAAGTAAGTAGTTTAAAGCTATCATTCCAGCTATAATACCATAGGCACCGTCATATTTTCCGCCATTGTTGACGGTATCCAGATGCGATCCTGTAATTATTGTTTTACTGTCAGGAAGTATACCATCTAATCGTCCGAATACATTACCTACGCGATCGTCATATACATTTAAACCGTATTCCCTCATTTTAGCCGCAACTGCTTGCTGACCAGCCAGCCATTCTTGGGTATAGAGCAATCGGGTCACGCCGTCATGGCTATCGCTGCCAAAAACAGCCAGCCATTCAATTAGCTTTTCTGCTTCAGCAGCCAGATCACGCTTTAGATTATTATCGTTTGTTTTATTCGCTGCTTCTGTGTTGTCCACCCGCTCAGCCTCCTTCTAATCAGCGTTAACAGATGCTTCCTGCTGCGGACTCAGCCATTGGCCTAATCCCGTTTGAAGGATTCCCCGACCTGCTTCGTAAACTACGATTCCTCGACATAGAGTTGTGATTACTCGGCAATCAAATGACCTGCCCAAATAAGGACTATGCGGATGCCGATATAATATATCCTCCTGCCGCAAAACATACCCTTTGTCTAAATCCATTACGACTAAATCTGCATCAGCTTGAAGCGTTATTTCTCCTTTACTCGGAAGCAAACCAAATCGCTTGGCCGGTTCATAGGACAACATGCGGGAAATTTGCGTCAAAGGAATGCCTCTGCGAAAGAAGCCCTCGTGAATCATTAGCTCCATACTGCTTTGAGCGCCTGATATCCCACCCCAAGCTGCGAAAAAGTTGCCGTCATTTTCATTTTTTAAACGAGACGGGCAGGGAGAATGATCAGATGTAATCATATCAATTCGACCTTCGCGGAGGAGTGTCCATAATCGGTTCTGCTCCTCCAAATCGCGCAGCGGCGGCGCGCATTTAGCAACGGGACCAAGCCGCTGCATATCCTCTACTGTCAAAGTTAAATAATGCGGACAGGTTTCCAAGGTTACATTCATGCCGGACTTCTTGGCAAGGTCAATGACTTCCACGGCCTGCGGACTGCTGATATGAACAAAATGCAAGGCGCAGCCCGTCTCTTTGGCATAAAATAAAGCTCGATTCACCGCCTCAAGCTCAGCAATGATCGGTCTCGAATCAGCGTAATCCTTGGCAGATAAACGGCCTTCTGCTATTTTACCAGCGGCCAGCTTGGATACCAGCGGTTCGCTTTCCGCATGCAGGGCTAAAATCCCGCCAAGCTCGGCGATTTTCTTCATCCCCACATAAAGCGTTATATCATCGGCTTCGCGAAAGATATCCTCGCCTTCACCGCCAGGGGAGGACATAAACGCTTTGAAGCCAATAACTCCACAGGCGGCCAATTCTTCAAGCTCAGCGATATTTCCAGTCTGAAGGCCACCCCAAAAGACATAATCAACAGCGGATTTGTCCTTCGCCGCTTCATGCTTTTGTCGCCAGGCATCGGCGTTAATGGTCGGCGGAACTCCATTTAACGGCATATCTGCAAAAGTGGTGCAGCCTCCCGCAGCCAAGGCGGCCGAACCGCTCTCAAAGCCTTCCCAATCCGCTAAGCCAGGCTCGTTAAAATGCACATGAACATCGATCATGCCTGGAAGGACATACTGGCCTGCCGCATCAATGGTCGAAGCGTCTAACGCATTTATAGATTCTGCAAGAGCGGCAATTTTCCCGGATCGTATGCCTATGTCCAACTGGCGAATCTCATCCCGCAGCACGACATTGCCTCGCTTGATCACCAGATCGAATGGTGTTGCCATTGTAACCCTCCTCAGAGTTTTGCTTTAGCAAAACTGACTTCGTAAGCATCATCTTAAAGTTTTGGTTTAGCTTCCCCTATAAGTGCTATAGCCTCCAGGCGCGACCAGCAAAGGAACATGATAATGCGATTGCGGATCAAGGATTTGGAACCGCACGGGAACCTGTTCCAGAAATAGACTTTCGATTCCTTGCGAACGAAAGTAACGCCCGACCTCAAAAACAAGCTCGTAGCTGCCGCTAAGCATCGTGTCTTTTTCCAGCAAAGGGGCCTCCGTCCTGCCGTCTTCATTCGTTTCAAAGCTGTATAGAATCGCTGCTGCTTCTCCCTGCAATATCCGCCACAGTTCAATTTGCATGCCTCGTGCAGGTATGCCGCGAGACAAATCCAGCACGTGGGTGGTTAATCGTCCAGCCATAGCTTATCCTCCCCTATTCCTTCAAATCTTCACGTGTGACGGAAAACCCTTGAAAGCCAAAGGGCGGCCGAGGCTCTGTAAAGACCTTTCCTTCTGAAGTAGAAATGGTCTCAACAATGGTATCCCATGTACGGTTATTGGATTCAAAACGAACCTCGGACAACTGCTGAAAACGAGACAATACCTTCAGACCAATTTGATAAATCAAATTTTGAATGGAGGGTGTTTTATTCTCGTGAAAGATCGTTTGGGCAATGTCGCGAACTTGCTCCGAAGGCACGTAATACGCGTTATCTCCCGAAAGGCCATAGGAAATATGCGCATACTCCCAATAAATATTCAAGAAAATATAAAGCGGCCGATCAAAAGTTTCCGGCAGTGTTGTATATTCATCACGGATGAAGCCGTAGAAGGAGCTGCCGTTCACTTTGATCAGCTGCAAGTCCATCAGACTGCTCATAAGAGAGTTAATCACCACACCTGAAGCGTCTTCCGACCGTGAAATCTCCAGACTTGCAGAGCTGTAATCATTATGTGATCTGCGATAAACGAGTCCGCTTTCCGAGAAGCTTCCCTGTGTCTGTGCAGGAACTTCTACCGGAACGAAAGGCAAACGGTCACCAGTAATTGCAATAGAAGTGACGTGAGGATATTTTTCTAAAAACCGTTCACTGACAAAGGCTAAAAAGCCTTCGATGGTATTACCTTCAAACTCTGCGGCCTGACGAAGGATAAAGTTTTTCATCGAATCCGTTGCCACAACAAAGGTATTGTCACCTTCAGTGAATGAAGTCAAAAATACCTGGCCATAAACAGTGAATTTAACATTTAAAGCAAAAATGACATTATCATTGCCTGTAAAGCTTGACTCATGTATCGGCTCAATGCCTGTTAAAGGCTTGGCAAAGGTGCGATAAACGAATACATCAGCTTTGCCATAATATAGGGTACGTTCCTTTAATTTATCTAACATAGGTATGAACCTCCCGCTCAATTATGCTTCTAACAAATCCGCTAAACGAAATTGCGTGATTTTGTAAATCTCCTGCAAGGCTTGTTCATGTTCCGCTTCAAGTGTATTAGTTAAACGCTTTTCCATCGCTGATAAAATAGTTTCCTTGCTCTGACCACGAACAGCCATAATAAAAGGAAAATTAAATTTCGCGACATATGCATTATTGAATGAATTGAATTGATTAAATTCTGCGGGAGACAGTCGGTCTAAACCAACCCCCTGCTGCTCCAGCTGTGAAATTTCGCTCATTTGCAGTCTTGTAGCCAAGTCGGGATGAGCTCGCAGAAGTGAAACTTGTTCTTCAGCTGTCTTTTCCCGCACAATTTGAGTCATGGTCTGATGCAAATGAGTTAATGAAGCAAAAGGCCGATGTACCCATGCTTGCTCCGCGACCCATGGCGAATGCTCGAAAACCCAGCCCAGCAGCTCCACAAATGGATCCTTCTCTAATCGATTAATATGATCTATTGAATAACGCATACAGCACCTGTCCTCTATCACCTTTCAAACACGTTAATCCCAATATCCCTCATGAACAGCAATGACTTCCACTTCCACCTCCGGAAAGGGTCCGACCACCTTGATCGGTTTATTGCCTCTGGCAAACACATCGGAGCAAGGCAAATCCAGCGTCGGATTGACTTCGCTTTCTCCAGTGAGCTCTGCCAGCTTCTTCTCGGAAATGCCATAGACCACTCTGCCGACATTGCCCCAATAAATCGCGCCCGCGCACATGGCACAGGGTTCAACGGAGGAATATAAGGTACAATTCCACAAAAAGCTTTTGCTGAAAAGCGCAGATGCGGCAACCATCAATGATGTCTCCGCATGACCCGTACAGTTCTTTGTCGTGATTTCAATATTCCCTTGCTCTAATAAAATTTTGCCCTCATGATCTACCAATATAGCGCCAAAAGGTGTGTTACCCTGCTCTCTCGCTTTTTTCGAAACTTCTACACATTTTTGCAAATAAAAAGTATGCTCGTGATAGTTCATTGCTGCCAGCTCCTATTTCACCAATTTTTCTACGGCGCGCATAATGCCTCCATACCCGGTGCAGCGGCATAGATTGCCGGATAAGCCTTCTTCAATTTCGCTTTGACACGGGTGTGGATTCTCAGTGAGCAGCGCTTGGACCGAAATGATCATTCCGGGCGTACAGTAACCGCATTGAAATCCGCCTTCTTCTAAAAAAGCTTGCTGGATGGGATGCAGCGTTTCGTTTCCTATGCCTTCAATTGTTGTGATCTGTTTATCGGCACATTGATAAGCCATGATCAAACAAGAATTGACCGCCTTGCCATCTACCAGAACCATACACGCGCCGCACCGGCCCATTTCACAGGAAACCTTGGTTCCCGTCAGCTCTAAATCATCCCTTAAAATATTCAATAATCGTTTAGAAGGCGGAATATGCAGCACTACGTCCTTGTTATTCACATGACTGCGCCATTCACTGGATACTGCTTGCCTCGTGCTCATCGTTAAACACTCCTTTCGGTATGATAAAATCCTGCTGCAGCTCTTCAGGACTAATCGGCAGCTTGTTGATTCGTTTGCCCACTGCGTGGTAAACGGCAGATGCAATAGCTGGAGCCAATACAACGGTTCCGACTTCTCCAACCCCGCGAGGTCCATACGTATCTTCCTCAGGCAATTCCTCAATGGCCTCCAATTCAAAATCACGATGAATATCGCTTGCCGTCGGAATCAGATAGGTATCCAAATTCCTGGTAATGTACTCACCGGCATGCATTTGCGCATCCTCTGTCAAGGTGAAGCCCAAGGCCATGATGCTGCCGCCTTCAATCTGACCAAGGTATCCTTGCGGATTAGCGACAGGTCCCGCTGCCACAGCATGAAATTGATCGAGCAGCCTTACTCTCCCTGTCAGCGTATTAACCTCAACCTTTACGGCTACTGCAGCATAAGTGTAAAGAAAATGGCCTCCCATAATCGGGTCAGGCGTTATCGGATAATGAAACTTGGTTTCTATGGCAATTGGCTCACTCAACTTGGCGGAAATGTCTTGATAACTTATAAGCGGCGAGCTTGAATCGCGACTTGCTTGCAGATCCGCTTTGCGCCAAACTCCTTCGGGACCTGCGGTCAGCAGCTCGATGGCTACGCCGGTGTAATGCGAAGCTGCCGTCAGCAGCTGCTGCAGAAAAAGCGGCTTGAGTCTTTGCAGCGCCATCCACATCATGCTTGTAGCACGGGACGCTGTGCTGGAACCGCTCTGCGGAACAAGGTCCGTATCGCCGATCAGCAGACGGAGGTCGCTTGCCTGGCAGTCAAAGTGCTCGATCAGCATCAGCTCCAGAGTTGCGATGAGCCCTTGGCCAAATTCCTCAAAGCCAAAAACGACCTCAATTTTTCCGTCATGACTCAAAACTATGCGTCCGCCTGAATCATCGGGAATACCGTAGCCTAACCCTGCGCCGTGCATCGTTAATGCGGCTCCAATCCCGTATTTAAGCCACGGCGCAGACGGGCGGTTCCCGCTTACCGAAGTAAGCTGCGTTCGGCTGGCCCAAAGCTCAGACCGATCAATCATGTCCCATACCTGGCTGGCTCCATCTGTAGGCGCGATCCGTTGACCGAGCGGTCCCAGAGTATGCTTATCCCTGAGATTGATTTGGCGCAATGCCCATGGGTCCATTCCCAGTTTCTCTGCCAAGCGATCCATCTGGCACTCCAAGGCAAAAATCGCCTGATTGCCGCCAAAGCCGCGAAATTCGCCGGATACGCCGTTATTGGTAAAAACCGAGATGCCTTCAACGGCAACATTCGGCATCGTGTAGAGGCCGATCATATGCTCTGTGGCAAAATTAAGCACAGGCCCGCCCAGTGTAGCGTATGCGCCAGTATCGGCAACGATTCTTGCCTGATGCGCCATAATTCGGCCTTCGCTGTCCACTCCTGTTTTTACATGTATCTTCATCGGGTGGCGCTTGAGGCCTGCCCTGAAGGATTCCCATCTGGAATTGTGAATCTTCACTGGTCTTCCACTGATAACCGCAAGCAAAGCTCCGTAAGGCTGCACGTTCAATTCGTCCTTGCCGCCGAACGAGCCGCCGATGGGGCTGGACACGATACGAATCGCGGTTTGCGGGATGGCCAGAATACGGGACAGCTGAAATTGGTCCATATAGCCATGCTGGGTAGCCGAGTAAACCGTTAGCCGGCCATCCGCCTCCGGTATAAATAAGCCGCCTTCCATTTCCATATACGTATGCATTTGTCTTGGAGTAGAATAGGTTTCCTCCACGATAAATGCGCTATTAGCGAATCCTGTTTCTATATTTCCAACCTTATGATTGGTGCGGTGCAAAACATTGCCATTTGGATGAAGCTGAACGGATTCCTGCAGCAGGGCTGCTTCCGGATCATCAATAACGGGAAGCAGCTCGTAATCGACTTCGATTAAAGTCAGGGCATAGTCTGCAAGCTCCTCAGTTTCGGCAGCAACAGCTGCAACAGCATCGCCAATATAACGAACGCGATCTTCACACAGCACCGGTTGATCCGGTGTTTCGATCCCGAACCGATTTAAACCGGGAACATCCAGATGGGTAATAACAGCGTGAACGCCTTTGAGCATCGAAGCTTTTTCTATCCGAATATCTTTAATGACCGCATGCGGATGAGGACTTCTCAGCACCTTGCCATAAAGCATCTCGGGTGCCTGCAGATCCGTTAAATATTTAAGCTGACCTGTTACTTTTTCCATACCATCCGGACGTGTGCGCCAACGTTTTCCACTCGTTAACCGGTTTATTCGCATCGTTCTCACCCTTTCTACCGCAGTCTTAACTAGAAGCTGCTAACTCACTCCAAAGACCGGAGCTAATTAGGTTCGCGGCTGTTTTCTTACGGTATGCTGCTGAGGCGAATGGATCCGAATAAGCAATCATTTGTTCTTGAACAGCCTGCTGCAGCTGTTGCAGTAAATTCGGGGTTAACCGGCTTCCATTCAGTAATGCTTCCGACTGGGTCAATCGCAGGCAATAGCTTGAACCGCCTCCAGCAGCGATATGAAAATCAGCTAATCCCCCATCAGCATGGATCCATCCTTGAAAAGCAGTTGTAACTATTGAAGGCGTAAATGCTTCTCTTCTTCCTATTTTTTGATAAAAGGATACATATCTTCCTAAACGCTCTGAACTCATCTGAGGCAAGCTCACTGATATCAACAGCCGCTTCTCCTGATAACCGGGTTGACTGATTGCATATACCCAATCCTGGAGCAGCTCCGTTTGACGGGAGCTTCCACCATACCAATTCAACACAGCACCGCTCACAAGCAGTGCCGGAATGGAGTCTCCCACAGCTGAAATTATATTGCCGCCAAGCGTTGCCATATTGCGTATCGAAGGAGCGGCAATACTGCGGATGGCCTGCACAAGATGAGCAAACTCCGCTTGGATATGCGGATGCTTGGCGCATTCCGATAAAGACACAGCGGCACCGATCACTGCCTCATCCGCTTTGATTTGAATGGCTGACATTTCGGCAATAGCTGCAACACTTATTAAATGATGCGGCATTTCACTAATACCTGATTCCCATTGTGTCCGCAGTAAAGTGCCGCCTGAAATAAACTTGCTCCCCAATCCTAACATTTGCTGCAGCCGCCATGCCTCTCCTATCGAATCAGGCTCCCAAACGCTTGGTGCTGGAGCATAACTTTCGTTGCTAAGAGCCATAATCAAGCCTCCCGGATTAGAATCGTTGCTCTCGGATGTAAGGCTCCCCCACTGCTTCCGGCTTGCCTGTTAATTTGTTGCGATTCCGCCAGCCTGTGAACATCAGGACTAGGATGGTGATCACATAAGGCAGCATTTTCAAAAAATAGGAAGGTATTTGGCTGCCGATCAATTGAATTCGGAAGCCTAATGTATCTAGTCCGCCAAAAAAATAGGAAACGGCCATCGCACGGAGCGGGTTCCATTTAGCGAAAATTACCAAGGCAACGGCAATCCAGCCTCTGCCTGCTGTCATGCCTTCGATCCAGCTCGGCGAATAAACCAGAATGAGATCGGCGCCTGCAAGACCAATCAGCATCGAACCCGCAACCACATATAAATATCTGTTTAAAAAAACGCGTATACCCATGACATCAGCTGTACCGGGGCTGTCGCCAATCGCTCTTAAGTGCAGTCCCCATGAGGTTTTGAATATAAACAGGTGCATCGCCGCTGCAAGAAGTATGCTGGCCCAGGTAAGCAGGTCTAAATGAGCGAATATTTGACCCAAAAAAGGTATCGGCTCAATCCAGCTCAAATGCAGCTTGGGAACGGATCCCGCAATAGGCATACCGGACACCGGCTTACCTAAGTAAGCGCTCAGTCCAGTTCCGAATAATGTGATGGCCAACCCGCTCACGACCTGATTCGCCCGCATCGTGATGCTTAAAAAGGCATGAAGCAAGCCAAGTAATGCACTGGATCCCAATGAAGCTAACAAAGCTAATACCAGGCTTTCCGTTTGGATATAGACCAGGCATGTCGTTACAGCTCCGATCAGCATCAGTCCTTCAGCTCCGAGGTTGATAACTCCCGCCCGTTCACATAGAATGCCGCCCAAAGTCGCAAGCAGCAGAGGTGTTCCTGATGATATAGCAGCTACAAGCAATTGCATTATAAAGTCCACAGCGCTGCCCCTTCCTTTAAAGTCTCACCGATTGAATTTCAATCGCAGACGACCGATTGTTTCACCGCCTATGAGGAAAAACAAGATTGCGCCTTGCAGCATAAGCGAAGTCGATGAAGGCAAACCAATGGTTTGAACACTAAAGCCGCCGACAATCAAAGCGCCGAATAAAATGGAGGAAATGATTAAACCAAGCGGATTTAATTTGGCCAGCCATGCCACAATGATGGCCGTATAACCATAACCGGGGGAGATGCCGTACATCAACCGATGCGTAACACCTGACACCTCGCTCATACCTGCCAGCCCTGCCAAGCCTCCGCTTATCATCATCACAATTAAAATATGCTTGTTAATATGAATTCCTGCATATTTGGCAGCAGAGGGATTGGCGCCAATCAAGCGCAGCTCATACCCCCATTTGGTATAGTGGATAAAGAAAGCATAAAGCGCGACAGCGATTAATCCATAAATCAAGCCAAGGTGCAGCCGGGTTCCGCCTATAGTCAACAGCTGCTCATAGGTTTCGAACATCGGAGTCCCGGGAAAATTAAAGCCTTTGGGATCCTTCCACGGACTGAACACAAAGTAATTCATCAGCAATAAAGCCACATAATTGAGCATCAACGATGTAATTAATTCATTCACCTGAAAATAAGCCTTTGGTATGGCTGTCAGTAAACCCCATACAGCTCCGCCAAGCGTACCCATGATTACCATAGCTGGAATGACCAAGGGCTCAGGCATATTAGGCCAATATATCGTTATCGATGTAGCCGCTATTGCCCCAATTGCAAACTGGCCTTCAGCACCGATATTCCATATTTTAATTCGGTAAGCAATGGATACGCCTAAGCCGCACAGCAGCAGGGGAATCGCTTTTACCAGTGTTTCGCTAATACCGTAGCTCGAGCCGAAGGCGCCATTTGCCATTTTCAGATAAATCGTTAATGGATTCATTCCATTGAGGCCAATAAACAATGCGCAAAAGATCAATGCCAGAATAATCGATAGAAACGGAACCCACCAGGCGTTTTCCTTTTTCTGCGTGTCTATCACCAAACGGAACGGAAAGCGAAATCTGCCCGCAGCCTGCTCTTCATTCATCCAGCAGCACCCCTGTCATCCTTCAAATCATGGATGCCAGCCATCCACATCCCGATTCGTTCTTTGTCCAATTCCTCTCGCTGCATTTCACCGACAATTTTACCGTTGTAAATCACAAGTACCCGATCCGATAATTGCATGACCTCATCCAAATCCTCCGAAATCAGCAGAACACTGCTTCCTTCATTTCTTAAATCGTATAATAACTGATGCACGCCGTCTGTTGCGCCTACATCCAGACCTTGGGTAGGATGAACGGCTACCATTAGCAGCGGGTTATTATTAATTTCTCTGGCGAACAACAGCTTTTGTTGATTGCCGCCTGATAATTGGCGTGCGGGTGTGTCCAGGTCAGGTGTTTTGACGTCAAACTGTTCGACTAGCTGCTGGGACCAAAGTCTATTTTTGTGTTTTCTTAAAAAACCAAACCATGACCGGTCAAATGTTCGATATGATTTGATCAACAGATTATCTACAATATTTAAACTGCCGGCCAAGCCGCTTTTCATGCGATTCTCGGGAATATGCGAGATGCCGAGATCGATGGCTGCCCGCACGGATGCGGATTTCATTTCCATTCCGTTGTAGATCACGCTGCCACTTCGTCTTGGTCGAAGTCCCGTCAGCACTTCAGCAAGCTCCTTCTGTCCGTTGCCCGCAACGCCAGCAATTCCAACAATTTCACCGCGCCTAAGCGAAAATTCAATCCCATTCAAAGCACGGCTTCCGTGGTCGGCAATCGCTTCAAGATTTTTCACAACGAGTAATGCTTCTCCGGATTTATTTTCACGCACCTGCCGGGATAGGTTGAGTTCATGCCCCATCATGATCCGAGCCAAATCACGTTCATTAGTCTCCGTTTTTTCCAATGTTTGAATCATTTTGCCTTTACGCATCACAGAAATTCGATCTGCTGTCATCATGACTTCCTTCAGCTTATGTGTCGTGATAATGACAGTTTTGCCGTCCTGCTTCATATGGGCCAGCGTATCGAATAATTGCTCGGCTTCCGCAGGTGTAAGCACAGAGGTCGGTTCATCCAAAATAATGATCCGAGCCCCTCGATACAAGACTTTGACGATTTCCACACGCTGCTGTTCTCCTACGGAAAGCTGCCAAATCGGCAAATCCGTTGGAAAAGACAGCCCAAAACGGCGCGCCAGCTCATCTATGGCATCTCGCTTCTTTTTCATCCAGGTCCTGCCTCGCCAAACGCTCCCTTTTTCACCTAAAATAATATTTTCCGTGGCTGTTAAGGTCGGTACGAGCCGGAAGTTTTGAAATACCATGCCAATGCCCAACTCCATGGCATGCTTGGGTGAGCGGATTTTAACCGTTTGCCCCTGAATCCTGATCTCTCCGCTGTTTAAACGGTAAACGCCCGACAGCATGCTCATCATGGTGCTTTTTCCCGCCCCATTTTCTCCCAAAAGCGCATGAATTTCACCCTGTTTGGCGTTAAAATCAACATGATCGTTAGCGACCACTGAACCAAAGATTTTGACAATTTGCTTCATTTCTACTGCATTTTCAGTAATCATCATGGCTTCCTCCCTAAGATGAGCGCAAAAGCTGCAGAGCTTTAGAAAGTCCCACTTATACCAACAAATCTCTTGAGACTCCAAGAGATTCGCTGGTGTAAAGGCTATGAACATTTCAAAATTATTTCGGAATGGTTCCGTTTACCCCTTTAACAAACCAATTGATGCTGTAAATATCCTTATCGCTCATGTTGGATCCCTCGGGAACCTTTACCGTACCTGCCGCATCCGTGATCGGCCCCTTGAATACGTTCAATTCTCCGCTCAAGATTTTGGCTTTTGTATCAGCAACCAATTTTTTGACATCATCCGGTACTTTTTTGCCTAGCGGTGCGATATCGACCAAGCCATCCTTCATATCACCCAGGTATTGATCATTTTTCCAAGTGCCGTCCATGACGCTTTTGACAACCTTGGTATAATAAGCTCCCCAGTTCCATGTTGGATTCGTTAAATAAGCATCCGGCGCAAAACGGCTCATATCGGAATCGTTACCGCCTGCCATCGCTCCTCTTTCATTAGCCGCCTGAATCGTTGCCGGCGAGTCCTGATAGGCCATCAGCACGTCAGCGCCTTTATCCAGCAAGCTCACAGCCGCCTGTCTCTCAACAGTAGGATCAAACCATGTGTTACTCCAGACTACGTTGACTTTCACAGCTGGATTCACGCTTTGCGCTCCGAGAGTGAAAGCATTGATATTATAAATAACTTCGGGGATTGGAAAGGCACCAACATAACCCAACACATTTTTCTTGGTCATTTTGCCCGCTGCTATTCCCGCCAAGTAGCTTCCCAAATAATTGCGTCCAAAGTAAGTTCCCATATTCGGCGCGGTTTTATAACCCGCATTATGCATGAATATGACTTTTGGAAACTTTTGAGCGACATTAAAGGTGTAATCCATATAGCCAAAGCTTGTTGTGAAAATAAGATCGTGATTCTTCGCCAGCTCAGTCATGATCCGTTCCGCATCAGCGCTCTCCGGTACATTTTCAACCGTATCCGCTTTTATATTTAATTCCTTTTCCATCGCCTTTCGGCCCTTATCGTGCTCAAACGTCCAACCGCCATCGCCTGGAGGCCCGATATAAACAAAGGCAACTCGTGGTGATTTAATTCCTCCTGGAGCATCAGAGGGCTTTGTTGTGGCAGCAACTGTGGCCATAGCCGTTGCTGTTGGAGCTGTTGAATCTGTCGGCTTCACCGTAGTTGAATTTGCAGATTTTTGCGAGCATCCTACAAGTGAACTAACTACCGCAATTAAAAGAATAATACCGACAATCCCTGCTTTTCTCATTTGTCTCATACAGCTCCTCCTTTTTTCTCCTATGGCATGTACTCATGACTTAGCGAATAAATTTCGCTGATCATACTGCTATGGACTTATTCAAACTATAAAATAGCGGGAACATTGTGTCAATTTAATTAACATAAATTTGTTATAAAAACATAAATTATTATGCATTTCTTAAAAAAGTATGATACTTATGTTATATAACATGACAAATATATGCGGTAAGTTGTGTCGCCTTTATTTGTAACCATCCACGGTCCATACTTATGCATGTCTAATGTTAACTGAATCAATCGCCAAACCCCCGATGATGTTATTGAAATACAATAAGCGCCGACTCATTTGTCAGCGCTCATTCTTATCCATCTATAGCTTTATATTGCGGTGTTACTGCGGATTTATGTCGTTTCCTACTATTTAATTTGTCTATCAATATGGTACAATTGTACATATTTTATAGAGGGGCTGGCACAAAAATATGGAATCATTTTCTGAACGAATGGGCATTGTTCAAAGGAAATCAATAATGCAGAGAGACGGTATAGACAATGATTTAAGAACTGCTCTACTTAATGTTTATTATACCGATTATTTTCCTGTTCTAGGTCCCAGTGGTCAATTTGATTTGGCAAAAGAAATGTACGTCAAACTATTAAACAAACCATGTAGACGAAATTCCCACTAATATTGATAAGGTTGCTTTAATGATTAGAAGCTTATTTATAAATGCTGAGTGGAATTTAGTTTATGACTTAATACAATTTTTAGTGAATTCTAGGACTGGACAAGACAGGAGAGTGAAGATTGTTTATTTCATACATAAATGTAATGAAGCACTTGAAACTCATATGTCATATTATCGATTCATAAATTACATAATCTGCCCAATATCTTCCGACGACGAGATCCAAGCAATACAAGAAGCTACAAATTCTTTTTCTACTGTTAATAAGCATTTAACAGATGCATTGAAAAAGTTATCTGATCGTGAAAATCCCGACTATAGAAACTCAATAAAAGAATCCATAAGTGCTGTAGAGTGTTTGTGTAAAATCATAACAAATGATGATAATGCTTCTCTGGGAAAGGCACTCGACTTAATCAAAAATAAAGGACACATAAACATTCACCCTGCTTTAAATGATTCTTTTAATAAGTTATATGGATATACTAGTAACGAAAAGGGAATAAGACATTCTTTTGGCTTATTAGATGAAGATAATCTTAATTTTGAGGAAGCAAAATTCATGCTCGTTTCTTGCTCCGCTTTCATTAACTTTTTAAATGTAAAAGCTTCAAAGGCAGTTATTAATATTACATAAAATTTGCTAATTATTAGGATTTTCTTCATTAGTTTTTAAGTGTAACTTCATGATAGATGTGTTATCTTTAATTATCCAGCCCTCCACTAAAGATATTATTTGTATTGGGTCTGCCCGGAATCACTGAAACTCTGCTATTCTGCTGGGCGAGCTCATGCATACCTTGCTTCGAAGCGGCAGCTTGGTATACACTTTGTTGATCTTCCGACGATAGTTTGGAAAAGGCTTCATAGACTTCCGAAGGCGCTCCTGGTGGAGGAAAAATAAACATGTTGGCTTGTCCGATCGAGATATTTCCATCCCATTCAAATCACGAAGGTCGTTCGTTTCACTGACCAGATTATGTGCACCTTCATCACTCAGCTGTGAAGTTTGAATATCGAATGCCAACCCATGAAAAGTGCGAAGGGTTTCCAATTGATCCTTATTCAGCGAATTCAAAAATTGCTTATCTGTGACTCCCTTAGTCTGGCTGCGTTCTACTGTGATCTGCTCAAATTTTTGTCTGACTTGATCGCTTACCCCGCGGTTTAGTCGACCTTGCTCTAGTGGATTGAGTTGAGAAAATGTAGGATTGATTTTCAACTAAGAACACTTCGTTTCTTTTTTGCACTATATCGGATTATAACCATAAAAAGTTAACCCACAAAATAAAGAGCCGGGTCATCCCGGCTCCCTATACAGACTGTTCGGTGCTCTGCACCGATCAAATTGCGAATTCCATTTCCGCATCTATTCCGCTTCGCAGTTTATCCTTGTGCAGCTTGATGGTAAGCTTGGGCAGTCTCTTCCGGCTGCTTCTCCCTGCGGCCAAATATATCACTGCTATATTCAGCTTTAAGTGGTTCAGCTTCCTCGCTGTTCACCCTTTCATTACTCCGAATAATGCTGATTAATTCAGCCATAATGCTAATTGCAATTTCGTCTGGTCCTTCGGCGCCGATGTGAAGACCAACCGGGGTATGAAACCATGGGGGTACCGACATGGCTTCCAACACGCGGATGGTTCTTGCTTTTGATCCCATGATTCCCACATACTTAACACGTTTTGAAAGCATATTCTGTACAAATTCACGATCCCAGCGCAATTGATGGCTCATCACGATGACATAGTCTTGTTCAGTTAAATTCAGATGCATCAATGACTTCTTCGGGAAACCAATAATAAACGCAGCATCCTCAAAACGCTCATTTGTACATAATCCAGCGCGCCAATCAGCTATAATTATCTGAAAACCTACTCGACGAGCAAGCTGGGCAACAGGTATTGCGTCATTGCCAGCACCAAAAATAATCAGTCGGGGCTTAGGAGAAAACAATGTGGACACAATCAATTCCTGCTCATTTAAACTGCGCATCTGCTGATTCTCAAACCCAGCGGAATGAGCGGAAATCAGCTTATATCGAATAGATTTGTTTTCTTCTATGATGAACCGCTTCAAGCTTACGGCGATGTGCTGATCTAACCTGCGCTTAACCTCCAGCAAGTGCTCCAATAATACCCCCGTTACCGGCTCTAACAGCACGCGGACCGTGCCTCCGCATCCTATCGCTTCACCCCAGGCAGCGTCATCTTCCGATTTCATATCATATTCAACAAGCTGATGGGTGTTGGATGCAAGAATTCCTTCTATCCGCTCCATTAGATCAACTTCCATACATCCCGGACTGATACTTCCGATAGCCGATCCATTTTCCAGGAGCAGCATCATCGCTCCAGATTTGCGATAAGCATGGCCTTCCACAGAAGCAATAGTAACCAAGACAGACCGGTGATGGCCGTTAGCAATTTCCTGCAAAATGTTGTGTACATCCATCCAAATTCCACCTGCTTCCTGAACTGAGTTTATGTTATATATTATCACATATACTCACTAAGGGTAAGAATTAAATGTATTGTGTTTTTTATATGACAATTAGCCCCAATACCGCCTGGATACGCAGTGTTCTTTGGCCAGCTTGAAGCTATCCAAATCTACAATTTCAATTGCTTTTATCGATTCAGGGGAATGGATCATCCGTTGGTCTCCGGCATAAATCCCCACGTGGTGAATAGCTCCCTTTCCTTCTTCATGAGCGAAAAAGAGCAGATCACCAGGTTCCAACTGTTCCTTTTCAATCAGGGCTCCCTGTATGGCTTGGTCAGAGGTGTCTCTTGGAATCGAAATCCCGGCAAATCTGTGCATACTGTAAGCGAAACCGGAGCAATCGTAGCCGAATGAAGACATTCCGCCCCATAGATAAGGCAGATTGAGAAACCTTTTTCCCTGCTCCACGATTCCGCGTCCGATATGGCCTTCAATTGACTTAAGTGCCGAAGGAGCTTCGATCAAGCGAACTTCATCCGCTTTTAAATATGCGATGCCTTCCGGGGTCTGCACTTTCACCCACTCCTCCGTTTCTTCAAGCACAGGAAGAGAGGTCAGAAAGCTCAATTCAATCAAATGTTCGGAGGGACTCCTGTACAACCATGCATGTCCGGAGATCACTTCTGCCATCTTCGATCCGGCAGGAGCTTCCGTCTCATTAACCAACTGGCATCTTGGCACCCATCCAGGATAGCCCAATGCTTCCTTGCGGGTTCCCTGCTGCGGGATGAGCACCTTTATCCAATCTTCCTGTTCTTCCACTACGAGAACGGAAGTCCCATACAGAATTTGAGTCTGAACCCGATTTGCTTCACTCAAGTCCACCTTATCCTTTACCGTCATACGGCGCCGCCACTCTCTTATTTCTGCCGGATGCTTCAAAGCAGGCTCATCCAAAGACCGGGGGGATTCGGGCTTCGTCCAAACTGTTGCGACGGAAACAGCTGCTGCCATTCGTTTCAACTCGTTCATGATCCCACTCCGATACTTTGGCTGTGGGCCACGTCGCGAATCCCAAGGCCGGCTTCATGAGGGAAGGTCATCATCCTTCCATTGTACTGCACACCGCCAACCACGATATCGTTGAGCATCATCAGAGGGGCATCAAAATCGAAGCGGGTAATGTTCTTCTTGCTTGCCGCAAGATGAGCTGCAGCTGTAACGGCCACACGGGATTCAATCATACTGCCTACCATGCACTCGACACCAAATTCTTCAGCAATATGGTTAATAATTTGCGCTTTGTAAATTCCGCCGGACTTCATCAGCTTGATATTAATCATATCGGCTGCACGGCATTTCAGCACCTCGAAGGCTTGTGCGGGTGAAAACACGCTCTCATCCGCCATGACTGGAGTCTCCACCGCATTGGTAACTGTCTTCAGTCCTTCGATGTCATGAGCTTTCACCGGCTGCTCTACCAATTCAATGTCAAGCCCCAGGTCCTCCATGCGCCGGATAGTGCGGATCGCGTCCTTAACTTGCCAGCCCTGATTCGCGTCTACGCGTATTTTGACCCCGTTCCCGACGCAGCTGCGGATTTCCTTAATTCGCTCGATATCTTCCAGGATGTCATCTTTGCCTACTTTAATTTTCAGAACATTAAACCCTTCCTGCACATAACGGATCGCGTCTTCTCCCATTTCCTTAGGCGAATTAACGCTAACGGTGAAATCCGTCTCGATCTCATCCTTATATCCTCCAAGAAACTGGTATAGGGGCAGACCGCAGTACTGCGCGATCAGATCGTATATGGCCATATCCACAGCCGCTTTGGCACTGCTGCTGCCGATCATCGAATGATGAATCTCCTGCAGAATTTGTTCATAAGCCAGCAGGTTTTTGCCGATCAAGAGTGGGGTGAGCGTATGTACAATAGCCGAATGGATACTGTCCAAGCTGTCACCGGTTATGACGATGGTCGCTGGAGCTTCTCCCCAACCGATCCTGCCGTCGTCAGCTTGAATCCGGACTAAAACTGACTCCGCGTTATATACAGTGCGCAGTGCTGTTTTGAACGGCTTTTTCAAACGAGTGGACTGCCTCATTACTTCAATGCTTTTAATGTTCATGTTCGCTGCCTCCTCTTATGCCACAAAACTACTTCTGAAGCATATGCTCATGCCTCTACACCGGGTTCTTTACATTCCAGCGACTTATCATACGTGCACAATCTTGCTTCTATGCCGATCGGAACGGCAATATTCGGAGAGCAGTGGCCAATCTTAAATCCGGAAAGCGTCGGCTTTCCTGCGGAAACAATTTGATCGTCAATAATTTGCTCCAAGGTAAGCGATAATTTACGTTTGTTCGGTATACAATTATTAAAATCACAGACCATAATTCCAGCCGCATCGGCAAATTTTCCGGCTTGTCTCAATTGGTTCAACATCCGGTCCAACCGATAAGGTTCTTCGTCAATATCTTCTATAAAAAGGATTCTCCCTCTCGTGTCCAGCTCATAAGGAGTACCGAGCGTGCTTGCGATCAAGGAAAGGTTCCCGCCGACTAAGGGTCCGAAGGCCTCTCCTTCCACTAAGGTCTGTAGAGGGGAAATCGCTTCGGTATAGCGAAGAACGGATGGGCGAAACAGCGTTTCAAAATTTTGAACGGTCAGCAGGTTTAAATCCTCTTTACCCAAATCGATCAGCATAGGGCCGTGGAAAGTAACCAAACCTGCGAATCTCCCGATAGCAGCGTGCAAAAAGGTAATGTCACTGTAGCCCCAGAAAATTTTTGGATTAGCACGGATAAGATCATAGTCGAGCCTATCGGCAATTCTCCCGCTGCCGAATCCACCTCGTGCGCAAATGATCGCATGGATGTTCGGATCAGCAAACATGGCATTCAATTCCAAAGCCCGTTCCTCATCGGTTCCTGATAGGTAACCATGCTGCTTAGAAAGAGTGTCTCCGACACATACATGAAGTCCCAGATTTTCAAGATAGACAGCGGATGCTATCATCTGATCTCTGTCACCCCAGCTCGCTGGAGCCGTGATGCCAACTGTATCTCCGGGTTTTAAGCTTCGAGGCTTGATAAGCTCAATCATTATTAATGCCCCTTCCTCACTTGAAAAAAAGGGGAGGAGCACCCGTACAGGTGCACACCCCTTTGAAATCCGAACTTATTTCAAATTCGCCAATTTGAAGTCAATGAAACCGAAAGCATGTCTGACGACGCCTTCCAATTTATCGCTTTGCAAATAAGCCGTGTTGTAGAAGTAAAGCGGCAGAATCGGTGCTTCGTCCATGAGGATTTTCTCTGCATCATGCATCATTTTGAAACGTTTGGCCTCATCTGGTTCACTAAATGCATCTTTAATTAATTTATCATATTGCGCGTTAACCCAACCTGTTCTGCTGAAAGGGTTGGTCGATTGGAATCCGTCCAGGAAGTTGATCGGATCTGCAAAGTCCGGAAGGAAAGAAGAACGGGACAATTGGAGCTGCAGCTTCTTTTGTTCGGCTGTCATCACTTTTCCTTCTTTGTTTGCCAGTTTCACATCAATACCCAGGTTTTCTTTGAACATGGCTTGAACTGCTTGAGCAATTCTTTGACTGACATCGTTGGTATTATAAGTCAATGTAACTTCAGGCAGTGCTGCATAGCCAGCTTCCTGCATCCCTTTTGTCAAAAGCTTCTTAGCTTCGGCTGCGTCGAACTTGATCAGGGTTCCGCCCACTTTGCGGAAATCTCCGCCTGCTGGATCTTTAAGTCCAGGAGATACAAACCCTTCAGCAGGCTTCTGCTTTTGCTTCAATACCAAATCAACAAGCTTTTGTCTGTCTACGGCCGCAACGAACGCTTTACGGATGTTGGCGTTGGTGAAAGGTGCCATTTTCGTATTAAAACGGTAGAACGCCGTTCCTGCAGCATCCTGGACCGTCACTTTATTCTCTGAAAACAATTTATCGCTCATGTCAGCCGGGATGGTTTCGGTCGAATGAAGCTCTCCAGTGGAGAAGAGCTGGTAAGCAGTGTTGGAATCATTGATCATTTTGTAAGTGACGCCATCCAGCTTCACATTGGCAGCATCCCAGTATTGGGCGTTTTTCACCATTTTCAACTCGCTGTCATGCTTCCATTCCGTAATGGTGAACGGTCCATTGCTGACAATCGTTGCTGCTTCGCCAGCCCATTTCGCACTCTTATCCACGGCAGCTTTGTTTACCGGGAAGAACGCGGGGCTGGATACCATGCCTATTAACCAGGAAGCAGGCTGTGCCAAAGTAATTTCAAGTGTCTTGTCATCAACAGCTTTAATTTTTACGCCATCGGCTGTACCCTTACCGGAGTTGTAGGCTTCCGCGCCTTCAATCGGATAAGCGAGGAACGCTGCATCAGAGGCTGTTTT
Organism: Paenibacillus sp. GP183; assembly: GCF_900104695.1. Lineage (NCBI taxonomy): Bacteria > Bacillati > Bacillota > Bacilli > Caryophanales > Paenibacillaceae > Paenibacillus > Paenibacillus sp. GP183. The sequence continues at coordinate 862,786 of NZ_FNSW01000001.1, forward strand.
AGGATCAAGCAGACGCTTCCATGCATACTCAAAGTCGGCAGCTTTCACTGGATCTCCGTTCGACCATTTAATGCCGTCACGCAAGGTAAACGTGTACTTTTTGCCGTCAGGAGTGACTTTCCACTCTTTAGCCATAGCCGGCTCCGGCTGATGGGTCTTACCCAGACGTGTCAGTCCTTCAAACGCGTTGTTGACAATGTCGTAAGAAATTTGGTCAAATCCGATCGGAGGATCGATGGACGTCGGTTCTTTTGAATTGTTGTACAGGACGATTTTGGGCTTGGTTTCTTTTCCGGTATCCGTCGTCGTTTTGGCTCCTGTGCTTTGATCCTTGGTGCACCCTGCAAGTACCGTTCCGAAAATCAATGCGCAGCTGATTAGCAATGCTGAAACCTTTTTCATGAGCACAACTCCCTTTAATATAGTGTGATTATTTATCCTAGAGCCGTCTTGAGGTTAATCTTGATCGGCTGCTTGAATACATGTTTGGCCCTGGGATCCTGCAGCCAGCAGGCTGTTGAGTGGCTTTCGGATACAGCTGTCTGCTCCGGCTGGTACACTCCGCAGACCTCCATGGCATGGCTGCAGCGCGCAGCAAAAGCGCAGCCTTGCGGCGGTGCGAACAGATCCGGCGGCGTTCCGGGAATCGGTGTGAGCGGGAGGTTCTTATCCGTGTCCAGACGCGGCATGGAAGCGAGCAGCCCTTTGGTGTAGGGATGCTGCGGATTGCTGAACAGCTCATTCACTGTTCCTGCTTCGACGATCTTTCCGGCGTACATGACATTGACCCGATCGGCAATCTTGGCTACAACGCCAAGGTCATGCGTAATGATGATGATGGCGACACCGGTTTTTCTCTGGAGCATCTTGAACAGGTCGATGATTTGAGCTTGAATGGTGACATCCAGCGCCGTTGTCGGCTCGTCCGCAATGAGAACGGAAGGATTGCAAACCGCTGCGATGGTGATCATAATCCGCTGTCTCATGCCACCGCTGAACTCATGCAGATACTGCTTCATCCGCATCTCGGGATTAGATATGCCTACCAGTTCAAGCATTTCGACGGCTCTTTTGCGAGCTTGCGAACGTGTTATTTTCTGATGGCGAAGGATCCCTTCCATAATCTGCTCACCAATCGAGATGGTGGGATTCAGGGCTGTCATCGCATCTTGAAAAATCATTGAGATTTCAGAGCCTCTCAGCTCCCTAAGCTGCTTCTCGCTCAACTTGACCAAATCTTCGCCTTTGAAGCGGATGCTGCCTTGGCTGATCCTCGAGCTGTACTCGGGGAGCAAGCGCATCAAGCTGCGGGCAGTCACACTTTTACCGCAGCCGGATTCTCCCACGATCGCGAGAGTCTCACCCTTGTCCAGCGTTAAGCTGACTCCGCGGATCGCTTTGACTTCTCCGCCGTGAGTGGTGAAAGAAACATGCAGATTCTCGACAGCCAACAGAACATCGTACGGATTCGCAGATTTCATAATGGCTACCTCCTCCTTTGCTTCGGGTTAAATGCGTCATGTAACCCATCGCCCACCAGATTAAAAGCAAGCATCGTCATCGAAATGAAGAATGCCGGATAGAACAGGCGCCACCATTGTCCGGACAAGATGGTCGGCAGACCATCATTGGCCATGACGCCCCAGCTCGCCAAAGGAGGCTGAATACCGAGGCCGAGGAAGCTTAGAAACGCTTCCGCGAAGATCGCCGACGGAACGGAGAACGTCACCTGCACAATAATGACGCCGAGCGCGTTGGGCAGCAAATGCTTGCGAATAATGTAGCCCGCGCCTCCGCCCAGCGTCCGAGCCGCCAATACGTACTCTGAGGTTTTCAAGCTAAGCACCTGTCCGCGTACGATCCGGGCCATTCCGATCCAACCGGTGGCGCTTAATGCCACGATGATCGTCAGAAGGCCTGGACCCATGACAACCATCAGCAGGATGACGATTAGCAGATAAGGAATCCCGTATAGAAGATCGACGAAGCGCATCATAAGGTTGTCAACTCGACCGCCTAAGTAACCGGCAATGCCCCCATAGACAATTCCGATTAGAAAATCGATCAAAGCAGCCATAAGGCCGATAAACAACGAGATGCGAGCTCCGTAAAGGATACGGGCGTATACGTCGCGACCCAGCTCATCCGTGCCGAACCAGTGCGCCGCCGTTGGTTTCTGGTTGGCATCGAGCAGCACCTGCTTGAAGTAGCTTTGATCGGTAAGCATCGGGCCGAAGATGGCAAGCAGCGCCATGAATAGGATGACGATCAATCCAGCGATTGCCAATTTATTGGAACGCAGCCTGTTCCAAGCCTCCTGCCAGAACGACAGCCGTGGCCGGATAATCGTTTCCGCCGTACCTGGACTATTCAGCATAGGTACAAATAGGGAATCCGGAATGTTCATCATGATCCCTCTCTCCTGTGCAGCTTGATTCGGGGATCAATGAGGCCGTAAGCAATATCCACCAGAAACATCATAAAAATCAAGAGTGCGCTATAAAATACGGTCGTGCCCATAATGATCGCATAATCGCGGTTATTGATGCCGTCGACAAAATATTTGCCCATTCCTGGGATGGCGAAAATTTTCTCGATGACGAAGCTCCCCGTAAGGACATTGGCCACCAAGGCGCCAAGCAGAGTTATAACCGGCAATACTGCATTGCGGAGCGCGTGCTTGAGGACAATTGTTGCAGGTGAGAGCCCTTTGGCCCTGGCCATTTCGATATAGTCGGCCGTAAGCACTTCCACCATGTTGGCCCGGGTTAATCTGGCGATAATCGCCATGGGTCCGGTTGACAGAGCAAACGCAGGCAGGATTACATGCTTCCAGCTTCCCCAAGTGGCTACTGGAAGAAGCCTCCACTCTACTGCGACATATTTGATCAGCATGGTCGCCACTATGAAGTTAGGGACCGCTATACCGATAACGGCTAGAATCATCGCGAAGTAATCGATCATGCGGTTCTGCCTGAGTGCAGCGACCGTCCCGAGCGCAATGCCAGATACGATGGCAAATACGATGGAGACGATGCCAAGCTTGAACGAAACCGGAAAGCCCCGATCGATCATGGAATTGACACTGTCCGGAAAGTGGCCGATGGAAGGTCCAAGGTCCAATGACAGCAGCGATTTTAGATAAAGCAGGTACTGGACGGGAAGCGGCTTATCCAAATTATAAAATTCCATCATGTTCTGAACGGCGGTCGGATTCGAATTCTTGCCTTCCTTCTCGAACGGCGATCCCGGCACAGCATGCATCAGGAAAAAAGTAATCGTAATAATGAGCCACAGTGTGACAATCATGGATATAAATCTGCGAAAAATATATGGCGCCACGCTCTCACCCGTTTCTTAACAAAATGAAGTTCTCATTGCCAGTTCAGTCATGACCAGCATTGCTTGGTAAGCTTTCAGAATGTTTTTGGCCTGGAAAGTAACAATCGGGCTGTTCTCATCTATAGCCGTTCCCGGCATCAAGTGAGCCCACTCGGCTTGGCCGTAGTTGGCGAATTCAATCGTCAGCACCGGATGATCCGGCGGCACGAGCGGCTTCACTTTACTGCGGTTCGCCAGCGCTTCCCTCGTTTTCTCCCGAAGCAGCTGCCCGCTTTTTGCCGGAGTCAAGCACAGTGCTGCAGTCCGCGAAATCCGCTTCTTTACGATCGCTGTCGTCACTCCCGGAATGAGCTCTTCCGCTTCGATCGCCGTCTCATCATCCCCTGCGACCATTAGAACAGGTACGCCGTAATGTCCGGCAACATACGCATTAAAACCGAGTTCACCGATTGCAATATCGTTTATGTACATATTACGCACGCCGAAAATCATCGTATGGCTTAGTACACCTCTCCTGGCAGCTCTTGTATGGTAGCCCAGAAAAGCCGCTCCAGCGAAGGAAGAGTCCAGGCCTTGTACCATGGAAAATGGTTTTACATCTCCGGAGATCAGCTGTGTATCGGGATGGAGCTTCTCGATTAACAGATTGTTCATCTTGGAGTGGCTGTCGTTGACAATGACTTCCCTGCATCCTCCTTCAAAAGCGGTTTCGATCACATGATTCGCTTCTTCCGTCATCATGTGCTGCCCTCGCGTGTAGTTGTACTGTCTTGAATCGACAAATGTGTTATCCACCAGTCCGGTAATGCCTTCCATATCAATGGAGATATACAGCTTCATGGGTCGCTCTCCTTTATTGTAGAATAAAAAACCCAGCAAACAGCTTCAGGATCTACATCCCGAATAACCATTTGCTGGGTTTTATTTACGTGTATGTTGCCATACGGATAAATAAAGCAGCTTACACTGTACCGGAAGCATGGAATCCCGACTCTTCCCGGCCGTTAAGTGCTAATTTGTATTTTTTTTGTGCGTCCTTAAACGCTACAATCAGAGCCTTTTGGGAAGATCCGTGATATCTGCGGCGGATCTCCTCCGCTATAACTTCAAAGAGAAGCATACTGTGGCCCATGAAGATGGAGCGAACAAAATCCGATGTGAGCGGAATGGTGGACGAGCATCCTGCATCGATGATCTTATGGCTCGAAGTATCCACGACAAGTGCGATAAAAAACGCGCTGTATTGCTGTGTAATCGGATTATTTCCGGGAGCCTGGGCATCTCCGATAATATAAATGGTGTCTTTGTCGTATAACATTCGCTCACTCTCCTTAGAGATTTGCGGAGTATTACCTGCTTTCAAAGAATGCGCTTAGCATTATGTCCAATTTCTGTACGGGATGTGGGAAGAGGTGCTTCCAACGACCGCCAGATGCCAGAATACTAAAGATGTAATATAGTCTAACATCACATTGACATGTTGTAAATAACGAATCACCGATCGCTACTTTAAGAAGTTGAAATGCAATAGATGTGCAAGCTCTTCTTCCGCCTCAAAATAGACACTTTGCCCTTTTCTTTGATACAGGCCGTTCATCACCAGGATGAGGCCCCATTTCTCTTGTTTATGGAAGTACATATCACTGAGCAGTCCATAAGCATCACCGGCATGTCCAATGAGCCTATATCCCGGGATCAGATCGTCAGTAATCTGAAACTGGAGCCCGCTATTGCGAAAGAAGCCATCCCGCCGATGTCCTGACCAATGAGCGGTATGCATGAGATCCGCCGTCTCCGGCTTCAGGATCCGAATCCCGCCCAGCTCGCCCGCTTTCACATGTGCTTCCAGAAACCGGGTCAAATCATGCACAGTCGTTCGAAGTCCACCCTGTGGGCTGAACAGCGCTCCGTTGGTACCCGGCACATAGCCGCTGTAATCAATGGGATCCGGCTTCCTTCCGCCAAAATCATCGGTTCCGACAATAAAGCGGTTATCTGCCTCTGAGTATTCGTAAAGCACAGCAATGGAATCCATATCCTCAAAATCACCGATATTAAAGCTTGACTCGTTCATTCCAAGCGGTTCGAACAGGTGCATCCGGCAGTATTCGTCGAAGCGTTCATTGGAAAGCTTCTCAACAATTGCAGCCAGTATAACAGCTCCTAGATTCGAGTATTCAAAGCTGTCCGGATCCCCTGGCTGTCCATCGCCCCAGAGGCTGTCTGTATAATAAGGCCCATCCGGCATCAGGATATCCGCGAGCCTTATCTTGGGCGGGTTCTCACTGCGCGAATCAACGACAAATCGTACATATTCGTCTTGTAGACCCGAAGTATGGGTCATGATGTGCTTGATCGTAATCGGAATATTCGGATACTTAGGACTTCTTACAGGAAACCCGAGTATCTCTCCCACATCCTGATCGATTCCGCATAAGCCCTTTTCCACAAGCTGCATGATGGCCGTTGCGACCACTGTCTTGGAAATAGAAGCTATCCGGAATACGGTATGATCCGTTACAGGTATACGCCTGGCGATGTTCGCCCAACCATACCCTCCACTCCATATCTTCTGCCCTTCATGTATCACGGAGGCTGCTAAACCAACGATCTTATGCTTGTCGAGCAGCTGCCTGATCCGATCATCCAAAGAAATCAAGAAAAGCCTCCTTCGTGCAAAGCATTTGTAAATAAAATATGAATTCTACTTACATTATAATAAAGCCTGTCCATGCTGTGTAGATTTTTTTTCCATTTATTTTAAAAATGAATTTCGAAATCATCGAGCCGTTTCTTTTAACATCTCAGATTCGACGGCTTGAGAATGGGTGCGCTCTAACCTTTGCTGGTATGAGGCTTCTAACTGTTCTCGCAGAAAAGGTGACTTTTCCAAAGCGATTTGAAACATGTCTCTATGGATCTTAAGGAACGTGCAAAGCGTTAATGTCCGAATCGTAGCCGTCCTTGGAATCTGCTTCAATAAAGCGATCTCTCCAAAATGGTCACCATCCTCTAATACAGCTATTCTGCGAGACTCTTCCATATCCCGGCTATGCAGCACTTCCACCTTGCCCCTTACAATGATATAAAACCAATCCCCAGGCGCACCTTGTTCGATTACGGTAACTCCCGGGTTAAAGTTCTCTGTCATCATATATTTTTGGACATCTTCTAGAACATCGTCATCCAATTCCATAAACAATGGAATCTGTTTTAACCGATCGAGCGTTATTCCCGCATCTCTCCCGTCGGAGCTTACTTTAAAGCCGCTTTGCTTTGCCCAAATGCTTCGATAAATATCGGATTTTTCCAGCAGCTCTTCATGAGTGCCGGAGTCAACCATCTCACCGTCGTTCATGACGAAAATCCGAGTCGCGCCTCTGGCGGTATGTAAACGATGCGTGACGGAGATAATTGTTTTCGATGATGATACTTGATGAATGGTTTCATGAATGGCCATCTCTGTATCCGGATCAAGTGACGAAGTTGCCTCGTCCAGCACGAGTATATCGGGCTCGCGCAGTAGAGCTCGAGCTATGGCGATACGCTGCTTTTGTCCCCCTGAAAGATATTGTCCCCGCTCCCCAACTATAGAGTCATAGCCATTTGGAACTGAAATAATCCACTCATGAATACCTGCAGCCCTTGCAGCGGATTCAACTTCTTTGTTATCCGCATCAGGCTTACCTATCCGGATATTCTCGCCAATGCTCATATTAAACAGGGTTATTTCCTGTGGCACATATCCGGTTAATGCCCGAAAAGAATGTACAGAGATTTCCTTTACATCGATTCCATCCATCAGTATGCTTCCTTGATCAGGCTCATAAAATCTCAGAAGCAAGCTTATAAGTGATGATTTTCCTGAACCGCTTTTGCCGACGACTGCGCAATACGATAAAGCAGGCAAGGACATGTTAATGTTTTTAAGTGCTTTTCGTTCAGGCGTATATCCAAAAAACACCTGTTTTAAATGAATTCCTTCCGAAAAACGAATCGCTTTCGAGGGGTATTTGTTCAAATCCTGTTCCTCGCTCGGTTTTTCGGCAAGCACAGCGTCAATCCTCTTGAGGCTGATTGTGGCGCTAACGAATTGAGGCAAATTCTGGGTAAGAGATGCAGCGTATCTGCTCATTCCGATATAAAAGCTTTGAAATGCAACTAACATTCCTACCGAAATCACATTTCCAACCGTGAGGAAAGCTCCCACGGCAATGATCAGCATATTCAATAGAACCAGTGTTTTGGTAACCGCGTTATGCATTAATTTATTCAAGAACTGCGCCTGAGTCCATAGCGGCGAAATGCGATCTGAAGCTGACTTCATTCGCTGATATTCCCAGTCTCTTAGTCCGTAAGTTCGGATAATTTCATGGTTTTCCACACTTTCCAAGAGTAACTGCCCATAATTTTCTTTTGTTCTGTAGGTTTCGTTTGCTTCTGTCGCTTTTTTATTCAGGAATCTAGGCAGTAGAAAACATAATGGAATTCCAAATAAGGTAAGCAATGAAAACCGCCAATTTAGTGTAGCAAGAAATATCGTTGAAATTAGCAATCCAGCCAAAGAATAAACTACCGTTTGGAAACTAAGAAATGACGCGTGTATTTGATTTACGTCTGTAGTGAACCTCGAATGGATGGAATTTGCAGCTGTTTTCTTGTAATAGGACACGGAAAGAGATTGGAGATGAGAAAATAAAAAATGGCGCAGATCGTTTTGCACTTGTACTCCTATCTTTATTAGCAAATGATCCTTAATCAAGTCACTCAGCGAAGACGCCACTGCTCCTGCTATCAGGACGAACAAAAAAACAGTTAAAATCTCGATTTTTCGCGGAATTAAAATATTATCAATTAAATATTTAAAACTGAGTGAAAAGGTAATTTCATAGGTCAGAGTGAACATCATTAAAAATAATATCAAAACAGATTTCCATCCGTATTTTGCGTACTGTAACACTAAAAATGCAATTAAGCGTTTCATTTGGACGTGCTGCTCCCATCTGCATGCCTAGTCATCGCAATGGCTTGAGCAATCATACCCTCATCAAACGGTTTTTTTAGGAAAGTGTTGATCCCGATTTGCTTTGCCTTCTCTCTATGGTCATCATGGTCTTCAGCGCTCAAAATTATGATTTTTGCCTCGTTGTTCATTTTCTTAATCTCTTCGGCTGCTGTAAGCCCATCCATGATCGGCATTGTAATATCCATGATTATAAGATCGGGTAATAAGCGATGATACAAGTCAATCGCTTCCTCCCCATTCATAGCATCGCCACATATAACATAGCCTTTCTTTTCCAACATATTGCGCAACATTCGGTGAATGACGAGAGAATCATCGACAAGAAGGATTCGGTTGATGGTTTGTTTATGATTTAGTCCCTTCAACATTTTCTTATGTAAATCCTCTACCGAGAACGGCTTGACCATATAATCGCATATCCCGGCTTTGTAGGCTTGAACAATGTTGCTTTTTTTGCTCTCGCTTGTGAGCATAATCACCGGTATATGCTGAAATCTGCTGTCACTTTTGATTATCTCCAGCAATTGCAAACCATTCATCCCCGGCATGTACCAATCCAGAAAAATAAGCTCGATTTTATCCCGATGCTTTTTCAAAAGTTCTAGTGCTTCCTTACCGTCTAACGCTTGCAAGATGCTTCTGCCGAATTTTTCTATCTCATGATTGATCATTCTGCCGATCAATGGAATATCGTCTACAACGAGGATATAAATCTCTTCAGGCAACGCTATCACCTCTTCACTCGATAATATGTAACGTCATTTGCTTCGACAAGTTCAAATAATTGTTTATTGACGAAAAACAATTCGGTATTGCCTAGGAAGAATACGCCTCCGGCATTCAATATATTCGCCATTTTATGGATGACTTCTCTTTTTAAATCTTCATGAAAATACAGCGTCACATATCGGCAAAAGATCATATCGAACCGGCCTAACGACTCGAATGGGCTTTTCAAATTGAACTTCCGGAATCTTACGGCATTTTTTATCGATTCGTTTACGAGCCAGGCTGTATTATCTTGAATAAAATATCCATACCTGAATTTGCTTTCCAACCCCCTTGACATCGTATGGTTGTCGTATTTACCTTCTTGGGCAAAACGCACAGCTTTCGCAGAAATATCCGTAGCTACAATCTCGAAATCGGATAAGCGGATATCGCCTATTTCATGACTAGTTAAGTAATGGTCGATGCACATCGCTATCGAATAAGGCTCCTGACCGGTAGAGCAAGCTGCACTCCAAATTCTTACGGAAGTGCGTTTGCCTTCGCGAAATTCCCTGATATAGGCTGGAAGCAGCACTTCCTCAAAGAGCCGCCAAAGTTCCTTGTCCCTGAACCACAGAGTTTCCTGTGTAGTGATCGCATCGATAACCTGTTCGGACAACAAGTTATCGAATTTACTTTGATGCAATTGATAATAAAAATCCTCGAAATTTTTCATGCGGGATTGGGCTATCAGCTCTTCCAGTCTGCTTTCAATTAAATAAGCTTTATCCCGGCTGATATAAATGCCGCATTGATCCATAATGTATTTCTGCATGAGCGTAAATTCATAATCGGATAAATACGTTCTCATCGATATTCATCCTTACTCGCAACAACTTCCTGAATGCAGGCGGAAATCGATTCCAAATCTTCGATTCGATCGGCAAGACCGGCCTCTACCACGCTTTTAGGCATGCCGTAAACGACGCATGTCCTTTCACTCTGGGCAATGCAATACCCGCTGCCTTTTTGTTTAATTTCTTCGACGCCAAGCTTCCCATCCGAACCCATACCTGTGAGGATGACACATACGACGAGTTCGCCTTCATAGGCATTAGCCACGGATTTGAGCGTCACGTCTGCGGACGGCCTGACACTGTGAATCGGGGGAGAAGTGTCCAGTTGAACAACTTTATTATGTCCATCCATAACCCCTACGGTTAAATGATAGCCTCCTGGCGCAATCATAATTTTGCCTGCTGCGATTAAGTCCCCCTCCTTCGCCTCAACAACCGGGAGTACGCATTTTTTACTTAACGAATTGGCCAGATCCTTGGTAAATTCCGCAGGCATATGCTGCACAATTATAATGGGTATTGGAAAATCAGCGGATATTCCTTTGCAGATCGTTTCCAAAGCCGTTGGACCGCCTGTGGAGGAAGCGATGACCACTAACGACACACGCTCGTTTGACTTCTTCCTGTAAAGGGGTTTAACTGCGGGAGAAGTATTTTCGTGTTTATTTGTGAATGATGTGCTCATTATGGATTGTGTGGTCATGATTTGTGTAAACATATTTTGGAGCAGATCGCTGATTTTTTCGATCCCATTTGGAAAATATTCACGAGATAAATTTAAAATATAGTCCAATTCACTTAGATCAGAAACTTTTACAGATTTGTTCACCTGTCCCAAATTATCGATACTAAACAAGATGATGACCAATTCTGGATGAAGCGAACGCAGCTGACTCAGTGTTATCTTCCCGTTCATATCGGGCGAATGCATGTCCAGTAATACGACGTCGATTTGATTTTGTCTTAACCTTTCGAATGCAAGAGAAACATTGGAAGCGATATGCTCCACCTGTCCAATTTGTGTTCCTTCCACCGCTTCCCGGAGCACTCTTTTATAATTGTTCACAGCCTCTACAATCAGAACTTTTATCTTATTGGCACTGCCCATAACAACATTCCTTTTCGATATCCTCCACAAGTCATTCACAGTTGATATATAAATTGAGGATTGATGACCATCAGAAGCTGATCTTTCAGTTTAACTACTTCACTAACGTATTCATGAAGTGAATGGTTCATATTTGCAGGCGACGGCTCGCAATTATCTTCTTCAATATCCAAAACCGATCCGGCGCGGTCAATTAATAAACCAACGTAATCGGGTTCATCAGGCGTATTTTTCAGAATGATACATGTCGGGCTGCCGCTGTCATTCAATTGGGGATGGTTCATCAGTTTGGCAAGATTAAATAGAGTGACGATTTGGCCTCTCATATTCATTAAGCCGACTATATACTCCGGAGCGTCTGGAATCGGCGTATATTCAGCATGGCGGCCAATTTCCTTTACCAGCTTAATATCAAGGCCATAGAGACTACCGCATAGATAAAAGGTCAGGACCTTTCCTCTCATATGGCCTTCCTCCTGGTTTGCAATACGTTCTGGAGCTGTTCCAAGAGCCGATATTTATCTAGTTTAGCTACAAAGTCATCGAAACCAGCATCCATATTGTCCTGCAAATATTGATTAGTGGCTATAGTTGTTAGAGCGATAACAGGTATAACCTTCAGCCGTTTATCACTCCGGATTCTTTTTACAAGTTCAAATCCATCCATGATGGGCATCTGCGTATCGCAAAGCACCGCATCGATCTGCTCCTCTTGCAAAATCCTCCAGGCTTCCTTGCCGTTTGCCGCTTTCAATATGGAATAGTTTGCCGATATTAAATAATTTTCAATTGTTTTCGTATAAAATGGTGTATCCTCTACGAGTAAAACTGTTTTTTCAGGTTTTTTCTTACTTTCTTTCCACGGATAATGTTCCGGAACTGCCATTTCAAACAGCTCGTACATATTAATTAGCTGAACCAACCTGTTGTTCAAAATCGTTGATCCGATCAACCCTTTGGCTTTTATCTCTTCACTGGTGAATTGAATACTCGTCACAATCGTATCGTGAACTTGTTCGATAAGAATCCCAATGGGTTGCTTGGCAATTTTGGGTATGATGATATAAAGCTTTTGCTTGTTATTTTCAACTGAGTTGATGGGGAGGTATTGCTCTGGCCGAATAATCCTAAGCGCATCGCCCCTGAACTGGATATATTCCTTTTGACCTATTTGTTCAATTTGGCTGGAATCGATTTTCTCCACTCTAACGACAAATGAAAGATCCACACAAAGAATTTCAGGACCGGAACAGCTGAAAAGAAGCAAATTTTGCTGTTCATCGATTTTTTCTGTCGCAATCACAGATTCAAGAGCTGTTTCTTCATGGAACCGGAGTTTGACTTTCTCGGCAATGCCCTCCGGATCCAAAATCATAGCGGATTTACCGTCTCCCATAATCGTCACCCCGAAATAGCAGGAGGATTGATGAAAGAAACGCGGCAACGATTTTACTAGTATTTCTTCTCTGTCATGAATAATATCAACCGCCAAACCAAATCGTTTAGAGCCGGTTTTTAACACCAATACGCGGTAAACTTCACTTAATTTGTCAAAAGAATCGCTTCTTATGCCAAGGACATCCGCGAGATGTACGATGGGAAGCAGTTTCCCTCTTAGGCGAAGCACCCATGAATCGCGAATCTTTTCGAGCTTTCTAGTGGGATCATTTTGTTTAATACGCAGCATTTCCTGGAGATTGACTTGCGGGAGTGCAAATTTGTTACCTTCCACCTCCACTACAAGCGAGGGAATAATGGCTAAGGTCAGGGGGAGAGTCAAGCGGAAAGTGGATCCCTTCCCTGGTATGGTCATGATTTCTACATATCCGCCAATCTTCTCAATGTTCGTCTTGACCACATCCATACCAATTCCTCTGCCTGAGATGTTCGTCAACTCATTGGCAGTTGAAAAACCGGGATGGAAAAGAAATTTCATCAGTTCTCTATCGCTCATTTCGGAGGCTTCGGCCGATGTAAGAAGACCTCTTTGAATAGCTTTCTTTTCAATTTTATCGACTTGAATCCCTGCTCCGTCATCCGTCACATCAATCGTAACATGATCGCCTTCGTGATATGCTTTGAGCATGATGATTCCGGTTTGTGATTTCCCGAGCTTTTCCCGCATATGCTGCTCTTCGATCCCATGATCAATCGCATTTCTAACCAGATGGTTAAGAGGATCCGTCAGAGCTTCAATCAAAGACTTATCGAGCTCAACTTCTGTTCCTTCCATGTACAATTCAATTTCCTTGCCGAGTTCCTTAGACAGCTCCCTAATGATTCGCGGGAATTTATTAAACACTTTCGACACAGGCTGCATTCGTGTCTGCATGATCTTCTCCTGCAGCTCTGTGGTTGTGGTGTCTATATGCTGAAGAACGGAATTTAAATTCGGGATCGTTTTACGGTACGATTGCAATATCCGGAGCATCTGGTTTCTGACAAGAACCATTTCACCAGCCATATCCAGCAGATCGTTGAGCAGAGATACTTGCACGCGGAGCGTATCATCCGTATGAACCTTTTGCAGTTTCTTCACTTCTTTAAGGATGGGGAGATTACTAGCAGGAAGTACCTCTGGCTTTACTTCCTTGACTTCTATGATTTCATTTATTTCTCTGATGTCCAGTTCCTTCTCTGCTGCTTCTTGATCATCCGGATGATCTGATAATTCTGACAGCATTGAGGCAATATCCTGATCATCGCTGGTTTCTACATCCATAATCATCGCTTTCAAAAGATCGCTTGCGCGCAGCAAGCGATCTATTAATTTTCCATGAACAGGCGCCTGATTATGTTTCATCTCACCCAGTCTCGATTCCATAATATGGGCTAATGCTACAACGTTTTTGAGCGAGAAGAAACCTGCTGTTCCTTTGATGCTATGTACAGCCCGAAAAATGGTATCCATGATTTTCGGGTCCATACTGCCTTCTCCGATTTGAACCAATCCCATCTCCAAACTGTCCAGATGGCCGATGGATTCTTCAACAAAGTCTGTGATGAATTCACGATTTTGCAAAATGTTCACCTCTTATATTTGAAACTGCTGTACTAGAATCCCCATCTCTTTCGCCATCTCAGCCAATTCTTTGGCAGTTTTTGCCGTTTCTTCAGCCCCTGAGAAAGAATCCGTAGATGTTTGAACGATCTCATTGACATTGTTCGAGATTTCAATAGCTTTGTTTGAAATCTCCGTGCTCGATTGAGCAACCAAGTTGATCTGTACAGAAGCAGCTTCTGTCTTTACTGCGACGTCTGAGGCTATTATAGATAAATTCGAGGTGGTATGGGCTATTTCCAGAACGCCTTTTGAAGATTCCGAAACACCGCTTGATACCTGAACGGAATTGGCCGCAATTTCGCTGATTTCCCGGCTGATCAAATTCACTTCGATCGCTGCAGTTGCAACTGCAGTAGAAATTTCACTTGTACTGGAAGACTGCTCGGTAACAGCAGAGGCAATGTTGTTTGAAATCGATGTAATTTCCGTAACAACATCGGCAATGGTATCCACTGCTAACACGGCACTGGTCATGTTTTGCTGCATAGCTTCAATTTGCTGGCTGATTTCATCTGTCGCCTCAGCCGTTTGCTTGGCCAGTTCTTTGACCTCATTAGCTACAACGGCAAATCCCCGCCCTGCTTCTCCGGCTCCGGCTGCTTCAATGGCGGCATTCAACGCAAGCATATTAGTTTGCTCCGCTATTTCATTAATGACATTAACAATTTTGCCGATTTGTTTGGAGGAAAAATTAAGCTTCTCGATAATCTCTTTTGTATCATTCGCTCTTCTTTCTGCATTATGGGTAATATGCATCGAGCGCTCGCAGTTTCTGCTGATTTCATTAAGCGACAGATTGATTTCCTTGACGGCTGTGGCTACGTTGTTTACGGAAAACGAGACGTCTTGCGAGGAGCGGGAAACCGTATGGATACTGCTTGAAATTTGATCTACCATGTGGCTAACCTCTTCCGAGCTTGACGAAACCTGTTGCGAAGCCGCTGCCAGAGTCCCCATGCTGGCGGACATGCCTTCAATCGCTTGAAAAATGCTTTTCATATTTTCGTTCGTACTCAAAGTACCGGCTGCCGTATCGGAGATTCGAACCGTAATCTGTTCCACTGCACCGCTGACAATGCCTGTTTTACGATTCATTTCATCAATTTCTTGATGATAATCGGTCATATCATTGGAAATTTTGATCAGATCGTTAGATGAATGATTCAGTCTCATCGCCGCTTGATAGATATCTGTTATCATTTTCCTGAAGCTGTCCGCCAACTGATTAAACGAATGGGCTATGGACTGCATCTCATCGCGTCCTGGCAGTTCCACTTTGGCCGTAAGATCGCCATTTGCCAATAATCCCGTAGAGATCTTTATTTTTTTGATCGTTTCTCGAATGGAATAAGCAACAGCCAAGAACAGATAGGTGGAGAGCGCAACCCCGATTAAAGTGCCAAAGATCGACAATTGTTGACGTTGTTGGTAGTAATCGACTCTAGCTTTAATGATTTTACTCAGCTCAGGTGTACTTAAGTCATAAACTTGGTAAGCCGTATCGTAGGCCAAGGATGCAGAATCAAGGAAAGAAACGGCTTTCGTGATGTCGCCGGAGTCAAGAATTAAATTGTTTATGTTTTTGTAATACTCGGTTGTGGTGGTAGTTAACTTGCTTAAAGCCGTATTTAAGGCCGGGTTAATGCCGGAATTCTTATTGTAAGCAACGCTTATACCGGTATTCATGGCATCCATATTGACTTTCATTTCGGCAGAGAGCGTAAGGAGATTGTTCTTCTCCTCAAGGCTTAGCACTCCCTTCGTCTTTACATTATTAATGATCGATTGGCTATGGGATATGGCATCCGTTATGGAAGGCAATTTACCTATGACCGCGTCCATTATGTAATAGCTATCGAGAGCTTGATCCAATATTAAATTGGAAGCATCCCCGACATCAGAGTTCAGTGATATCAATTTGGCCAAAATCAACGTTAGCCGATCGAATTTCTCTTGAGGCTGCAGATTGGCTTCGACATTTTTGTAGTTTCGCCATTCTTGTTTTAAATTTTGCCATTTATCCGTGCTATTCATATCTTTCCCTAACTTTTGAACGACGGCATCAACCTTTTGAATGTTTTGCTCGACTCTATCGTTTATTGCATTGGTCTGTTTTTTCATCGAGGCATCCCCATTGTCAAGCACATAGGTTACCGTTCGATATCTTTGAATTTCTTCCATTAACCCCCGGATAGGAACGATATGTTCAATACCTTTAATTTCTTTGCTGTTAAAATCGATCGAGCGATTTAATTCTGAATTCAGAAGGTACATGATAACACCAATAGAAGAGATCAGAATTAATCCAACTAAGATAATTTTTTTGAGATACGTCATTCGGTTAAGAAAGTATAGAGCTGGTTTATATACAATATGTCTCACGAAATGCACTCTCCCAATTTTCATTATTACGACATCATTATATAAAATTCGATAAATAATGTATACTTCCTTTTTAAGTGATAATATTTGACATAAGGTATAACGTATACTTTATTTTGAAGGAGACGAAGCTGCGTATGATGCATGAATATAAATCGAATTATCCAGATGCTAGAGTAGTCATCATCGACGATCAAAAGACGATAACCATGCTATTGTCTAAATTTCTAAAAAATGCTGGATATAGTTTCATTACAAGTGTGAATGAACCATTGCAAGCCTTCAAGGTTTGTCAGGAAGTCATTCCTGATGTCATCTTTTTAGATATTAATATGCCATTTTTAAGCGGTTTTGATTTGCTGGAGTTATTTCAAAATGACACGCAGCTAGCTCAGATTCCGGTCATTGTATTAACCTCTGATCAGGAACAAGAGACTAAATATAAAGCATTGACGCACGGAGCAATTGATTTTTTACCCAAACCATTCGAAGAGCCAGAATTTCTAGTTCGTCTCAATAATGCGCTTGAAATTTACTATAAGCGAAAAGAGCTGGAAAATAAGCTCAATGAGCTTCAGCTTGCCATGAATGAAATTAACAGCTTAAACAACCTTCTGCAAGTCCGCAATGATTTTATTAAAGAAGCGTTCGGACGATATGTTTCGGATGAATTTGTTAATGAACTGTTTGAAAACCCCGACTCGTTGGCATTGGGCGGTGAAAAAAGATGGTTGACTGTGATGATGACCGATATCAGAGGTTTTTCATCCTTTTCTGAGGAATTAGCGCCTGAAGACGTTGTATCGATGATCAATCACTATTTGGAAAAGATGATTGATCTCATCATGAAGCACAAAGGAACGGTGATAGAAATACTTGGGGATGGCATGTTGGTCTTGTTTGGAGCACCGATTAAAATAGAAGATCATGCCGCTAAGGCGGTAGCCTGTGCCATTGAGATGCAGCAATCCATGGATGAGATCAATATGTGGAATAGACAAATGGATTTACCTGAATTGGAAATGGGGATCGGCATACATACGGGCTATGTTGTTGTTGGCAACATTGGATCCATGAAACGAACCAAATATTGCGTAGTCGGGCGAAATGTGAATTTGACCGCAAGAATTGAGTCTTTTACAACTGGCGGGCAAATCCTCATTTCTGAAGCCACGAAGGAACAGGTAAATGAATCGATTGATATCGCCAAGGAAATGGAAATACATCCAAAGGGAGAAAAAAATCAGATGACTGTTTATGATGTGGCAGGGATTCGTGAGCCTTATTTTCTATCCATAAATAAAGAAATTGAGCTGCTTATTCAGTTACCGGAAGAGATCTCAGTAGAGATAAGTCTGCTTGAAGAGAAAAAATACACGGGAACTCTTTTTCACGGCAGTATTACGAAGCTATCGAGAAAATCAGCAACCATCTTTATCGATAAAGATCTTCCTGTGATGAGTAATTTGAAGATGAGCCTTTTTCACGAAGATTTTTTCCATGGTAAAGTCGTAGAGCTGGTTCAAGGTATGACAGGATATTATGTCGTAAAATTCACATGGTTACCGCTCAAGGTAAGAGAGTACTTTATGAAATCTATTGGGCATGACCATTGATTTTGATGTATCCATGACTTTATTATCAATACGTTATTTACGTCCAGGTGGAGATACATTGATGATCTCTAATCCTGAACTGGTAGCCGACGCATGTGATGAATCCCGCTTTGACAAAAGTGCAGGCGGAGATCTCGCCAAGGTCCGCGCATTTGCGTACTTGACTTGCTGGATAAATACGAAGCCTGCCAGCTGCCATTCGAACGTTTTATTCAAATACTTCCTGAACTTCCTCAGGTTGCAGGTGTTTAATGCTTGGAAAAAACAAATAGCGTTCGAAGGGAGAGGGGACGACTTTCATCGTCCCCTCTCCCTTGTTCGCCTTACTCATTCCTAGCTCACTTTTAAAATTGTGAAACAAGCTTACTCCTTTAAGGTTGACCAGCTTTCATATTCATGAACGGCGTATCCGGTAAATACAGATTTGCTTGAAAAGGCTTGAACTACTGCAGATAATTCACTTTGCATTTGTGAATTTCCTTTTGTATAAAAACTGCTGTGCGGTTCGTTATTATTGAAGGTTTCTACTCCAATGACGACTGGCGTGCCTGCTTTTTCAGCTTCATCCATCTCATTCGAAACAGATTTGATGATATCAATGGCGTTATCGAGGTAGGCCATCAGGGAGACTTGATCCAGCTTCTGAATCATCCAATTCGAAAGCGTAGTTTTGCCGCCGTATCCGTCCTGTATGCTAACCTTATTCAGCCACACCGGCAAATCCGCTCCGACAGTTAAATGTGTATCCGCTCTAACCTGCTGGACGAAACCGCTAACCAAGTCCCTCCAAAGTCCTATTGTCGTATCCGGGTCACTTCGCCATTGGGGAAGCACATAAGGCTCTACATCGAGATGGATGCCGTTAAAACGTTCAGTGGGCTTGACGCTATTGTTATAGGTGTTCACCCAATCGATGAAATGGTACAGCTTTCCGCTTTGTTCAGGGAGCACCCAGCTCGGGTCTCCGCTTAGGGCATGAACATCAATGCCGCGACTGGCAGCTTCACTTATAAAGGTACTATAAATCCCGGCAGGTATATCTTCATCAATTTGCAAATATAAAAGATTGACACCTTTGTGTGCTAGAAAATCAAGCGTTTTGTCTTTTTCCTTCCAAATCGAGTATGTATTCCAGAGCCAAGTGGCGACGATTCGCTTACCTTCAGCATACGCCTTATTCGTGATTCCAGTATGTGCCGGAAGGAACATTAAGGATTGTACAACAATAAGAAGTACAACGATTGCTTTTGCAGCAAGGCTAATGGTTGATTTTTTCATCAGTCTCCCCTTTAAAGAATGTATTTGTTGATTACTTCAGTTCATTATAAGTAATGGATTAAACTTTATAAAGAACAGTAAGCTGTTGAATAAGTTTGGAAATGGCAGAATTATGGGGATTTCGCGCATTATTTGTCGACTAAGTAAACATTTCGATATTTTTATTTATTTGAAAATATGTTATGCTCAATAGTTTCCTTTAAAAAGAACAGTGAAATGTTATTCAGTTCGTCATCACAAGAGTTTCGACATGTAATACTCATCTATGTATGTTCCGTTTACAAAAAGAGAATTCCTTTTTGTTCCTTCGATTTCAAATCCTGCTTTTTTATAGAGGGAGATTGCCCTTTCATTATGATTCATAACCGTTAATTCAAGACGGTGTATCTTATGTTGAACCGACCATTCCTGTAATTTCTCAAACAATTTTGTTCCAATTCCTAGTCCCGAAAATTGTTTCAAAACTCCAATAACAAGGTATGCAGAATGCTTATTTCTAATTGCACTGCCGCCAATAACCACCAGATATCCAACTAATTTATCAACATTTTCCGCAATGAAAATCGTAGAATTTTCTTCCAGTTGCATAGATTCAATTCTTTTAAACTGTTGTTCAAGTGTAATTTTTCTTTCATCAGGCTCGAAGAGCATAAACTCAGATTCCTTTTCAACCTGTTTTACAAGATTAATAAAATTTGAAGCATCATCTTTGGTAATTTCCCTGATGTTCATCTAATCTCTCCCTGATTATTCAAGTTTCTAGAAAAGCTATTCAAAACAAAAAAGGCGGCTGAATTATTCAGAAGCCTTTAAAATATCAATATGAATTTCGTTTTAGAAATTTTCCAGTATCTTTTCGATAACATTTGTTTCGTTAATTGATTTGTCGCTGCACAGCATCTTACATTTCTTCTCGGACAGGAATTTTCTGGCGAGCTCTTTATCCTTAATAATGTACTTAAGCGAATGATTATCCGATTCTGGCAAATAAGTGGCCATTTTGTAGGCATTATACTCTGCTGATGTGATCTCTCTGTTAAGGTCTCTGACTACTAATTCAGATTCTTTAAAACCCGTCATGATGAGTAATGACGTATCTTCGTTATACCCTTTTTCCGGTTGATCTCCAGACATATAATAACATTTTACCATTAGCTAAATCCTCCTTATGTATACCTTATTTTTGAGATGCTTGGAAAAGAATATAATCGACCCTCTTATCTTCGACGTGCTGCACTTCCAAACGAGTTTGCGTATATAAACTGCTCACTTGCTTCATCGAGTGCTTGAAGAACGTCATCGGAGAGGACGAGGTCTACTGCTTTCATGTTCTCATCGATTTGCGCTTCACGGGTGGCACCGGCGATGACCGTGGATACTGCAGGCTGATGCATTAACCAAGCCAGCGAAAGAGCAGTCGCCGATGTGCCTGTCTCAGCCGCAATTTTAGCCACTCGATCACCTAATTCCAACCGATCAGTGTCCATCCGTTGTGCAAAATTCGGGTTTTTCTCCAGCAGCGATCCGCTTGGAATGGAACCTCCGGAATATTTACCTGTCAGGATGCCTCCTGCGAGTGGAAAATAAGGAATCAGACCTATTCCTTGGTCCAAGCAGAAGGGAACGAGCTCCCTTTCCACACCGCGATCAGCCAGCGAGTACCCCGGTTGAACAGAAACAAACTGAACAAACCCTTGACTCTTACTAATAGCCAGTGACTTCATCATTTGCCAGGATGAATAGTTCGAGGCTCCCACATACCGCACTTTACCGGATGTAACGAGATCGTCCAAAGCACGGAGCGTCTCTTCAAGCGGAGTATTGGGATCAAACCTATGGATTTGATACAGATCTATGTAGTCGGTCCGTAAACGGCGCAGACTCGCTTCAAGTTCCCGCATAATATGCTGTCGTGAGGAACCGCCCTCGTTTGGACCTTCTCCACGCTTTAGGCCTACTTTTGTCGCAAG
The DNA here is from genome assembly GCF_900104695.1 of Paenibacillus sp. GP183. Classification (NCBI taxonomy): domain Bacteria; kingdom Bacillati; phylum Bacillota; class Bacilli; order Caryophanales; family Paenibacillaceae; genus Paenibacillus; species Paenibacillus sp. GP183. The sequence goes on from NZ_FNSW01000001.1 coordinate 884,140, forward strand.
AATCACATCTTGACGCCGACCTTCAAACGCCTCACCGATAATTTCTTCTGATTTCGTACCTGTGTAAACATTCGCAGTGTCAATGAACGTGATCCCACTCTCAACAGCATGGTGCAGAACTCGAATTGATGTATCTTTATCTGCACGACCACCGAATGCATTCGTACCCAATCCCAAAACCGAAACTTGCAATCCGCTGTTTCCCAAATTACGATATCTCATACTCATTTCCTCCTGAATCTAGTTTTTTGAAATAGTATACCACATATCTGGAATGCATAAACTCCTGATTTCAATTGTCCTATGGGTACACAAAAAATTGATTCGTTCTACCGATGAACGCAATTATTAAATGTGATTTAATAGTAGAGGAAAGCCAGGCTTGTTTCATCATATAAAAATATATTCGAGGAGTGGATACCAAATGTCAAAATCACATTCGGACCAATTGCCGCAGATGAATGTAGATCTTATTACGATGCAGCAGCAGCAGGCATTACAGCGATATATGGATCGAACTGATGAACGAGAAAAAATCGCACTCGAGCTCCGATCCAAAAGTCCACTGGAAGTCGATACTCAGGAACGCGCCTCTTTTCGGCAATCCATCATTAATCCTCTGGACGGTATGGCTTTTGAACGAATCATCGGGAATAACGATCTGTTTCCAATCTCCTATCTGGAAGCCGGTTTACGTGCAGGTAAAGCGGTCTGTCGAATCGAAGTGCGGGATCGCATAGGAAGGGTCCTTGGTCATGGTACCGGATTTCTTGTTTCTCCCAGCCTGCTGCTAACCAACAACCATGTTTTGGAGAACGAAGACGCTGCTCTGTTCAGTCTGGCCCAATTTAATTATGAGCTTGATCTCGACTTGAGGGAACGCCAGGCTGTGAACTTTCGTTTTGAACCCGGCCGATTTTTTATGACCGACACCAAGCTGGATTTTACATTGGTCGCGTTGGAGGTGCAATCCACGGATAGAAGACCACTAAGCGAATTCGGATTTTTGCCGCTGCTAAGGCCATCGGGAAAGGCGCTGATAGGTGAATGTGTATCCATCATCCAGCACCCGGGAGGATCACCTAAAGCCGTAACCATCCGAGAAAATAAAATAACAGATGTTGTGGACGATTTCATCCAATATTCGGCGGATACGATGGAAGGCTCGTCAGGATCGCCTGTGTTTAATGACGAATGGATTCTTGTTGCACTTCATCATGCAAGCGTACCTGATCCTAAAGGCAGCGGTCAATTTATTTCCAACGAAGGCATCCGTATCAGCAGTATTATTGAATTTGTCCGGGGCCGGCAGTTCGGGCTTACGGATGATCGAAAAATGCTTCTCGACGCCATGATCAAGCAGTGGCAAATCATTGAGAATCAGACTGAAACGATGCAAGTGGAAGAATTAAGCATCGATAGCTATAATGGCTTAACCGGATATGATCCAGCCTTCCTCGGTGAAACATACACAGTTCCCCACCCAATGTTTCCAACCAATAAGGAACAAGATCTGGCTCCCCTTAGCAGCGGCGGCACTATTTTACACTATACCCACTTTTCCATCGTGATGAGTAAATCCCGCAGGCTTGCCTACTACACTGTCGTAAATATCGACGGCAATCAATTAATCGATGTGCCGCGCGCTAATGACAAATGGTATTTCGATCCTCGTATTGAGAGCCGCTACCAATGCGGTCCTGAACTGTACAGCGGTAACTCGCTGGATCGGGGTCATCTGGTGCGAAGACGCGATCCGGATTGGGGAGATAAGGCTGAGGAGGCCAATCGAAATACTTTCCATTTCACGAACTGTTCTCCTCAACATGCTTATTTGAATCAAAAAACGTGGTTGGAGCTTGAAAATTATATATTGGATCACGCGCAAAACGATAAACTTAAGGTTACTGTATTTACCGGACCCGTGTTTCGGACGGATGACATGGTTTATCGCGATGTTCAAATCCCTGCCGAATTCTGGAAGGTAGTCGTGATGGTGAAAGAAGACGGTAAACTGTCCGCTACCGCCTACCTTCAGACGCAGAAGAACCTGATCGACAACCTGGAATTTGCGTATGGAGCCTACAAAACATATCAGGTGCCCATCACCCACATCGAAGAATTGACTAGCCTGAAATTTGGTGAACTGCGAAATCACGATCCTATTGACTCCCTGACCGTTCATGTTGTTGAGATAGCTCGCGATATTGTGGTTTGATGAACATTTTGGCCGCGGCGCGACTTACAGCTGTAAGTCGGTTAACATTCGCCAATTCAGGGAATACTCCCCATAAACTAAACTTGATAAGGGGCATGTTATTGGGATGAACATCGGGCATTCAAACAGACTCTCCTGCGTCAGTGAATATCATTCTTTGAAAAAAGTACTATTGTGCGAACCCCAGCATATGACGATCAGTGAAATCATCAATGAAACCCAAAGGTATTACCACAAGGAAAATATTAATACAGAGTTGGCGGTCAAGCAACATGGCGATTTTGTCCAAGCCTTGCGCGACCAAGGGATTGAGTCGATCCTGCTTCCGCACGCAGAAGAGTATCCAGAGCAAGTGTTTACCCGGGACATAGGATTCACAATCGGACAACAGCTGTTCGTATCGCATATGGGGATGGGAATCAGACAGGGTGAAGATAATATCTTAATAAAATGGTTGAAGGATCATGCCTACCCCTTTCATAACTTGCAGCAGGACAGTATCGAAGGCGGAGACGTCATGATTGACTTCAATACCGTATTTATCGGTGTCAGCGGGCGGACTTCAAAAATTGCAGTGAAACGTGTAAGAGAACTGCTTCCGGACTATACAGTGATACCGATTGCGATCGAACGTTCCTACCTTCATCTGGACTGTGTGTTTAACCTATTATCGCCTTCTGAGGCGCTTGTTTACTCGCCTGCCCTCCATCAAGGTGATCTAAAAATGCTATCAGCTCGTTATGAGCTAATTGATGTCACTAAATCCGAACAATTTACAATGGGAACCAACGTGCTCTCCATCGGCGGAAAGCGAGTGTTTAGTTTGCCTTTGAACAGAGAAGTTAACCGTCAACTGCGCGAAAGAGGATTCGAAGTCATCGAAACGGATATATCGGAAATCATCAAATCGGGGGGATCGTTCCGCTGCTGTACATTGCCGATTGTAAGAGAAGAGGCTTAAATAAATTTCATAATATCAAAAAGACATACTGCACTGCCTGCAGCATGTCTTTTCGCTTTAATCAGCCTTATTTCCATATGGATGTTATGGGTTCAATTTGCTGAATATCTCTAAGCAGGGGAAGATGATATACTTCCTCAATCGTTCGAAGCACATTTGTATGAGTGACATGTTCATCATACTTCCCTGATTTGACCATGGGACCGACTACAATCAAGGGAATATGATTATCCTTTGCAAAATCGTCCTCGTCCCACGTAACAATTAATAAGCTATGATGAGTCTCCGCCCAGTTGATATACGCGTCCAAATTTGTTTTCAACCAGTCATCTGCTTGCTTGACCGTACCATCATGCATATCATTCTGATGATTGGGAATGACAAAAGATACGGTGGGCAGCTTGGAAAAGTCCTGCGGGAAGCTAGACAAAGGCTGATTAGATTCGGCGGGAACGTTCGTAAATTGAACCCACGGATTATGTTTGCGCGCATAGCCTTTTGTGGAACAGCCTGTATAGCCTGCTTTGGGCATATCTTCCGAATACCCCGTGAACGTCAGCTTAGCGTTGAACAGCTCACTCGCCAGATTGGTCCCTGTAAAAGGCTTTTTACAAGAGTCATCCGTGACTCCCTGTGTGGAGCCTGAAAACAGGGCCAGATAATTCGGTTGACTTGGATGAGTTATGCCATGGGCATTGGTAAACAATGCTCCCTTTTGAATGAGTGATTGCATATAGGGGGCGTCTGAGCCTCCCACAATTTGATTGTAGGAATGGTTTTCTTCAACCACAACTACTATATGCTCGATCGGTGATGTCAAATTCGTCAGCTTATTTATAGCATTGTTATTTAAAAAAACAGAGGATACGGACGGCTCCCAATTAACCTGCAGACCAAGCTGCTCAGCTAGAAAGCGAACAGGAAGCATGGAATTCCCAGCTGTGATATAAGGGGCGACTTCTAGGGTTACCTTGCTGCCATTGACTGCAGCTTCCAGGTTTCCTATCGTAAGCTCGATGGTTTTATCCGCTTTTACAAGGGTAACTTTACGCAGTTCATTGTTCCAGCTTACTTTGAAGCCCATGCTTTCAGCAATCGCTCGTAATGGCACAAAAGTGGTCCCATTATTAATTTGCGGACTGACCTCAGCGTTTATTTTACTTCCATTGATAAAAACTTGAACGGGGTTGTCAGCATGGATAACATGGGGTAATAGAAAGGTAAAAAAGCAAAACAGTGTAACAATGGACAGCAGCTTCTTCATGATGCACCTCGTGTAAGTTATTTTGTTGCAGCTACTTCATTTTAAACTTTTAGAGGTAATGTTGCATGAAAAAGTTGCTCACTTTTATTAAATTTGTCCATAATTATCAGAAATAAGTCGAATGTAATGGTTACAGGGACCTAGTCATCTCCTTCTGACGATTCTTTCATTTTGTTTTCATATTAATATGTTATTTTTTAGGGAGCAGATCAATTGGAGGGCCAAATTTCTATGAAAACAATTTCCTTGTTCAGGGGCATTCGGCGAGAACCCAAGATACTTACGCTAATCGTCTTACTGGCATTAGCTTTAAATACCATACATCTGGATCGGGAAGGCTTCGGTAATCTCTACTACGCTGCGGGTGTCAAAAGCATGCTGTTAAATTGGCATAATTTCTTCTATCTGTCCTACGATCCAGCGGGCTTTATTTCCCTCGATAAGCCGCCGCTCGGGTTTTGGCTGCAAGCTGCAAGCGTTGCTTTATTCGGATTTCATGGGTGGGCCTTGATGCTTCCGCAAATCATTGCCGGTGTTCTTTCCGTGATTATGATTTATCACTTGGTCCATAAGACATTCGGTTCCACAGAAGGTTTGATTGCCGCGCTCATATTGGCGATTACCCCCATCTCCGTAGCAGCTGCACGTAATAATACGATTGACAGTCTCCTTGTACTGACTGTGCTGGCAGCGGCTTGGATGCTGCACAAAGCCATGGAAGGACACCGCAGCCTTCTTTGGACGATTGCCGCTGCGGCAATGATCGGTCTCGGCTTCAATATCAAAATGATGGCTGCCTATCTGGTGCTGCCTGCCTTTATTTTGCTGATCATGCTCTCACCGCGCTTCACTAGGACGCAGAAACTGAAGCAGCTTATTTGGGCTGCTGTAATTCTAGCCATTGTGTCGCTATCGTGGGCGATCATTGTTGATCTTACTCCTGCGGCTCAAAGGCCTTATATTGGCAGTACCGCACATAATTCCGTATTGGAGCTCGCCCTGCAGCACAACGCAATGGGTCGTTACAATGGAATTCATAATCCCTTGAGATTAGTGACCCCTTATCTTGGGGGTCAAATCAGTTGGCTTCTCCCTCTCGTTCTCTTAAGCGCAGTTCTTCTTCTTTGGAAGGCTCCGCTGCTTCGTCCTATGCTGCTGAATCTGCAGCAGCGAACCGTTGTTTTTTGGTCTGTTTGGCTTCTGCCAATGACCCTCTCTTTCACAACGGCTACCTTGTTTCACCGTTATTATACGGTCATGATGGCTCCCGCAATAGCGGCACTGGCTGGGGCAGGCATGGTTAAGCTTTGGCAAGCCTCGATTCAAAGAGAGAAAGCTGGCAAACTGCTGTTTGCTGCGCTTCTAGCAACTGGAGCTTTTGCGATCGTGATCGCGTGGAGTTTTCCCGCTGTGCGCCTTTCTCTTTCTGTCACTATTGGCGCTCTCACTATAGTCTCTCTGTTTGCATGGGTTGCAATCTTTCGATTGGAAAACTTTCAATTCCGCGTTCATCTGAACAAAATCGCAAGTATTACAGGCCTGCTAGCTGTTCTCTCAGGACCTGCCGTCTGGGCGGTAACGCCTTCCGTTTACGGTAATTCCGGTTCTGATCCAGCGGCCGGACCTGAATTAATAAGCCGCCAGACCTTCAATATGCATTCCAAGGAGCATGAAAGCTTGACTGCATTTCTGCAAGCGCAATTCAATCCTGGGAAATATCTCGTTGCCACGCCATCTGCTGAGACTTCCTCTCCTCTTATCCTGGACACCGGCCTTCCTGTCCTGACAATGGGTGGTTACAGCGGCTCGGATCCGATCCTGACGAGTGACCAGCTGCAGGGGCTTGTGCAAACAGGAAGAGTGAAATACTTTCTTCTGCCTGTAGAATCAGAAACTATTAAACTTCCTTATGTACAATGGATTCGGCAGCACTGTCAGGTTGTAACCTCTTTTAGCATGCGCGAATTAAGACCCGCACTCACACTAGAATCATCAAATCCGAATGTTTTTTTATACCAATATATGGGTTAATTACATTCTTGTCTTAAATTTCGTGTTTCTTTCATCTTTTTATTATTTATAGTATGCTTTAATATATATCCAAATACAGGTGATATGAATGATCTTATAAGTACAGAAAGTTTTAGATGGGTGGAGTAAAAGTGATGACTATAAATGCCAAATCATTGATTCAGGAAAAATATTTATTTTTAAAAAAATTTTTACTTTCACCCGGACAAATTGGTAGCATTACTCCAAGCTCAAAATATTTGGCACAAAAAATGATCGACTCCGTTGCCTGGGATGAAGTGAGAAATATTGCAGAACTCGGTTCCGGAACCGGAGCGATCACTAAATTCATCCAGAAATCCAAACACGAGAACGCTCAAGTCCTTTTGTTTGAGAAAGACCCCTGTCTGCGGCAGGAATTGGCCCATCAATTTCCTGAGTTTGGTGTTTATTCGGATGCAAGCCAGCTATATACGTCCATGTCTCAAAAAGGAATTGAGCATCTGGACTGTGTGGTGAGCGGACTTCCGTTTTTTAATTTTCCTCAATCCATTCGCGACCAGCTTTTGGAACAAATCACCTTATCCCTTAAACCCAATGGATACTTCGTAGCCTTCCAATATTCTTTACAAATGAATAAACAATTCAGCCAACACTTCGTATACGATACAATCAAATTTGTACCCTTGAACTTTCCTCCCGCTTTTGTCTATGTTTGCCGGAAAAGGCCAAGTTAAGATGAGTTACGACAATCTCATTGAACTTATTCAACATTTTGGATATGCTGCGTTATTTTTCGCTCTGTGGCTTGGGATTGCAGGCATGCCGATACCGGACGAAGTCGTGGTCATGACAGGGGGAGCTGTCACCGGGACGGGAGTCTTGCTTGCGGTACCTGCTTTTTTCGTCACTTATTTAGGTGTCATCTCCGGATTGACTCTAGGGTATGTATTGGGAAAATACATGGGAGCACCTGTTTTAGCCAAGTTGACTCGAAAGAAAAAGATGGCCCGATACATCCAGCAATCCGAAAGCTTAATCAGCAAATACGGCAATCTCGCCTTATGTTTCAGTTATTTTATCCCTGTTGTTCGGCATGTCATTCCGTACTTGGCCGGCATTAATAAAATGACATTTCGTCGTTACGCCAGTTACTCCTTTACGACTGGATTTGTTTGGACGTTAATCTTTTTTTGGTTAGGCAGGTCTGTCGGAAGCCATGCTGAGCAAATAGGAAATCTGATTTACCATTACGGTATATCTCTCCTGTGGCTGATTTTGGCTCTAGCCGCAGTTTATTTTATTGTTAAATATCTCCGAAACAAGACTCAGAATCGGGAAAAACTCTAAATAAGACAAAAAATCCGCGGTATACGCGGATAGGAATCGGACAATTATTCATGTCTCCAGACGGCAGATGCGTGCATTAATGCGTTTCTGGCAGCCCGCAGATGTCGTTTACTTGTTCCATCTCTTCATGCGATAAGGTTTCGCCCGAAATCTTGATCGCATCCAGGATGTGTTCGGGTTTGGAAACCCCCAAAATAGCGGATGTGATTACCGGATTGCTCAGCACCCAAGCCAATGCGAATTGTCCCAAAGTCCAACCTCGCCGTTCAGCCAAAGGCCTCAGTCTGTCCACGATGTTATAATTGAGATCCTCCGCCATCAAAGCTTTCAACCGCTGTTCACCTGATGCACCTCTTGTGCCTTCCGGCGGAGCTTCACCGGGACGATATTTGCCGGTAAGGAAGCCTCTTCCCAGCGGACTGTATACCAGAACTCCCACTTGCTCCGACCGGCAAAAGGGCAGCAGCTCGCGTTCGATTTCTCTGGCAATAATGCTATATTGGGGTTGGACACTCTCATAAAGATGCAGCCTTTGAAGAGCGCTGATTCCATGCGCTTTGGCGATTTGCCAGGCGCTGAAGTTGGAGCAACCGATATAGCGGACTTTCCCTTGATGGATGAGGTCATCCAATGCCCGCAGCGTTTCATCGAGCGGCGTCTCCTCATCGAAACGATGAACCTGGTACAGATCGATATAATCGGTCTGCAGCCGCTTAAGGCTGTTCTCCACCGCCTGCATGATGTGATAACGGCTTTGACCCGAATCGTTCACTCCCGTCCCTACACGTCCATGCACTTTCGTAGCAAGGATCACGCGCTCCCTCTTGCCTTTTAACCAAGGTCCTATGATGGCTTCAGATTCGCCCGATTGTCTTGGGTCCCGATTGTCCATTCCTTTGCCATACACATCAGCCGTATCAAATAACGTGATGCCTGCATCCAAAGCAGTGTCCATAACCCTGAGAGATTGGGCTTCATCGATCCATCGGCCGAAGGCCATGCACCCTAAACTGATTTCCGACACTTTCATTCCCGTTCTGCCTAACTTGCGATGGTTCATGATTTTCACTCCTATTGATTTTTTTAATGTATGTGCTTGTCTCGTGTATTAGATATTATATGGCATAAAATGAGGCTGCATAAGAACTGAAAAAAACGTGCCTTAGTTACTTTCAGTAAAGTGTCCCTTTTTGCATCTTCTTCACCATCCCTAAATCCTATCATTCTCTTTGCTCTTCAATAAATATCGTATCCCTTTACCTGCAAAAGGTTCATCCGAATATCGAGGTATGACGTGGAGATGTGAATGAAATATATGTTGACCTCCAACATGCCCACAGTTCCAGCCCACATTATATCCATCCGGTTTATATTTCTTGTCGATATAGCCTTTTACCTCATGTAATAATTGATAGGTCGATGTCCATTCATTTTCACTTAGATCAAATACTGTTTCTTTATGACTCCGCGGGACTATTATTCCCGCCCCCCTGATTTCCTGTTCTTTCATTAATGAATAGATGCAAAAGTCATTACTTAAAATAACTTCATGATCGCTGGTTTCAGACATATTACAGTAAATACAATCCTTCATGTGACACCTCTTTAGCTTATTTACAAATCTAATCTGTAAAACAGCATCTTCTTTTCGTTCATTAGATACGTATATAAAGGATCTTCCCCATTTACTTCAATTAATTCTTTATCCTGCACAAATCCAAATCTTGAATAATATTGTTCATTCATTGGATTACTTGTCATTAAACTGATCCTCTTACATTTCTTATTTCTCGAGCTTTCAATAAATTCATTCAGAAGCTTTTCACCAATTTTGTTTTTACGCTGATCTTGCCTTACAAATAAATAATGAAGATAAGCATGATCAGGGTCAGTTTGGTTAATCAACCCTAACGCAAATCCGACCAATTCATCATTCACATAGGCGAGTCTGCAAGTATCCCTGAAAAATCTATAAAACAAAAAATAAATCGAATCTCGTTCCTTAGGTAAAGGAGAACAATCAAAGTCCTTTAATTTCAAGATTCCTTCTGAATCTAATTCTGTAATTATAAGATCGTTCATATTACACCTCGTTTAACGGCTCTAACAGATTAACAATATGATACTTTTGGCGGTATTTCCATAGTAGGACTCAATTAGAATGCCGATTGGCATTATTGATCCTTGTCTATTCCTTCATACCTCTCATCATTAATGATAAGGAGAATAATTAAAACTCTCACCTCAAAATAGGAGCATACGAAAGGAAATGCAAATGTGAGTCGGTTTGAGAGAGATAATAAGCATATTCCATTGGTCTGCTGTAAATTATCTTTTTGAGCTTAAAACTCTTAATATCTTTGTATAAATTTTTTTGGGGTTTTCCGTTAAGTTCAATAATCCAAAGTTTACTTTGATCGTCTAATACAAAATCCACACTCAATTCTCCCAATGAACCCATTTGAGATTCTGCTTCTTGCGCGGCCCTTACACTTACCTCATACAGAGATTGAAGGATTTCATTCATTTTTTCCGGTGAAAATAATCGGGGAAGAATTTTCGCAATATCATAAATAGTTCCGCACATGCTCGTATTAAAGTAATTCTCATAAGCCACTCTACTGGTTATGGCGGTAATTTGGCTGCAATTGGCACTTATCAGGTCTTGTTTCAAGTGAGCGTGACCGAACCGGGCCAACTGATTTTAACCCTCAATGGCGCTGACCTAGCCTATACGGTGGTCGGGCGAGCAACAGGTACTTCTCAGATCGTAGAAATGGCTCTTGTGCAAACATCAGTCATCAATTCAATACTCACTGTACGAAATCCTGCTGGCAATTCCCCAGCACTAACCATTACTCCTCTCGCAGGAGGAACAAGGCCTGTTTCAGCACATCTTGTTATCACACGACTCGCATAGACGGAATAGGCTTTCTCGATTAGCCGCATTTCGGGTATGAATGAGGGGTATGAGTTCAATATATACCTACCTTCAACATTACATCCGGACAAACTGACTTTTTGTCAATTTGTCCGGAACAAACGAACTAAGCACTGCAGAGTCCCATAGTCTCACATTACATAATGCTTCAAAATAATAGAATTCCAAAAAAATTCTGGAATAATTCGCCCTAAATAAGGAAAAAACAAATGTTGGCAGTATAATTAATGTTTCAAAATAAACTGAAGGTGATGATCAGAATTGCAAACAAGGAATTAAAGCAAAAAGGTAAGCTTTCATGGCAGCGGCTCACCTTGTTCGGATTGGGTACTACAACGGGTACCGGATTCCTGCTTGGTTCCAGCCTTGCTATTGAGAAAAGCGGCTTTTCAGTTATTATAAATTTCTTCTTCGCCGCTTTCGGAACATATTTCGTATTCAACGCATTAGCTAACATGATCGCCGAGCATTCGGAGAAGGGTTCCTTCCGTACCTATTCCAGGAAAGCGTTTGGCCACTGGGCTGGCTTTAGCCATGGTTGGGTTTACTGGACCTCCGAAATGTTGATTGTCGGCAGTCAATTAACGGCCATCGGACTTTTCACGAGGTTCTGGTTTCCTGGTATCCCGTTATGGATCCTTACCAGCGTTTATGCAGCCCTTGGTGTCGGTATAGTACTGCTTGGAACAGCTTTGTTCGAGAAGACTATGAACATCCTGGCCGTTTTTAAATTAGGTGCTATATTCATGTTTATCCTGCTGGCTTGCTTGGTTATTCCCGGTGTATTTGGTACAGAGAATGCACATATGCATACTCCAAATCATATAGGCGATGTCTTCAAGGACGGTCCTTTGGGACTGTGGACAAGCTTCATATATGTGTTTTTTTGTTTTTCGGGAATTGAAGTCATGGGAATCATGGCCGCTGAATTACACAATCCCAAGGAAGCTCCCAAATCTGGACTATTTATGATCGTAACGATTACTGTATTATTTATTCTCTCGATCGGATTGGCGTTATTAGTAACCCCTCTTGAGCAGATCACAATACAGGAAAGTCCATTCGTAACGGCGCTAAAAGATCTAAATTACCATTTCCTGGTGCACATATTTAATGGAGTTCTGATTATTGCCGGCTTTTCGGGTTTGGTCGCATCCCTGTACTCGGTCACACTGACGATGTCCATGATTGCAGACGATGGCGATGCGCCAAAGCTGTTCACAAAAAGAACCCGCAAACGCCATTTCCCCTACGCGGCGCTGGGATTGACGATTGCAGGCTTGATTGCGTCCATCGTAGTTGCCCTGCTCATGCCAAAGGGAGTATATGAATACATAACAACGGCAGGCGGCCTTATGCTGCTTTACACATGGCTATTCATTTTGTTCGCCTCTCGAAAACTGCTGAAGCTTACCAAATGGGGGCATATCAAATCTATTTCGGCCATAGTCCTCATAATGATTGCAATATCCGGAACTATGTTCGATCATACAAGCAGACCCGGCTTATTCATAAGCCTCGCGATTCTCTCTACTATTGTCGTTGTCACATTGTTCTTAAGAAACCACTGGAAGGCTATAAAATCAGGAGCTCAATAGCTTGCCACCCGAAATAACCTCCGAAAATGATAAGACAAACACCAGCAGCCCGAGAGATAAATATAAGGATGCTTTCCTTAAAATAGTTTTGGAATATACTTGAAATGGCAGCCATCACAACGTCCCACAAAAGCAGACCAATAAAGATGCCCGAGCTGTAAATAAGCAGGTCCCATGCGCCGAAGCTCTCCGCCGTTTTGGCCAGGATGGAGCCGTATATGCCCAACCAGAAAAGAATGCTGACCGGGTTGGAGAATGTCATGATGAAGCCTGAATAAAACGATTTGAAATGGGACTCCACGCTTCGACTGGATGAACTCGAGAGTTCGTTGACGTTCTTGATGCTTTCCACGCCGGTATAAATGAGAACGAAGCCGCCGAACAACCATAGGAATGTTTTGGCAAACGGGGTCGCCAGAAAATGAGCAGAGCCGAAGTAAATAAGGAGCATGAAAAGTGCATCCGCTAACATGGCGCCCAGGCCTACTAACCAGGCATGCAGAAATCCAAACCGAATGCCTTTGTCGAGCTGCGCGGCATTCACGGGACCAATTGGAGCAGCCAAGGAAAATCCTAACAGGATATAGCTTATGTAGATATTCATATTAAGAGAGACACCCCTTAATTCTTGGATTACTTTTACATCTTATTAAGGGCTTGTCTACTATAGAACTCTTAAAATAAGCCATCCCTTTTGCATGGTTATGCTAGAGGATGGCTATTAAAAATAAACTCTACAACGTCAGCTCAACACGGTGTATCTGGTTATCATCAATCAATCGTACGAAAGGACCCTCTTGTGTGCAGTTTTCGGCAAGGTCGACCTTTTGTCCGTCCATCCATAAATCACTATGTCCGCTTGACTTGTGGGAAGGATTCTTAACGGTTATGCGATACTCTGATCTTCCAAACCGATAGCTGATGGAAAACTCCGGCCATTCCCTTGGAATACAAGGGCAAATGAACAGCCTCTCCCTTCTTCGGCGCAGACCGAGAATCCCTTCAATCCCTGCCTGATACATCCAGCCCGCTGCGCCTGTATACCATGTCCAACCGGCACGGCCTCTATGAGGCTCCTCCGTATAGATGTCGGCCGCCATAGCATAAGGCTCTCCGGCATACCTCTGGACTTCCGCAGGTGACTTTGTATGCATGATCGGGTTGAACATGTTGAACAACTCGAATGCTTTGTCCCCATCCCCAAGCCCGCACCAAGCTATAATACTCCAGATGACACCGTGGGTATATTGGCCGCCGTTCTCACGAATACCGGGAGGGTAACCCTGGATGTATCCAGGGCTTGGCTCCGTCCGATCAAATGGCGGATACAAAATATGCGCAACCGACAAGCGGCGGTCCACCAGCTCGCGATCGAATGACCGCATAGCCTGCAAGGCTTTGTCTTGCGGCGCCATTCCTGAGATGACGGACCACGATTGGGCAATGGCATCAATTCGGCATTCCGCATTATGAATGGAACCGAGCCATTGTCCGGCATCGGTGAAAGCCCGCCGGTACCACTGTCCGTCCCAGCTCTCTTGATCGAGGGAAGCAGTAAGCTGCGCATGCATAATCCGGTAATGATCCACCCGCTCATGATCGCCACGATGTTCACACAGATCGGCTACTCTCCTCAAAACATCGCCCAGGAACCAGCCGAGCCATACGCTTTCGCCGCGCCCTTCCGCACCTACCCGGCTCATCCCATCATTCCAGTCTCCAATTCCTATTAATGGCAGTCCATGCTCTCCAAAACGCAGTCCATAGTCTAAAGCACGTAAACAGTGCTCGAAAATCGTACCGCTTTGCTCGGATAATACGGTAGGTTCATATCGTTCATGCTCCTCTTCACCAAGAGGTTTACTGTGCAGATACGGCACGATTTCCTCCAGCAGACCATCATCTCCGGTATGCTCGAGATATCGGGACACAGCATATGGCAGCCACAATAAATCATCGGAAAAACGGGTGCGGATGCCGCGGTCTGTCTCCTCATGCCACCAATGCTGCACATCCCCCTCCTCATATTGGTGCACGGCATGGAGCAGGATTTGCGCCCTGGTGAGATCGGGACGACTGTGCAGCAAGGCCAGCGAATCCTGCAGCTGATCCCGGAAGCCATAGGCTCCGCCTGCTTGATAAAAGGCGGATCGCGCCCACATCCGGCAGGAAAGCGTTTGGTAAAGCAGCCAGTTATTCAGCATCATGTCCATCTCCGGGCTGGGTGTCGAAACCGTAACGGCTCCCAGAACTCCGTTCCAAAATTTTTGCAAATTCTCAAATTCACGTTCGCAAACTGCAGATTCCCGGTATTTCTTTGCAAGCTTTCCAACCTGATCAAGGGAATGATCGCAGCCGAGCAGGATATAGACGGTTTGTTCCGAATGAGGCTCTATCAGAAATTTGGCTTGTAGCGCTCCGCAAACATCATAAGACGGTCCTGTTTTCCCGGAGAGATGAAGTCGATGCATGGCCGCAGGGTGCTCGATATTACCGTTTCGGCCTAAAAACTCCATGCGATCCCCTGTCCATGACGTTTCCATGAACGTCCTCTGACTGCTAAGTTCATCCGGCGATTTCACGAGTGGATTCACAGCTAAAAAGGCGGTTGCATTCCGGAAATTTTCCTGGTATGTGTTGTGTGCCGTCAATAGTTCATTTTGCTCATCCCACTCCGTGACGACAAATGAAGAATTTCCTTCACGATGAACGCCCAAAACCCATTCGGCATAATAAGTAACGGATAATCTCCGCAGCTCGGCGGTCATATTTTGCAGCCTCAATCGGATGACCTTGACTGGATCTTCGAGCGGTACAAAAACAGTCATTTCCTGCTGAAGACCATGGCTTACTTGCTGATAACGCGAATAACCCCGTCCGTGCGCAACCTTATAGGAGGACGCTGCATACGGATGGGCCGGTGCCGTCGTCCAATACTCCCCGCTTTCTTCGTCTCGCAAATAACACACTTCCCCGGGCTGGTCAAGAACGGGATCGTTCGACCATGGGGTCAATTTGCATTCTCTACTATTTTTCCACCATGTGTAACCCGTATATAATTCGGAAGCGATACAGCCATATCGCGGATTGGCCATCACATTAATCCACGGTGACGGTAAGCAGCTGCCATTTTTCAGAACGATTTCATACTCCCTGCCGTCCTGAGAGAAACCTCCCCAACCGTTGTAAAAAAGGGGGGCGTTCGTTTCATCTGCGTGAACAGGAACGAAGCGATTCGGCGTTGCCGTTACGGTTAGAGGTGGCGGCTCCACATGCGGATAGCTTCGACCTGCTGCTTTAAGCTGTGTCCTCAGACTCGGGCCGTCAGCACGAAGCACAATGCGGGCAACTGCAAAAAACAACAACTTGTGGTCTTCCGATAACTGAGCAGCGGGCAAAATGTGGACCCCATCATCTCCTGCAGCTTGTCCTCCGACAATTTGTTCCATTGATCGCCGCAGGTTTTCCTGCAAGTCCTGCTGATACCCACCTTCCGACTCGTTTAATATGACCAGATCGATAAACAGTCTGTTATGCCGCAAATATTCATAACCAACAAGAAGCTTGGTTATAAATGACAGGTTCGTCGAATCCGAAATTCGTACCATAACAATAGGCCGATCACCGGAGACTCCGTATGCCCATAGTCCCTGCTGCCCTTTTTTGTTGGCAATAATACTTTTTTCACGTTCTGCATGTAGTGGTGAGGCATACACCACACGTCCCGCTAACAATCGAAAAACGGCCAATTCAGCGGATGTAATGCGCAAATGCTGCAGTTCGATTTGACTCCGTGTCCAGGCAAGCTGGAAATACCTCTCCACTTGCTGTTCCTGACAAAGCTGCTGTACGATTTCTACCGATTGCTCCTTCGTCTCAGCTACGCCTGTAACAGCGGTCAGGTGGACGCGTACTCCAGGCTCGATTATTAAGCGCCTTCGCATGACAAACGCTGGATCAGCAACTGAGCCTGTCGTGTTGCCAAGCCGGGATTCGATCCCTATGGGTCTGGCTAATGTAGATCCTCTGCCGATAAAACGGGAGCGATCGGTTTCATATTCCACAGGTCCGAGAGACCCTTCGTTGGTCATTAAAGTATGAAAGGCCCATATGGCTTTCTCTCCGGTATCACGTGGACGTTTGCGCGCGAACAGGCATTCCGCACCCGACTCAAAGTCCGTTTCGATGAATAGCTTGGTGAAAGCCGGGTGAGCTTTGTCCGCATCTGAAGGCGCTAATGCAATTTCAAGAAATGTCGTCACCTCTATGATTCTGGCTTCGCTTCCAGTGTTATAAAGTGTCAACTTGCGCAGCTCAAGGTTCGATTCGGGCGATACAGTAATTTCAAGCGTTGTCTGCATTTCCCCGTCTTCACTCAGGAAAACAGATCGCTCTTGCGAAAACTGCACACGCAGTTTGTCCGTCGGTATTCGACAAGGCTGAAAGGTTGGAGACCATACCTTGTCCCTTTCAACATCCCGAATATACATATAGCTGCCCCAAGGGTCTGCCACCGGATCTTCTCGCCAGCGCGATACATTCATGCCTTCGTACTTGATAAATCCGCTGCCGCTATTCGTGACAACCGTCGTAAACGATCCGTTCGAATGTACATTCACTTCAGGCACTGTCGTTTGGGCAGGAAGATATTCCTGCTGCCGGGAAGATTCTGCAAGCTTCGGCTTCTGGATTCGCGTCTGCACGGTTATGTCCCGATTATAATTGGAAGTCCCGTAAGGTATACGCTCTTTTAACAGCAGTTCGGCCGCCTGTACACGTTTATCGTTATGAAAATGATCATACATTTTACGCGGCAGCAGCAAATTGGCAAGCGTCAGCAGGCTCATTCCTTGATGATGTGCCATAAAGCTGCGGATAACCTTGCAATTATCGCCTTCCGGCATTCTCCCTGCAGTAAAATCAATGGCCTCGTAAAAGCCATATTGCCCGCGTGCTCCGAGCTTCTCCATCCGTTCTAAATCTTTCATCCCTTCACATATTGAAAAAGGCAGTGCCATCACCGTCGCATAAGGCGCCACAACCAGGTCTTCTTCAAGTCCGCGTTTGAAGCCTAGTCCAGGAACTCCGAATGCACGGTATTGGTAATTCAGTTGATAATCGAATGCGTAATAGCCGGATTCCGAAATGCCAAAAGGAACCCCTCTTTCACGAGCGTATTCGATTTGCCGCTTGACGACGCCGCTATACGTGCTGTGCCATATGGTGTTCCAATAGCTGCGCATGGTCAACCAAGGCATCATATATTCAAACATAGTACCTGACCACGAAATCAGTACGGTTTGTTTCCCTAGTTTTTTGACTGTGCGGCCAAGCGCTAACCAGTGAGACGCGGCAACTTGCCCCAGGGCGATGGCCACAAAGCTGGTTTGTCTTGCTTCAGATGCCAAAAGATCGTAAAGAATGTTGTCACGTTCACCGGTTCCCACATGGTATCCCAGAATGAATAATTTGGCTTTATGGTCATAAAGCGGACGAAAATCCGTTGCCGCAATCAATGCCTCCAGACGGTCGATCAATTGGTTGCCTGTCTCCAGCCAATTGTTAAAAGCAGGGTGCTGCTCATCGGAGCGTTCTTCCGCACCCATTACTGTGGAGTCGGTCTCCATCCAATGCGCTAACCCTTGCTTGACCGTCATCAGGCTGGCAACAAAATTGCCTGAGTCCACAGTTGAGACAAAGGCCGGCGGCAGCATAGCGAGCGAGAGGGTATCGTACCAGTTATAGAGATTTCCGTTCCATTTGTCCAATCGTTCAACAGTACTGACAGTTCGCTCCAAACGCTCTACAAGCTGCGGTGTATTTATAAATCCGAAATCACGTGCAGCCAGGGTCGAGGTAAGCAAAAAACCGATATTGGTTGGAGACGTACGATGCGCAACACCGTTGGGAGGATCGATTTGAACGTTGTCCGGCGGCAGCCAATGGTCCTGAGCACCCGCAAAATGTTCATAAAACGCCCAAATTTGTTTGGCCAACTCCCTCAGTTGATCTTCCTCCGCTGGTGTGATTGGCTGCTCTTCGATTGCAATAGGCTGGTCTAACCAGCGGATAACAAGTGGAGCAAGAACCCAAATTAATCCAAGCGTAAGGCTTGACCACATCATGACCTGATTGCTCTGCATCGCAGCAGCCAATGCAAAGAGGAATATTAATAAATATCCGCCGCGTGTGCCGAGCAAAGTCGAATGACGCTTCCCCCGGTTATTGCGCTCAATATGAGAGGAGCTGGTCCATTCGAGCAGATGACGCTTGCTGATCCAGAGCCGGTAAATAGTTTTTCCGATCGCATCAAGCAGCACTGCCGTTTGAAACGGTAACGTCAAGATGGTGATCAAGACATGTACAGCTGCAGACCCTACTCTGCGGGGATGCCAATTGTCTCTCGTACTTGCAAAGATCAGTCTGATCACCGACAAGAACATAGTTGCCAGCACAAGAGCAAACCAACGTATCGGGGAACCCGGAAGAATGCTAAGAGAGAGTATAATAATAGTAAAATACGCTATCGGAAGCAGGCTGCGGCGAAGATTATCGATCATTTGCCAGCGTGTAAGAACGGACAGATGGACTGGCCTCAGCGTCCCCCGGCGATCGCACACACGGGTAAACAGCCAGCAAAGCAGCTGCCAATCACCGCGTACCCATCTGTGCATACGTTTCTGATAGGACATGAAGTTGGATGGATGGTCATCGATCAGCTCAATGTCCGACAGCAGTCCTGCCCGCAAAAATCCTCCTTCGAGCAAATCGTGACTAAGCACAATATTTTCGGGGATACGCTCGCACAATAACTCGGCAAACACATCGACATCGAAAATACCTTTTCCGGTAAATATACCTTGATCCAATGCATCCTGGTATGGATCGGAGGCGGCAAAAGCATAGGGATCCATTCCCGGCTCCGACCAGAACCAAGCAAAATGCGATTGCATGGCTGACTCATGGCTTATACCGATACGCGGTTGAAGCACACCATAGCCTTCAACCACCCGCGTACGTGCCTGATTTAAGCGCGGCCTGTTATACGGAAGATGCAGCGTGCCGATCATCCGTTGGGCGCTCCCCAGGGGAAGCTGTGTGTCAGCGTCCAACGTTATAATGTAGCGAATGTGAGAAAGCACAGTCGTATCCCCTGTGGTGAACTCATAACTCGTGTCCGTCTTTCCTCTAAGCAGCTCGACAAACTCCACCAATTTTCCGCGCTTTCGTTCCCAGCCCATGAAGACCCTCTCCGTTGGGCACCACTGCCTGATGCGCTGATAAAAGTGAAAGGTCGTTCCTTCCGGGCCTCCATACCTTTCGTTTAATTTCACGATTTTTTCTTTTGCAATTGCAACCAGGTCTTCATCTCCCGGAAGCTTACTCTCCAGCGCATCGATAAAATCCCCCAAGAGGGCGTAATGAATATTAGGATCCCGATTGGCCAAATAATGGATTTCCAGACGATCCGTAAATTCCTTCACCTCTTCAGGCGTTGACCATATTGCAGGGATGACGACCATCGTAGCTGCTTCAGCCGGTACACCGTTTGAAAAATCGTAACGAAGCAATGGCCGGGGACGGCATAACTTCTCGATCCCAAAATGAAGCCATGTGATGACCCACTCGCTTACAGGAAGACACAATAACAGTAGTACGGCAATCCTCGCTGCTATCGTAAAACCGCGTCCACTGCTGATCCAATCGCTAAAGGCTATCAAAATCAATAAAAACAAACCTATCAACAATGCAAAATAAGTTCCTGCCGGACGGTTGAAAAGATGGCTTACCGGTGAAAATCGGGGTGTGCTGCATTGTCGAAGGGATTTTGTCAGTTGCTTGATCCCTTCTGCTTCGAATATATAATAGGCCGCAAACTCCGATCTCAGAGGGTCATTCAACTTCTCCTGAGTTTCACGGACCCTGTCTTTCACATCCTTTGCAAGATCTATGGCCTGACTCGCAATCAAACCTTCAGGAACATGCATACGCCTGGCTAGTTTACTCACACCTTTAAGCATCTCAATACGGCTGGAAGCATCGAGAAGCGGATAAGTTCCTGTGCATTCTTGGCGAAATGTTCGGTCAATCAAACTGTTCCGTTCGAACAGGTCACCCCAATCCCTGCGCTCGTTATTACGCAAACTGCTGATCAAATTGCCTGCAGTCAACTGATAGGAAGCCTGAAGCTGATGCTCATAGGAGATGATGCGATCGAGGTCTTCCGAACCGTTCTCCATATTGCATATCAACCATTCGCGCACAGTAGCGGAATCGTCCGCAAATTCCCGTAAGTGACTGATCAATTGAACGATCCATGGTCCCGATAATGGAACGGTTTGCCCGGCCGATTCTAATTCTGCGCTGATCGATTCCGGATTTAATTTGGACGACTCTATTCGTGAAAGCATCCGTTCCACTTGAATGCAAACCTCCCGGCGTTCACGAACAAGCGACATCGTTCCTGCCAATCTTTCGATCAAAGCCATCCGCAGAAAGAGTGGAATGGACCAGTTCTCATTAAGCGATAATGCAGAAACCTCCTGATAGGCATTAAAATAAGTAACAACAGTCTCCTCATCCAATACCCCTTCGACCTGTTCCAAATAATCTTCACATAGAGATTGTATTCTCAAATCATCGTTCTTGCGGAGGCGGGGCAAGTAACCAAGAGCTCGGTCAGACAAATGAGCTTTTACCTCCAACGCCTGTTCATCAATAAAATCAGCGTTATCGAGCAGCCATTCTTCGGCAGGTTGGGCACAGCTTGCTGGTTGGTTTTGCAAGGAATTTGCAAATTCCCTTAAACTTTTTATATGTTGTTCGAATTGATTCCATAAGTATTTGGGCTGGGAGCGCACTTCTCTGGTTGAATGCTGCAGTGCAAGTTCTCTTGCTTTTATGCAAAGCTTATTCATATTATAAGCCATAGGTCCCTCCGGAAAATCAGATGTCCAAATTATTTACATATTTGCATGATTTTATTAGTGAGGTTGATTTCACCTCATCCGGTCCGTTCATTTAGACAAAAAAAATCCCACCTCGGCTTAGCACCAGAGGTGGGATTTTCGATATAGGGGTTTGCGACAGCAGGGAATTTTAGTTTGGATTTGTGACTGTTTGCGGGACCTTTTTACCGAATGAAAAGTAATATAAGAGCGCGCTCGCTACGACAATCAAGCTTAGGATCAAAATAAGATTGCCGTACATGAACGCATGTGAATCCGAAAGCAAAGGATGAAGCGGAAAAGCGAACAGCTCTTTCTCTATCGCCTTTGCAACCAGTGCTGTCACGACCGCCCCAGCAATCGTCGATGCCATATTGAAGAAACCCATTCCGACACCGATTTGGTGAGGAGGCAAAACTTGCGCTATACTTTCGGTTAATGCGGTCTGCATGAAGGAAAACCCGATATACATCATAATAAGGGCGGCTCCAATATACCAAACCCAAAGCCCGATGGATGAAGATTGCAGAAGAAGACTCAGCGCGATTAAAAACAGTCCAAGATAGACGACGAAATGACTTCCCCGCTTGACCGTCATATTGCCGGCGACTCTTCCGAATATAACAGCGCTTATAGCTCCCGGGAACATGATAAGCCCAATACTCTCCGGGTTCAAGCCGTACATTTTATTCAGCATAAGCGGGATTACAAACATCACGGACATCACAGTGCCAAAAATAAAAAATCCAATGATGAGACCGTTTCTGTATAATGTATTGGTGAAAAGTCCGGGTTCTACAAAAGGCTCCTTAGCTCGTCGGATTTGAACGATAAATAGGATCAGCGAGATTATAGCAATGAGTAAATAAATCAAGCTTGTATTTGTTGTAAACAAAATCACCATCGATACAAAAATACACAGCAGCAGCGCTCCAATAAAGTCCAATTTTCCTTCTTTACGCTGCTCTACTGGCAGGAATTTTTGGAAAAAAGGGATGGCGACAACTACGGGTATCGCTATAAGAAACAAATAGGACCAGTGGAATGATCCTGCGATGTAACCGCCGAGTACAGGTCCGATCCCAACCGCAAATGATACGGTCGATGTGATGATTCCAAACAATTTCCCCCGTTCCTCCTGCGTAAAAAATCTCGCCACGATGACAAAGACCAATGCGGGGATTGCTGATCCGCCTGCCCCTTGTATAGCCCGGGATAAAATAACTCCGGGGTACCAGGATTGCAAAACAAATCCCAAAATGGAACCCACGCTGTAAAGGACGATTCCGATTGTAATCAGTTTCTTGACGCTGAACATATCAGATAGTTTTCCGAAAATGACCATTCCCACACCGAAGACGATAAAAAAGATCGTCACTACCCAGCTTACGCCGGCAGCATCCAGTGCGAATTGCTTGGCAATGTTGGGGGTGGATACATTGAACACCGATTCATTCAGTACGGCAAAAAAGATTACGTAATAAATCCAAGGAACACTTTTCTTTATATCTGAAGTGTCCGCTATAGATGGGGTATTACTGTTACTCTCCACAGTATTCATTTCTCTATCAATCCCTCCTGTTTTTATGATTGTCCGCTACCTTACTTTAGCATATAACAAAAGACAAAATTTCTTTTCGATTGCTATATTCTCCTTTCTTTCTTATACATACAGGTTAGTATACAATCACATTGACATTATACAGACAGATCTGTATAATGTCAACTAATAAGAGAAGAGGGTTATCATGATAAAAGTAGACGGAAAGAAATCAGCTGCACGCGAACAGATCCTGGAAACCGCATGCAATTTATTTTTTCAAAAAGGGTTTCATGCTGTTGGTGTCGATACGATTGCAGCTGAATCGGGAATTACAAAAATGACTATGTACAAGCACTTCCCTTCGAAGGATCACCTCATTGTTGCTATTTTGGAGCGTTCAAGCGAGTTCTACTGGGAATGGTTTGAGAAAACGATTGATGAAATTACAGAACCGGAACAGCAGCTCATCGCGATCTTCGAGTCTGTAGCAAAGCAGCAATCATCATGCCCCCAGTCGATGTTCTGTCTCAACCAGGCTGTTGCAGTAGAGTTCCCTTCACAAGAACATATGGTGAATGAAGCAGCTGTGCAGCATATACAATCCATCATCAAGCGGTTGGAATCTATTTGTGAACAAGCCGGATTGAAATCACCTCAGCACCTTGCCCGGCAGCTGTTCATATTGCTCGAAGGGAACTCGATGTGTTCCAGGTTTTTTGGCGAAGATGGCACTGCAGCAGATGTTGTTAATGCAGCCATCACATTGATCAAGTCATATCGCTAATCAACACAAGCACGGTTAGATCATATCAATGGCTGTGTTGAATAACTTGATTGAGGAAATTATTCATCAATAGAGGCAGGGAAATCAGGATGGGAGGATCGTCCGGATGAGGAACATGCAGCGTAAGCTTCTGATGGGGAACAGTTGAAGAGTGTCCGACTATGATCGGCTTCTTCGATCGGGTGCGCAAGGTTGTCCGCGGAAGCAGAATATCCATGGCCTGCATACCCCAAGAGACCGATGTAGCCATCAGGTAATAAGTGCCTGGTTTCACACCATCAAAGCAAAATCGCCCTGTTGAAGAAATCAAAGTACCATACAGAGGTAAACCTTCAGGAATGGGCTTGGCAAATAAGCCGATGAGAATGACTCCCTCGAAAGGTGCTTCAGCTTTGATCGTCCCTTCTATTCTGGCATGCGGATTGAATGTAAGCGGTGAAGTACCCCAATCCTGAAGCTTCTGCAAGGAACGCAGCTGATTGTCCGCTTGAAGCGCCGAGTTCCGAAAGTCGGATGGCGATACACCTACACGTTCGGTAAATCGAGTGGTGAAGGTACCCAAACTCTGTTGACCAATCTCCAATCCAATATCGCGAATGCTCAAATTTGTGTTCAGCAATAACTCTTTTGCCCTCTGCAGTCGGAGGGAAGAAACATAATACAGTGGGGATAAACCGATTCTTTCTTTAAAAATACGCATGAAATGATACGGACTATAAGCCACATGATCGGCCAATCGGGAAAGCGAAAGCGGCTCATAAATATTTTGATGAATATAAATTATCGCCTCGTCTACCTCTAAATACCGGTCATTCACCTTTCCCACACCTTCCATCCGCCATGCTTCCTTTATAATTTGGATACGGATACTATTATTTTATATGTTCATTCGGAAGTTTTCAAATTTTCAAACAAGTGTTCTCGTTTATTATAGAACATTTGTTCGATTAATTCAACCATCAAATAAAACAAAAAGACCGCAATTTTGCGATCTTTATGCTCAATCAGATTTATATGAGGTGATTCGACGATACATGGTTTTATCCTTCAGCTTGAGAAAATGGGACATCGCCGGAAACAAATTCGCTTCAATAATCCAGATATGCCCTCTTTGGTCAGGACCCATATCCATGCCGTATATTCTATGGCCTTTGAAATAAGCGGCTAATCTTCGGGTAGCTTGTAAAGCGACTTTATCTATTTTTAGCAGCAATTTTCGTTTGGATAGATGATGGATTGAGGATTTTCGAAGAGCTTTATTAACCAAAAGCATCTCTCCCCCGCTCCTGGTGTTGTTGGAAACGATATAACCTTCGCCTGCGACTTTGGCAACTTTCGCTGTGACCTTCCATACGGGAGAATTTCTTCTGCGTTGTGTGATGACCCGCATGTCAAAGGGACGTCCATCGATCGTCGGTCGGGAGATTAGGCGTTGAACCATATAGGGATCGGAACCGGTAATGCTTGTTATATATTGATAGGTGCTGTCTTTCCCCTGTAAAGTGATTTTTGTTTTCTCATAATGCAAGACATATTCATGATTTCCAAGGGAAGTTACTTGTATGACACCGCGCCCCCGGCTGCCATTTATCGGCTTGGCGATGACTTGACCATATTTGGAAATAAGCTCCCACAGAGACTTCTGTGACAGCATCAGTGTTTCCGGCAAATAGCGGCTTAAACTTCCTGCTCTTTTCAAATACCTATATTTAAACCATTTATTTGTTTTCGCTGACTTCATTGACATTCACCCTTCTCCCTTCAAAGCCTATGCTAACAAGATATCGATCAAGCAGCTCCAAAAACGTTTCAATATCCTTATAGGTGATGTCTCCCATAGTTGATATCCTGAATGTTCGCCGTCCATCGAGTTTGCCGGGATATATAATGATGCTATTTTTATAAAAATAATCGTGCATGGTTTGGAAATCATAACCTTCACGATCTGGCTCTATAATGGAGGTGACGATTTTGGAATGACAGGATTCAGGGATCATATGCGTCAGCCCCAGCCGGGTGATGCCATTAATTAAGGTATTCCACGACTGAGTGTACCTTTCATATCTTTTCAACACAGTTTCCTGAATTAACTCGTCTATCGCCTGTTTAAGCGCATATAAGGTTTGGACTGGAGGGGTAAAGCGCATTTGCCGATGTTCTGAAAAATACTTATATTGATCATACAGATTTAAATAGTAATTCTTCGGCTTCAAGTATTTTAGACGGTCCAAATTGCTTGTTTCTGCTATGACAAAAGAAACCCCTGCCATACCTTGAATGTTCTTGTTGGAGCTTGAAGCCAAATAACGAATATTCATTTCTTTCATTTGAATCGGTATGGCCGCATATGAACTCATGGCATCCACAATCATATCGATCCGGTACCGCCCGCATAGGTCTCCAACTGCCTTGATATCGTTCAACAACCCGGTTGTTGTCTCATGATGCACGATAGCAAGATGGGAGAATCTCTTTTCAGACGTTTGAATATAGCTCTCCAAAGCATCCAAATCAATTACATTGTCGGCAGGGCTCTGAAATTCCATGTAATTCAACCCATAAGCTGCCCCGATCTCACACATTCGTTTTCCATAAGCTCCGTTATTGATGATAAGCAAAGCTTCATGATCCAGGACCGAGCTAAGTATGGATTCTACCGCTGCAGTGCCGGAACCGCCGAACAAAATCGTTGTGTAAAGGCTCGGATCGCCTGCCAAGCGGGTGAGCTCTGTTGAGACATATTCCAATAAACAGCCAAATTCCGATTCTCTGGGACACATATCCGGAACCACCTGCGAATATTTCACGCTGTCGGTTGTGGTCGCTGGACCGGGATTAAGCAGAATGGTTCTCTTTATCGCCTTCATAAATCCACCTCATCTTGACTCCCCGAAGATGGATTTATTAAGAAGCGCTGAAGGCGTTCTTTGACCTCATATGGTTTGATATGGGGCCGGCCAAGCTCTTCCTTGTCCTTTTTGGAAATTTTCATATACAGGAAGGTCAGCCCTTTGGATTGTTTCCACTCATTCAAGCAAGCTTCCAACTTTTCCAGGCTGTCAACCTTTAGAGACTTTGCATAGCCGCAGGAAGCAGCAATCTCGACGAAGCTGATATTGGGAGATACCGTACTTTGTCCCCCGGTAGATCCATGTACTTGGTTATCAAGCAAAATATGAATCATATTGGGCGGATGGTAATAGCCGTTGGTAGCCAGGCTTCCCATGCGCATGAGCAAGGAACCGTCCCCGTCGATAACGACAATATCCTTGCTTGTTTGAGTCAGCGCCAATCCAAGCCCAAAAGAACTGATACAGCCCATGGAGCCTACCATATATAAATTATTGTCAGCATCTTCGATTTCAAATAATTCCCGCCCGGTTTTTCCAGTGGTGGCAAGCTGTACCGTTCTCGAATCCATGCAAGAATGAATGACAGTCAGCGCTTGATACCGCGCAGGCAGTTCACTCTCTGAAGGGTCCATTATGCGGGTTTTCAATACTTCATCATCAAACGTTCCTTTTCTGACGACAAAGAAAAAAGATCGATTCCGGGCAATATGCTGATCGGCCTGCAATAATTGATGCTCCGCCTCTTCTGGATCCATGGACAAATACTGCCACTCTATTTCCATTAAATCCAGCAATTGAGTAGTGATTCGGCCCATCAATTCATGCTGTGGTTCATCGGGAATACCTGGTTCACCACGCAGACTGACAAATCCGAGCAGGGGAATCCGGAAGGGGTAGGTTAGAGAGGTCAAGGGTGAAACGGCGTTCGTCAGACCCGAGTTTTGCATGAGAACGACAGGCTTTTTTCCTCCCATGCATGCAGCAGAAGCAATGGCTACAGCATCGCCTTCATTCGCAGCCGCCACGTATTCACATTCGTTGATCGCATAATTGATTAAACTTTTCAAGAAAGAGCACGGAACACCGCTAAACAGAGTAAATCCTGATTTTTTCAGCTTTTCGCCAAATACCCTTGTATTGATCATAAGTCCTCACCCGAATCTTTTTTCATGGAAGGAAAATATTTTTGTTC
Source organism: Paenibacillus sp. GP183 (assembly GCF_900104695.1). NCBI lineage: Bacteria > Bacillati > Bacillota > Bacilli > Caryophanales > Paenibacillaceae > Paenibacillus > Paenibacillus sp. GP183. Next base: position 911,801 of record NZ_FNSW01000001.1, read on the forward strand.
TGCCGCCTGAAGCTCTTCCGCTCTCTGAAGCCGGAACACTTCTTCGACGGACGCGATGCTGTTTTCGATATGGACTAGGCTTTCCTCCTTGAATATTTGACTGGATATTTTTTGCATAGCGTCTATGGATGCTCGCAAATTATGGTTTGCCCAAATTACGAGGCTAATCTTAAGCTCCTGAAAACGTTTAGTCGGTATGGAATAATATTTGGTAGGCACAATAACAACCGGCAATCGCCCGCCCCACTCTTTCATAAACGACTCAATCTCCACCAGATCCGGCCTCTTGCTGTGAATAAGCACCGCATCGGCACCCGCACGCCGATAAGCCTCCGCACGCTGCAAGGCCTCCTCCAGTCCCCATCCCGAAATAAATGCTTCCACTCTGGCTACAACTATAAAATCATCGTCGAGCTGAGTATCCTTCATGGCTTTAATTTTGCCGCAAAATTCATCGATATCGGCAAGCGGTTGAGCCGTGGAATTTATGAAGGAATTGGTCTTCGGAAACTGTTTATCTTCTATGCACACCCCAGCAATTTGGCGTTGCTCCAGCTTGCTGACCAGCCTCCTGGCATTGTTGAAGTTTCCGTAGCCCGTATCCCCATCAAGCAGAATCGGAATGGAACTGGAATCGCTCATAAATTCCAGAACCTCCAGGACCTGCGTCCAGGAAGCCTCATTATTGTCCCTGAGGCCCATGGCTGCCGATATGGATAATCCGCTGGCCCAAATCCCTTTAAATCCTGTCTCTTCAACAATTTTAGCCGACAAGCCGCTGTGGGCTTCCATAATAAAATCCAGATTTTGCGATTGAATGATTTGTTTTAATTGACTAGTTTTTTTCATGGAAGCTCACTCCCGCTACTGTAAATCAAATGCTTATTTTCCAAAATGGTATTCAGCTCGGATTTATCGCTAAGCTGAGTGAACAGCATATGGCCAGGCTTCGAATTGGCTTCGATGATCCATATACGTCCGTTCTTTTCAATGGCAAGATCAACCCCCAGTTCACGCAGAGAATGCTGTTTATCAAGTGTTTTGGCAATGATATAGGATAGTTGTTCTATTCGTTCCAGTCGACTATTCACTTTATTACCGCTATTTGGAAAGAGGGTCGAGAGCACTTCTCGCAAGGATGCCGCATGCCCTCCCTTTTGGAAATTGGTCACAAATTTACGCGGTGAGGCCACGCGAGCAACCTTGCCGGAAATCATCCATTCTGATTCCGGCTTCTGCATGTAAATACGCACATCAAAAATGGCGCCCTTGTACTTGGCCAATCGAAGACCTCTCTGCACAAGATAGCGTTGGGACGGCTTTCTGAAGAACTTAATCACTTCATATATGGATTGTGCTCGAACATATTTACGTTCTTGATTGCAGCGTACCTCATACCTTTCTCCCTTTCTCTTGGCTCTGATGATCCCTGATCCTCCACTGCCTTTATCTGGTTTAATGAAGATGGAAGAATAGGATCTCAGCATTTTTAAAGTCCTTCTGCGCGTTAGCCAGTGAGTTTCAGGTAAATAGGGGCGAAGTACGTGTTGTTGCATCATTTCTTTGTATTTTTGCATTTTTCCAATGGACACCGCAATCCCACTCTTCTGTTATTTTTTTGATCATACATACATATGTGAATCCTCTCATCTTGAAAACGGCACTTCTGTACAAGTCGAAAAAATAGTAAAAAAGCCCCTTTGGAAATGTGAATGGAGCTTGGTTTAAATCCATATTGAAAATGGGCTCTCCCGCAGATCTTTACAGACCTTTGGGACAGCCCATTTCGCTTTGGCTTTCGTTTGAGTTAACGTTGCATTCTCTGTTTTAATTGCACCAGTGCAAGGACATTGCGAGTTGTAATCGAGGCCACGCCCATTTCGGCGTACTGTTTCATCAAGCTTTCTTCATTCACGGTCCAAATATAAATAGGCAATCCTTTGGAAGAAGCATACTCCACAAGTTCCGGACGGACAGCAAGGTAATGGAGGTTAATCCCGTAACAAGCAGCATCCAGCGCATCCTGGCAAATTTGTTCAACCATATCTTTGTATGCCATGGATAAGTAATTGCGAGCATCCACATTAAGCATTTTTCGTATTTCCGGGTTCGATTGCTGCGCCTTCATAGCTCGGTCCTTCTCGCATCCGGAATAAAAAGCTTGTTCCAAAAGACCGTGCTTTTTCAATAAAGCTGCCACGGGCTCGATGCTCTGATCGTCCTTCAGGTCCAGATTGGCGATTTTTCCCGAAGCTTGGATCAATGGAAGCATCTCTTCAAGCTTATATATGCGAGTCGTCTCTCGATGATCTCCCTGTTTCACTTCGAATTGGAGAAGACTGATCTCCTCAAAGGTCGATTGGGAAATTCTGTACTCCCAGCCAGCCGGTGTAGTCCAGATGTCATCATGGGAAAGCACAGGGACTCCGTCCTTAGTGACCATAATGTCTTCTTCGATGACGTCTGCCCCCAGCTTGAGCCCGGTTTCAACAGATAGCAGCGTGTTGTCAAGTGTATTCATGCATCCGCTATGGGCGGTAATGATTGGAAATGGATGGTTCATGCTTATCCCCCTTTCCCCGTGATAATAGCATATATGAGGATCAGGTTACTATTGAATCGGCATTGAATACTTATGGTCCTTCATTCCATCATGTGAGTAAACCAGCTCCCTGACACTAATCTCTTCATCCGAAATCAACAGCACAGTCGAACTCCTTGTTCCATAACCTTCACTTTTAATGAATATAGGAGAAAGAATTCGTTCCCATTCCAAGGCGACTCCCGTATTTGGAAGCATTTCATCGGGGGCTTGATCAGCCTTCTGGAGAAGGTTTAAAATCCGTTCATCCATTTCAGGGTTGCTTTCCGTGATTATTTTTGACAATCCTACTTTACCTTTTGTAACCTTGGGCCAATCGGAATCCAATAAATGGTTGCTGATCCCGTAAATACCCGGCTCCAGCTTTTGGACTTTATTATTTGTGTTCGAATAATAATAGAGTCCATTCGCATCCCCTGAGAGCAAATTATAGCCCGGGTATACATTGCGTTTTTTTGCCATTTCATACATATAAGTTTCAGGATGCTCATTGTTTTTTAAAAAATCTGCTGCCAGCTCTCCGCGGGAACGTTTTCCATCAGTTTGTTCCTTAGGGTTTCGATAATTGGTTAGAGCTGCAAAACGACCAGCAGTAGTCACACCCATCCATGTACCCATTTTAAGTAAATCCCGACCGGCCAGAATATTCGGATAATCCTCCCAAAAATGAACAGGTGCTGTCGGTCTCTCATAAAATTCATCACGATTGGCAGCCATGATGAGCTTATATTTGTCGTGTGCCTGATATGCGAATAAGATTAAACACAAATGGATTCCCAGCCTTCATCTTAAAGTTTTTTACTCCATTGTAGCAGACTGTCCTCACTATTCACATAAATACGCTTCAGATGAAAAGGATCTTGAGATGATGTCGTTCTCCCCTGTCTTATGGTAAACGCGTAACGAAACCCTTCTTCTTTCAAAATCGCCAGCGTCTGTTTATTGAATTCTCCGTATGGATAGCAAAATATATCGGCTTTCGTTCCGAGCTGCTGTTCAATCTGTCGGCGTGATTGCGTTATTTCACCCTTCTGCTCCGCAGCAGTAAGCTCGGGGAGATGAGGATGTGTCATGCCGTGCGGCTGTATATCCCAGCCTGCTTCATGCATTTCTTTTAGCTGCATCCAATTCACTTTGCCTTCTTGCCCAATAGTTCCGGGAGAAATAAAGATCGTGGCCGGAAAACCGTGCCGCTTGAGGATCGGCATCGCTTGCTCATAGTTATCTATGTAGCCATCGTCAAAAGTGAGCAGCACAGGCTTAGCGGGGGCTGGTTTCTTCTTTTCTAACATGAGTATAAAATCAGATAGAGTGAGCGGACTGTAGCCCTGCTCTGCCAAATATTCCATCTGCTGTGTAAGTTTCTTCGGATCGAGCACAAGCGTATTGCCCTGCGTGACTCCAATACTGTGATAATTAAGAACAGGTATGGACACTTCCCCTGATTGATCCGGTAAAACAGAAGCTATGGGAGCAGGAACGGAATGTGAAGAGGCTGGTAAAGCAGTTGGTGATGCAGTTGGTGAGACAATTAGTGAAGCAGTTGGTGTAGGAGAAGGCGTGAAAGCAGGAATCGCTGCTACTTCTTCGACCTTTGGTTCTGGGATGTTTACATGGGGTTCGAAGTTAATGGGTAATGGATAAATAGACACTTCAGCTTCAGTGTCGACAACTTCACGTATTTGGGGCTTGCATCCTAAAGTAAGCAAACAAATACTAAGTATAATGATGATCGTGAAGGCAGCCGAAAGCTTACTTTTCATATACGTCCCCCTATGGAAGATGACCAGAAGAATTAGCGTCCAAGTCTATTCTATGAAAGGGAGATTTTGATGATGTGTAAACGGCTAAAATAATCTTCACAGATCATTCATAATAAAATATAGTTGTTATAATTAGTCATTCCAATATAGAAAAATGGTGGGTTTATGAGAACGATTATAAAATTAGTCCGAATTTCTTTTCTGTTCGGAGTATTATTCCTGCTCTCGCTCGTTTTAATATCGCGACTTGATGCCCCGGCTTTGCCTGCACTCGCAGTGGCTAAGACACTAGACGATCTGGCTTGGTGGAAAGAGCAAGCTGTTGAAGCTGATCTTGCGGGTTTTTCTGAAGTGGAAGCCGAATACAAAGCTCGTGCGGAGGCATTCATCAAGTTTCAGTCCGCACCTTCGTCATTACCTCTAGAACCTGTTCCCTCCATGAAGACCGAATTGTATATCAAACAAGACAGGGAAAAAAAACCTTCTTTACCTCTCGCTAAGCATGAACCCGTTTCGGGCGTTTACCTTGGCATGTTGGGAGCCGACCGCAGGGTTGGCTATGATATCACAAAAATTGAAACGGTTTACGGACGCAAGCACACCATATTTTTGTCTTATGTTGGTTGGCGCAAGGTTCAAACTGCAACGGATACGTATTTTCCAAAACAAAATGCCGATCGTGCAAAAGCATTGGGCGGAGCCCTGCAGATTGGCTGGGAGCCTCGTTATGGTCTTGATGATGTGTAAGAAATGTCATCTTCCCGCCAGCGGGTAATTGTCCGGAACCAACAGGCTTATAAGTAAAAGGAACAGGGTCTGCTCCGAGTTCGATACCGGGCAAAAACCATTCCGAGCGCACTAAATGTTTATATAGCGCATCGGAAAGAGGGTTTTCACCAAGGTCAAACACATACTGACCATTCGTTCGAGCTGCTTGAGCACGGCTAAAATTGAAGTATGTGATGGCTTTTACCTGAGGATATATTCTCGGGAGTACTCCATACAGATAACCTAGCTGAGCTTCTGCCCAATCTGGGTATGATTTATTGGATGGCAATACGGTATGTGCAACGGCCGCTTCTGAAATTATGATCGGCTCATCTCCAGGATAGTAGTCATGGATGGTGTCGAGAGGCCTGAAATTTGGAGACCACACCATCGCCACATTCGGTGCTTCTTCTGCCATAATCTTATGAATCAGTCTAAATTTTTCAATGTATTTCTGCGGATCACCATGCCAAGGCACCCAGGCGCCGTTCATTTCAGAAGCATATCTCAAAAAAATCTGTTTTCCAAATTAGAGGACGGCAGCAGACCGTTTGCTTTGGGTCTGTTCAAAGGCGGTCGAAAGCTGGGCATAGCCTTTGAACCCCATTGGGAAGTCGAAGTCGATCTCCTGCTGCAGAATGCTTCCGAGCCGCTTCAAGTGGTTGCCTACAACCGAAATATGGATGTCATCGGTCTTAGCCAATTTTCTGTAAACTAGCAGGTCTGGTTGTAGAAGCAGACGATTACCGCACTGCTTCCTTGAGCATGGCTTCATTCATTGGACCCTGATGCTTTAATCGTATGAGGCCTCCGGGCTGAATGACGTAAGTCGAAGGAAATGCGGCAATCCTATAGGTTTGGGTGAGATCTCCTTTGGAATCAAAAAGAACAGGGAACGTGTATCTTTTCTCCCCCAGCCAATCTCCTACTGAACTTATACTTGTTTCCGAATTCGTTGCATTTACGGCCAGGATGATGACGTTATTATCACTGATATGCTCATAAAATTTCTGCATCTCCGGCATTTCGGTACGGCACGGCGGACACCATGTCGCCCAGAAATTAAGCACCACCGTTTGGTCTCGATAATCGGACAACTTAAACAACTGACCCTTCCTATCCGTTAGTTCGAAATCAGGCGCCTTCTGCCCTATTTTAAGGCCGACAGTGGAAGAAGTCGCGGCAGCTTCCGCTTTTTCCCAAAGATTGCTCCCCAATGTGGAAATAAATACATGTCCTATGGCAAATATAAGGATTAGCTGTATGGCAGTCATAGCGCTTCCCTGCATTTTTCTATACATCCAGCGGAAAAGAACCGCCAACCCCAGAAACACCAACAGCCCCAGTGTCAGTCGGTTTCCATCCCCCCAAATCAAAAGAAGTAGCGTTCTTGCCGAGTAACCTCCCAGTAAAAACACCAGAACCGAATCGAGCATCGTCTCTTTCGTGATCGAATTCTTTCTGCCTGCAGTATACAAATATACGATTGTTAATGCACTAGCCAGCCAAGCTCCCCTACCTCCGCCGTGAAAATAAAGCAGTGCAAGCGGCTCCTTCCATAGAATGGAAGGATCAAATATGAATGAGCTCAATTTCCAGCACAGAAGCCAAATAAGGAGAGAATTAGTCAGCAAAGATGCGAGAATTTGAGCTTGTTCACGTCCTCTTACACTAACTCGGTGTACTCCGATACCTGCCAGAGCCGATAATACCCATATAAAGATAGAAATTGTAATATTGAATGGACCGATCGCTATCGTTTCCATGGTTATGACTCTTCCGACAGCTGATCTTCACTGAACTCTTTATGCTTTCGTTCGATGAACAATGTCATCAAGGCAGTAAGCGCCAATCCCCCAAGGAAACCTCCAAGATGTGCGTAGATATCAACATGAGGAGCCACAATTGAGTATATGAAACCGATCACGATTATGGGGATTACGGTTTGTCTCGTCTCAAATTCAATCATATCCTTGCGAAAGATCGACAAATACAAGTAAGCGCCGTATACGCCGTAAATTGCACCGGAAGCACCAGCCCCGATATAAATGCCGCTGTGGAGTTGAGCACTGACCAGATTTCCGATAATACCGCAGGCAATATAAAATAAAAAGTACCGCGCAAGGCCGAGCATTCTTTCAAGAGGTGCGGCAAAAACATACATCGCAAAGCTGTTAAACAGCAGATGCTCCCAGCCTATATGTATAAAAATGGACGTTACGTATCGCCAAGGCTCAGGATGCATGTCTGGCAGGTTGAACATGGCTCCGAACCGAAGCAAGGTGGTGCTATCCTGCGACGAGCCGTACCATTCCATGGCCGCCATGACAAGCAATTGAATCACAATCATTGAGAAAGTGACAGGGTACTTCTGTATGTACTCATTCAAGCTTTCTCTTCGGGCAAACATGTGCAGGCCACTTCCCTTCTGCGATCTGAAGATATGTTCTCTTATTATAGCGCAGTTGAAGATGTATCCGTCATTTTTTTCTTCAGTTTTTCTATGGTAAAATAGCACTTAGGTTTAACACATGAAGTAAAGGAGTGCTTTATTTGAATACCATGAAAGCCATAGGACTTACTCGATACCTTCCGATTGAGAATACAGAAAGTTTGATTGATCTTACTGTAGAAAAGCCAAAAGCAAATGGACGTGACCTGTTGGTCAAGGTGATTGCAGTCTCCGTCAATCCCGTTGATACCAAGGTTCGTTCACCTAAAGAGAAAATCGAAGAAACGCCAAAGATATTAGGTTGGGACGTGGCAGGCATTGTGGAAGAAGCGGGAGAAGACTGTTCTCTTTTTCAGCCTGGGGATGAGGTGTTTTATGCCGGCAGCATCTCACGGCAAGGCGGCAACAGCGAATATCATCTGGTGGATGAGCGAATCGTCGGGCACAAGCCAAAGACTTTAAACTTTGCAGAAGCAGCGGCTCTGCCTCTAACATCCATCACGGCTTGGGAAGCGCTGTTTGAAAGAATGAAGATCTCCCAGGAGCCGAGGGCCAACGAAACAAAGTCCTTGCTAATCATTGGAGCTGCAGGCGGCGTAGGCTCGATTGCCATCCAGTTGGCGAAACATGCAGGTCTTACCGTCATTGGTACAGCTTCCCGCCAAGAAACAGTGGATTGGGTAACATCCATGGGCGCGGATCATATTGTCAATCATCATGAAGCTTTGCTCCCACAGCTCCAAGCATTGGGATTTTCGAGCGTTCCCTACATCTTCTGCTTGAATGCTTTGGAGAAACACTGGCAAGGCATCAGTGAAGCGGTCTCTCCGCAAGGTGTTGTCTGTGCCATTGATGATCCAAAATCACCGCTTAACCTCAATCTGCTCAAGCGAAAAAGCGCAACCTTTGTTTGGGAGTTCATGTTCACACGCTCTCTCTTTGAGACGGAAGACATGATCGAACAGCACATCTTGCTCAATCGCATCGCTAAGGCTGTGGATGCTGGCACGTTGAAAACAACTTTAACCCAACGCCTGGAACCCATCACAGCAGAGAATCTTCGTCACGCTCACGAACTCCTGGAGAGCAACAAGATGATTGGCAAATTGGTGCTGGAGCATTTTTAGAGTTTCTGATCACACAAGAAAAAAAGAGCCCATTGATCGCGATCAATGGGCTCTTTTTGGACTTCCCTAGAAAGTGGGGAGGTTATCCAGATTGTTTTCTTTTACCCCGTCGGGTTCACTTCGCAGGATATCACGTCCATAACGGTGGAAAACGTCTACATTAGCCAAAACCCCATCTTTCGCTTCATTCAAAGCAGATATATAATCCAACTGGCGCCCTGATGACGTTTGAATCGCAATAATATCACCGTCATCATTTTTTCGCACAGCTACAATGGACTCTTTGCCATCCGAGGCAGCGGCCTGCATTTGATCCTGCTCTGCCTGCATTTCACCCTGCTGCCTGTAATTCTGATAAATTTGTTCGAAATTTTCATTGGTAGGACCTTGATTCATCATAATCACCTCGTCCATTATGATGCACAGAATTCACCTTATTTATCAGGCCGCTTGTGGTTCCAAAATCTTTGACTCAATTTTTGAACTTAGCATTTAAGGGTTAGTAAACTAAAACTCACAAACAACAAGTCTAGCCTCAGTAATTTACAGCTTAACCTTTAGATAACATGCCATAGTCATCTAAAACTCAGTATTAGTGAACCCAACTTACCTAGTAAGGACATTTGGTTCACTGTAGCTCGCTGCCAAAAAAAATAGCGGAAAATAGTGACTTTGGAGTCATTAAACCTGACTATAACCTCATTAAATGAAATCGGGAAGGATAAAGATCTCCTATGCCGTCATTGCCCTAAGGTGCACCCAGGCTATTGAGAAGATCTCGACGGTAAACAAAAAGAAACCCGTCGTCTTGAAAAGACGCGGGTTTCTCTCCGAGATGACTCCTGATAAATCAGAAGTCATCTCTTGACAGCATAGGTCAGGGTATCTTTTGCAAACTTTGCTGCAATGCCTATTTAAGGACTGGAGTGCTGAGTGGAACTTTGCGTATCTTCGCCGTTTGCTCAAAGGAATAAGCAAGGGAGAGCAGCAGCGGTTCGCTGTAATCGCGGCCGAGCAATTCGGCGCCGACCGGAATACCGAGCGGTGCTGTTTTGGTCGGGGTGGAGAAGCCGCCAGGGAACGTCACGGCCGGGAAGCCGGTGCCGTTGGACAGTGTGCCGTTGCGCTCAGGCTGGTCCGTTTGGCCAGTCGGCGCGACGAGCACCTTCTGCAGCGGGTACAGGATGGCGTCAAGCTGGAGTTCGGCCATCTTCGAAGATACGGCCAAGCGCAGTTTGTCACGGTTCAGTGTGCGGTCTTTATATGTCTGGTTGTTCAGGCCGTCTTCCACGGCAATTTCGGATTCAAGCGTTTTCTGGATATCCGGCGACGCGGTTTTGGAATCCACCAGCTGTCGGAAGCTTTTCACGGGAGCATTAGATCCGAGTTCAGCAAAATATTTGTCCATAGCCGACCGGGCTTCCCAGTTGGAGGTGGCGACGACCGGGGACAGCTTGTCATATTCCGGCAGTGTGAAGTATATGATAGTCGCACCTTTGTCTTTCATCGTTTCGATCACTTGCTCCATGACTTTATTGACCTCTGCGTGGCGTTCTGCATCACCGTACAGGTTGGTCATGACGCCGATTCGCGCGCCTTTTAAGGAATCCGCATTCAACCCTGCCGCATAGCTGACGGGAGTCCTGCCGACACCGAACGCAGTGATCGGATCTTTGGGATCATAGCCAACCATGACATCGAGCAGTTTGGCTGCATCATTCACCGTACGGGTGATCGGACCAACTTCGTCCTGCGTGAAGCTGTTCGGCATAACGCCAGCACGGCTGACCAACCCTCTTGTCGGGCGAACGCCGACCAGACTGTTGGCGGAAGCGGGTGACCGGATCGATTGCCCGGTATCGCTGCCTGTACCCAGCACAGCAAAGTTGGAGGCAATCGCTGCGCCGGTTCCTCCGCTGGAACCGCCCGGTGTACGGGTCAAGTCATACGGGTTCAGGACTTGGCCGCCAAGGCTGCTGATGGATACGCCTCCGCGCGCGAACTCTTGCATGTTGGATTTTGCAAGGATGATAGCTCCGGCGTCGCGCATTTTGTTGACCGTGAAGGCGTCGGAGGTCGGTACCGAATCTTTCATGGCTACATTGCCTCCACTTGTAGGCATGTCATATGTATTGAAATTGTCCTTAAGAATGACAGGAATGCAATGCAGAGAGCCGACGCGGCCTTTGCTATCCTTGTACTGTTCATCCATCTTCTCTGCAATTTTCAGGGCATCAGGGTTGATGGTAAGAATGGCTCGAAGGGCTGGACCTTGCTTGTCATAGGCTTCGATGCGGGCAAGGTAGCTTTTGACCAGAGTGGTGCAAGTGAGCGTTTTATTCGCGAATGCGGCTTGGATGCTCTCGACGGTGGCTTCCTCGAGAACGAACGGTTTGGCTTTTTGCTTATCATTTTCACCAAACTTGCCATAGGCGGGGAACTGCAATACTCCGAGGACCAAAAATACGGTGAATAAGATCAGTGTAATCTTTTTGACAGGCGACTTCATACTGTTTCCCTCCCATTCAATTTAATATGTTAGATTATATCACATAGAATAGTAGAGTGAAAGTATTCATGTAATTTAATTTCCATATAATTCATTATCAGGTCGTATTTCCTCACATGAAGATACACCGATTTCACATCATAACTCAAAAAGGGCGGGACGATTGTCCCACCCTTAGGTTAATTTCGCAGCACACAATCGAATAATGGGAATCAGACTAGCCCTTAAATTTTTTCAAAAACTGCACGGCTTTCATGATGTCCGCTTCGGGATTAGCCCCTACTTCCCGTTCGATCGTTAAGTATCTGGAGTACCCGATATCAGTTAAGGCCTGCAAATAACCCTTCCAGTCAACACTTCCTTCTCCGAGAGGAACTTCCTCGAAGGCTTTCCCTCCACTGGCCATCTCTGCGATTTTCTCATGATCGAGAGGATCATAACCAAGCGCGCCATAAACCTCTCGAGGATCTATTTCATAATTACGTACTCCATCTTTAGCATGCGTATGAACAATATAATCCTTCAAGGTATATACGCCTTTTACCGGATCGTCACCTGTGACCATAACCATATTGGCAGGGTCAAAATTGACAGAAACGCCATTGGAGCCCAGTCCGTCGAGAAAAAGCTTCAGTCTATTCGCGGTTTCCGGTCCTGTTTCGATGGCAAAAAAAGCACCCATGCTTTTCGCGTATGTGCTCAATTCCTTACACGCCAAATGCATAGTTTCGTATATTTCGCTCTTTGGATCCTCAGGAACAATTCCTATATGGGTAGTGACAATGTTGGTGCCAAGCTCCATGGCCAGATCGAGAATGCGTTTTGATTTTTCAACCTTTTGTGCGTTAACGCTTTTATCCTGAAAGCCGTGTCCGCCTAAATCTCCTACCAATGCAGAAATTTCCAAGCCTAAGGATTCAATATAGGATTTCCATTCCTTGCGGGCCGAAGGCGTCAGGCTGGCAGGGTCCATCTCTCCGGAAACGGCATATATCTGCACGCCGTCGGCGCCTACTTCCTTAGCCTTAATCAAGCCCTCCTTCACACCGACACGAAAACTATCTACGATTACTCCAATTTTCATAATAAATTCACTCCTTCTGGAATATTTGATGATTTAATTTTTTACTGTCCCGCTTGCTCCCAAATTCTTCTCGCATTCTCCAATCCGATCCGCGTGCCGGTCAAGCAATCTTCCATGCCTTCGAACTCAATGGAAATATAGCCGTCGTAATCGGAGGATCGGATCTGTCGAATCACTTCAGACATGTCAATATCTCCACAGCCGATAATGGCTCCTCTTAGAAAGTTGCCATGGCTTGTTTGAAACCAACCTTCTCCCGGGTTTCCCCGAGACTTACGATAATAGAAATCCTTCAAGTGCAACATGGAGGCATAGGGAAGCAAGCTCTGAACTGAGCAAACCGAATCGGCGTCGACGCACATAACGTTTCCCACGTCCATAGTGATCATAAAGTTGGAACGATCCACCTCATTCATGACCCTGAGTACTCTTTCCGGTGATTGGATGAAATACCCGTGGTTCTCCAGACTGGTGGTGATCCCGAACTGCGCCGCATAGTCAGCTATTCGTCTGCATGGCTCGATCAACCTGGGGAGATCGGCTTCAAACTGCTTGACGGACGTTTCCGCTATTGGACGAAAGGCCACGTCATGCCGCATCCTCTTAACGCCAAGCCGATAGGCAATGTCTACATGAGTCATAAGCTTGCGGATTTCCTGTTCTGTTTCATCCTCTGTCGGCTTAAGGAAGTTGGCCCCTACCGCGTAATTTGAAATATCCAACCCGACTTCTTCCGTCTTCCTGCGGATCGTATCGATCAAATCCGGATTTTCAACCAGATCGAACCCGATAGGGACGATCTCTACATGCTGCGCTCCTTGATCTGCCATCCACTGAATAGCTTCTGTTACAGTCATCTGCTTCGATTGTATGGCCCTGCTTAAGCTGTAAGAACTTACTCCCAATTTCATGTAATTGTCCTCCATGGATTCAATTTTTAGCTCCGTTAGCCCGCCTGTTCCTCTAATGGAGTCACGCACTTTTCCAGCGGCAGACGGAGCGTGATCCGGGTGCCCCTGCCCGTGCCGCTTTCGAAGAGGAATTCCGATTCCTTGCCGTAATACATTTTCATGCGGGTAACCACATTTCGCAGACCGAACAAGTCCTTCTCCTTTTTGATGTCTGTCGAAATGCCTTCTGCAGCTAGTCTCGACGCTTCCTCAAGTTTGACACAGATATAGTCGAGCCTTTGGTTTTCCACTCCTGCTCCGTTATCGCTCACTTCAAGCACCAGCATGTTGCCTTCCAAATATGTAGATATGACGAGCTCCCCGCCTTCACTCTGTTTTTCCAGGCCATGCAGAACGGAATTTTCCACAATGGGTTGTAAAAGGAGCTTCAGTACATGATAAGGCTCGCTTTCCTCGGCGATGTCGTACCTGACTGTAAAATGGTCCAAAAACCGCAGCTGCTGGACTTTAATATAATATTTCAAATGCTCGATCGTATCTTTTACTGAAAACGTCTCGTTCCCCTTGTTCAGGCTTAGCCGGAAAAATTTCGACAGATTGAGGACCATTTCGCTGATTTCATCTGCTTCATAGTTTTTGGCCGTCCAATAGATGGAGTCAAGAGTATTATAAAGGAAATGCGGGTTGATCTGCGACTGCAAAAACTTAAGCTCCATTTTGGACAGTAAAAGCTGTTTCTCATAGTGGTCGCGAATGAGTGTCTTCTGGTTTTCAGCCATCCGGTTGAACGATTCGATGACATACCCCAATTCGTCCACGCGCGCGTCTTCCAATTGTATGGTGAAATTGCCCGTGCGGAGCTGCTTCATCCCATAAGCCAATTTTCGCAGCGGAGCGGAAATCCCCCTGTAGACAATCCAGGAAATCCAAACCGCAAGCACCAGGCTGACGACTAATATCCCGTAAGTAAACACCTTCAAGGAGTCGGTATGGCTGCGAATTTCCCGCAGAGGCTGCTCCATCATGAGCGACCACCCGGAAAACTTGGACTTCACGCTGATGGCGACCATCTCCGTACCGGTTTGCGGCGACCTGAGGATGGTCCTGACCTCGTCCCCTTTGTTCAAGACTTGCGGATTTACACTCACACCTGTGCCGGTAATCGGGATTCCATCGCTTCCAAAAAGATAGATGTTCGCATTTTTGGAGGGGAGAAGCGGTTTCGCCAGTTCGATCAAGGCGCTTTTTTTGACAGAAATGATGAGCAGGTTCGGATTGATGAGCGTCCGGTTATAAGGATCCATCGTACGGATCAGATGAACGCTGTCCGCATCGAAGAAAGATTCACCACCCTGCGGCGTATAAAAAATCGTTCCCCCGCCCTCCTCCACCAAACGCTGGTACCACTCCTGCTTCTCCGCTCCCTCGGGCAGCTTGTGTCCGCCGAGCTTGCTGGAAATAACGGTACGAGACGGCATATGGATGATGGTGATTTGGTCCACCAACAAGTTGACCGTCGTCATGTTCGTTATCTGGTCCATCACCTGCGCAAATTGAACGAAGGACTGCTTTCCCGGCTCCTGTCCGACGGACTGCAGCGTGGTGTTCACGTTCATATCGAAAGCGATCAGCGAGGAAAGCTGTTCGATGTTCTGCAGCGTCAGGTCGATGTAACCAACCATTGTATGCAGGGCTCCCTGGGTCCTTTCTCCCGTTTGCACTTCCAGGATCATCTGCGATTTGGCGATGGCAAAAAGACTGAAGCCAGCGAGCGGAAGCAGGATCAGTAAAAAATACCATGTCAACCGAACCTGGATAAAACCGGTTAGCATTTTGCGCACTTTGGACAGGATTTCTTTCGTCAATTTGCTGGTCCCTCCTTTTATGCCCGGTCTCTCTCGGCTACTTGCTGGTTTCCCGCCACCATTCGTTCACTTCCCCGGTAATTTCATCACCGCCGGCATCCTTCCACTTTTTTACAAATGCATCGAATTCCTCAATGGGGCTCATGCCCGCGATGATTCGCGTAAAGGTTTCTTCCTGGAGTTTGGACAGCTTTACTTGATGTTTGCCCATTGCAGGAGTCGGGGGTCCATTAAAGCGGTTTTCCATCAGATTGCTTTCAATTCGCTGCACGTTGTCATAAAGCCGGAACTGCTCTCCGAGTCCATTCAGACGATCCCGGGTCATGTCCCGCTCAACGGTATCGGCCAACGATCCATATATGCCCCGATATCCTTGCTTCGTATGCTCTTCAAACCGGATAGTCAGCTTTTTATCCACCAGGGTCCAAACTTCATTTTCAAAGCCGAGCTTCAACGTTTTTTGGCCTGGCCCTGCGATAAAATCGAGGAATTTGACCACGGACTCCACGTTCTTGCTCTTAAGGGGCACGACATTGTAGGACCGGATGTTGGACGTGCTGTAGACCCCATGCCCCAGGTTCGGGCCAATTGGAAATTCAAGCGGGATCCACTCCGCTTTTGGATCGTTTTTGCTGTTCTCCGCAATATAGGTGCGCGTGTCGGACCAAGCTGCGGAATATAGGCCGACCCGACCGGTCGCTATCTTTTTGCCAAGAACATCGATTTTATTCAACGGGAATTCCGGGTCAAGGATATTCTGGTCGTATAGATTCCGAAAGTAGGCGAGCGCTTCTTTCATCTCGGGGAGGATACCGGAATAAACCAGCTTGCCGTCTCGCTCGTACCAGGCGTTCATTTGTACGCCGAAGGCACCAAGAAAAGGTGACGTTCTCCCGAGACGATCCAGGATTGAAAGGCCGAAGGTATCCTTCATTCCATTTCCGTCCGGATCTCTTTCGGCAAAAGCCTTCATCACGGCCGTATACTCATCGATCGTCCGGGGAGGCTGCAGGCCGAGCTTGTCCAGCCAGTCCTTCCGGGCGTAAACAATCTCCGTTCCCTTTACCTCACTCAGGCTGGGAATGGCATATATGTTGCCGTCAACTGTTACGTTGTCCCAAGCTTCTTTGGGGATTTTGGCTTTCAGGTTTGCCCCGTATTTCTCGATATAGTCGTTCAATGGTGTTAGCGCCTTTTGATTCACATAGTTAATAAACCATGAAGCACTGCTCGTGTTGAGCAGGTCCGGAGGCTCCCCGGATGTCATGATGACGTTCAGCTTTTCATCGTATCCGTTCAGCGGAGGAAGGGTCACATTCACCTGTACACCGGTATTTTTCTCGATATAGGTCAGGTAAGGATTGTTGTTTTCATCCATGCCTTCAGGAAAGCCCAAGCCTAGACTGTTCACCACAATCCGGATTACAGGTGCATCTGCGGCATTGGAAGCCTCTTTGCCGTTCTTTCCCCCTGCCTGAAAGCTGCAGCCGGCGGTGGTGAAGGATGCGAGCATGGCGAGAATAGCGAAAACTGCCGCTTTCTTTCTTTTTTTCATAGAACCCCCCTTCCTGCAGAACAAAACAGACAATCACCCAGCCAAAATACGCTGCAGGATCGGCGTCAGCCCATCCGCCATACGCAAAAAGCCGAGATCGGTCGGATGCGAGCCGTCAACCGTACATTCATGAGCATCTTTACCCAGCAGCGCAGCGCCGTCGCAAAAATAGATATTGGCATCATCCAGCTCGCGCCTTTGCTCTACGGTTCGGATCTGGACTTGTTTGCGTTCCGCCCGTACCTGGGCCATTTGTGGATCAAATTTTTCTTTGGCATGTGTGATTCGCGAGATCACAAGGATCGGCGTCAACGGATGCTTTTCCCGGTATATGGATATGAAGTCGGGCAGCGTTTTCTGCAGCAGTTCTGTGGAAACGCAGTTCGCCTCATAGTCCAGGATCAAGCAAGCGGGGTCTGGGATTTCCGCCAGAATATGAGCGAGCTCCGGCTCTCCTTTGCCGTTGCCGGAAAAGCCCAGATTGAGGAACTCCAAGTTGATGCGGCGGGATAGTATGTTCGTGTAGGCCATGCCCGGACGGGAAGCACAGCCTCCCTGCGTGATGGAGGTGCCATAAACAATGATTTTTTTAGTGCTGTCGTAAACTGGAGGATGATCGATCTGCGCTTCCAGATCCAAGCCGACCCAAACTTCCTCTACGCCTTGGTAAAGCGGGAAGTTCAGTGTTATGATCCGGTTCTCGCGTTCAAAATTCGTAAAAATAACGCTTTCAAACTCAGTCTTCCTGTGATCGTAAACGGTAGTGTTGTAATAAACCTGTTCTCCCAGTCCCCCGATGTAACAGTCAAACCCGCACTGCCCTGTAGCAGGCATATGATACATATTGGCAGCCCCCGTCAATTTTACTTTGACGGACAGCGAGGCGGCATCCGTCGCAAAGCGGATTTGACCGCCGGCTGTACAGTTAGCCAATAGGTCGACTGCCTCCGGAAGAATCCAGCTTGGCTTGGCGGGAAGCCGGCGGTAACGGCTTTCTTCGCTCAGCCAGCCGAATCCGGCAAGCTGAAACGGCTGCTCGAGGGGTGAATGCCAAATTAAATCATTGTCGCCGGATTGTTGAATCCACATGTTAGCATCCAACTGCACCGCGTTAACTGGTTGTTGTTTATTCGTCATGTTGCGACCCTCCTTTACTTACTACAATAATAAATGTTTTTGGGTTCCCTGCAAATTATTAATTGGGTCAATGGTTATTAAAGTACCAAAAGAAGTCATGGTCCTCCGCTGCAGCCCCATTCCCGCTGTAATACAATAGGGATAGCCTGTGAAAACCTCCAGGCAGATAGTCAAAAGGAGGGGGTTTATTCATTGTCAGAAAGGAACAGCAAATCCATCATTCAAGAATTGCATGCCGATATCGTCGTAATTGGCGGGGGAACCGGGGGCTGCGCTGCCGCACTTGCCGCCGCCAAATCAGGTAAGACGGTTATCATGACCGAGGAAACCGACTGGATCGGCGGGCAGTTGACCAGCCAGGCCGTCCCGCCGGATGAACACCCTTGGATCGAGCAGTTCGGATGCACCCGCACATACCGACAGTTTCGGGATGGGGTGCGTGATTATTACCGGCGCCATTTTCCGCTCACTGAGGAGGCACGGTCCCACATTCTTCTGAATCCCGGAAACGGCGGTGTTTCGCGATTATGCCATGAGCCGCGCGCTGCTTTGGCTGTCCTGCAAGATATGCTGGCTCCATATGTTCACAGCGGGAGGCTGCAAATTCTTACCCTCCATTGTGTGAACTCGGCTTCCGTGGATGGCGACGACGTCCGTTCGCTTACGGTACGCAATTTGATCACCGGGGAATTTGCGGAGCTATCCGCCGCCTATTTCCTCGATGCAACGGAATGCGGGGACGTCCTGCCGATCGCCGGAGCGGAATATGTGACCGGAGCAGAGTCCGTGAG
The DNA here is from genome assembly GCF_900104695.1 of Paenibacillus sp. GP183. Classification (NCBI taxonomy): domain Bacteria; kingdom Bacillati; phylum Bacillota; class Bacilli; order Caryophanales; family Paenibacillaceae; genus Paenibacillus; species Paenibacillus sp. GP183. The sequence goes on from NZ_FNSW01000001.1 coordinate 930,365, forward strand.
CCAGACCGGTGAGCCCCATGCCGTGGACGGTGATGCTCTTCCGCAGGACATGCAGGGCTTTACGTATTGTTTTGCAATGGATTATATCGAAGGTGAAGACCACACCATCGCGCGCCCGGAGCGTTATGAATTCTGGCGGCAATATAAAGCCGATTTCTGGCCAGACCGATTGCTGAGCTGGGCAGGTGTCCGCCCTCATTCGCTGGAGCCGGTGACTTATGAGCTTTTTGAAGGGACGGAAAAGTATTCCCTGTTCTACTATCGACGTATCATCGACAGCAGGAACTTCGAGAAGGGATTTTATCCCGGAAGCATAACGATGGTCAATTGGCCGCAAAACGATTACTGGATTGGTTCAGTCATAGATGTAAGCGAAGATGAAAGAGAACGCAACCTATGGGATGCGAAGCAGCTAAGCCTCTCCCTGCTCTACTGGCTGCAGACGGAAGCGCCCCGGCCGGACGGCGGCAAAGGATACCCGGGACTTAGATTGCGTAAAGATATCGTAGGCACCGATGATGGACTGGCCATGTATCCCTACATACGGGAATCCCGCCGTATCAAAGCCGAGTTCACCGTATTGGAACAGCACGTGAGCACCGCCTGCAGATCTGACGGAAAAGCGGAGCCATTTGACGACTCCGTCGGCATCGGCTGCTACCGCATCGACCTCCATCCGAGTACGGGCAACCGCCATTATATCGATATCTCTTCACTCCCGTTCCAGATTCCACTGGGCAGCCTGATTCCTGTCCGGATCAATAATCTGCTGCCGGCGTGCAAAAATCTTGGCGTCACCCATATCACTAACGGCTGCTATCGGCTCCATCCGGTCGAATGGAATATCGGCGAGGCCGCTGGTTTTCTGGCAAGCCGCTGCATCGACCGCAACCTGCTGCCCCGCGAGGTGCGGAACCAGGAATCGGAGCTCCGCGACTTCCAGCGCATGCTGGTGAGCTACGGAATCGAACTGGCTTGGCCGAGTATTCATTCGGTATAAAAGAAACGCTATTGGGGAGATCCACATTTAACCATTCCAGAGAAGAGGAGCTTATCAAACATGAGCAAAGTAAAAATAGCGGTTATCGGAGCCGGTTCCATTTCCGAAATGCATTTAAAATCTTATCAAACCAATCCGGATGCAGAGCTTTATGCTATCTGCGATCTGAACGAGGAGCGCGCCAAGGTCAAGGCCGAAAAATACGGCATTACCCGCGTGTACACAGACTATAAGGAGCTGCTTGCCGATCCGGGAATCGATGCCGTGAGTATCTGTACTTGGAACAACAGCCATGCACCGATTTCTATCGCAGCTTTGGACGCCGGTAAAAACGTTCTCACCGAAAAACCGCTCTGCAAGACGGTGGAAGAAGCGTTAGCCGTTGAAGCTGCAGTCCGCCGTTCCGGCAAAACGCTCCAGGTCGGATTCGTTCGTCGGTATGCGTCTAACACCAGCATCGTAAAATCATTCCTCGACAATGGCGAGCTCGGTGAAATTTACTATGCAAAAGCATCTTGCATCCGTCGTCTCGGCAACCCAGGCGGCTGGTTTTCGGACGTCGAGCGTTCGGGCGGCGGTCCCCTGATTGATGTAGGCGTGCACGTGATCGACTTGTGCTGGTATTTGATGGGCCGACCGAAAGTGAAATCGATATCCGGCAACACTTATAAAAAGCTCGGCAATCGTGCAAACGTGAAAAATCTCGCCTTTTACAAAGCCGCAGACTACGATGCCTCTCGCAATACCGTAGAGGATATGGCGAATGCCATGATCCGCTTTGAGAACGGTGCCTCCCTCCTCGTCGACGTAAGCTTCACACTTCATGCGAAGGAAGACGAGCTCACCGTAAAGCTGTATGGAGAAAAAGGCGGCGTCGAGCTTGAGCCCAAGCTGTCCATTGTCACGGAGAAATACGACACCATCCTGAACCTTACGCCGCAGATCAACAACCTGTCTTTCGATTTTGTCGCCGGGTTCCAAGACGAGATCAATTATTTCATCGAAGTATGCCAAGGGAAAAAAGAAACGATCTCCCCTGTGCAGGACGGCGTCGAAATGATGAAAATTCTTTGCGGAGTCTATGAATCCAGTTTAAAAGGAGAAGAAATACGCTTCTAAGAAAGGATAGTGAATACCGTTGAAAAAGTCGAAAAGGCTGAGATTCACCCTCTTATTGACGTTGATTATTTCCCTTTGTCCGATGGCATTGTTTACTGCAGTAACTGGCTCCGCCGCTGCCGCCGCTCCAACAGCCGCCGATTACATTGAAGTGGAAGCTGCTCCGGTAGACATCACTATCAATATTGAAGGTCCACGGAAGCAGATTAATTTTATCGATAAAGATGTAAGCGGAATTACGGATTATGTCGCGTTATTTACAACGGAGTACGCGCCGCAGATTACGGTTGGAAAAACATCCGTCGCCGTTGTCGTCAACTCCGCTAACCAGGTGATGCGGGTTGTTAACCCTTCCGTGAACGGCGGGGTGCCTGTCTGGACGGGACCTACTGACCTGGTTATCCCACTTGGCGGTTACATTCTGGTATCGAATGACGACAGCTGGACGAATAAAACGTACAAACAGTACCTCGCGAAAAACTTCAAGGTCGGGGATACAATCAAGCTTCGTAAAAACGGCAATGTAATACCGGTCACTGACTTAATGACGGGGCAGGGTCTTAAAGCCCGGCTCAAGCTGAACAATGATGAATGGTTTACCGTCACCGAGCCGAAGGCAGCCGTCTCTGGCAAGCTGGAAAATCTGGAGCCGGGTATCCCCTATTCGATACGTGTGAATCAAACCACCGTCGCTTTGCAGGTGGACAGCACCTTCCAGATTGAGATCGGGCTTACGGATGGCGTCAATTACCTCGACGTCGTTGTTTCCAAGAACGGTGTGGAAAACGACAGAAAAACACTCGTCGTGTTTTATAAAAAACCAAACAGCACCGCGAAGGAAGTCGTCCTTTGGGTCGATCAGGGAACGAACATTTTCAAGCTTCAGACGCCTGAAAATGTCCGCGATATGCTGATCAAGGCGAAAGACGCCGGTGTCACCGCTGTAGCGTTGGACGTTAAAGGCGTGGAAGGCTTCGCCAACTACAAGAAGAACGACCTGACGGGCCGGCCGCACATCTCCCAAATGACAGCGCCGACTCGCGCAGGAGCGAATCCGAACCTCGACATGCTGGAGGAGTTCATCAAATACGGTCACCAGCTTGGCATCAAAATCCACGCTGCGTTCAACGTCTTTGCCGAGGGCTCGCCTGCCCACAACGAATACGGGCTGCTGAATCAGCACCTGGATTGGGAAGAGCAAGTGTACCGTCCCGAGGATGGCGGCCAGATTTTGCGGCTGCGTGAGAGCAGCTATTTCAAATCTGGCAAAGCCCTCGTCGCTTTCGTCAATCCGGCAAATGATGACGTAAGAGCGTTCGAGCTCAAAAACATGGAAGAAGTCATCAAGAACTATGATGTTGACGGTGTAGTGCTCGATCGGACTCGCTATGACAACGAAACGGCCGACTTCAGCCCCCTTACCCGTCAGAAGTTCGAAGCTTTTCTCGCCGCCCGTGGTAAACAGCTAACGAACTGGCCGGCCGATGTTTTTACCTATGTGAACAATGTCCGTCAATTCGGCCCCCTCATCAATGACTGGTGGGAGTTCCGGTCACTGACGATCAAGACTTTTACCGATGAAGTCCGTTCGCTCACCGACCGCTATACGATATTAAAGGGTAAAAAAATCAATTCTTCCGCCTATGTCGGCTCCTGGTTCGAGTCCTACTACCTGAACGGCGTCCACTGGGGAAGTCCGAATTTCAAGTACGACAGTCGTCTGCAATTCCCGCAGGACAGCTTATATACCGACTCTTACGCCAAAACAGGTTATACAAAAAACATCGATTTTCTCATGATAGGCACATACCAGACGACACAAAAAGAAATCGAACATCACATTACATTGGGCAACATTGTAACGAACGGCGAAGTTCCGATGTACGCCAGCATTGCGCTGGCCAATATCCAGGATCCCCCGCTGCAGCGGTCGGTGTTTCAGGCTGGTCTGTCTCAATCGAACGGCTTGATGCTCTTTGACTATTCGCAGGTAAACTGGCCGGTCGTGAAAGCATCTCTCCAAAATGTGGAATATGTCAAGGATTATCAAGTAGGCTCTAGTATTCCTGGAAATAGCGAAGCTTTCCTGGAAGCCGATCTGTACAACGTTAGCCGCAATGAAAACAATCTTAACTTCTATACGGATGCGTATGGCCTGACGACGGCTACAAGCACGTTCGGTGTCGAAGCGATTATCGGAAACACGGGTAAAGTCACCAAGGTCGTCAACCAACAGCAGGCACTGAGCTGGAATTGGACGAATATGTCCCCCAATAACAGCGCCATTCCCCGTGGCGGCTTTGTGATCTCGGCGCTCGATGCGTCCGGCGTGCGAACGAAACGACAGTTGGTCGCCAGAACATACAAGGTCGGCGATGAAGTAAGATCGGCAGTAATGCGTGGCCACCTGGCCTATGCAAACATCAGCACTCCGCTGAAGAACCTGGAGATCAAAGGCAGCGTGGAAGTGCTTGGACCGGGAACGGCTGAAGTTCGTTTAAACGGCGTACCGGCAACGCTGGCAAGCAGCGGAGACTTCAGCGGTAAGGTCACGCTGAGTATGGGCGCCAATGCCCTAAAAATTTCCGTTTACGTGGACGGCCGCAAAACGAACGAAAAAACCGTAACCGTTACGCGTACGGCGCCAGTCATCACTGGCATCGAGCTTGATTCCGCAGCATACCGCCTTGTGGCTGGCGATCAGCACGCGACCGTCACGACTGCAGTCTACTCGGACGAAACGAGCGCAGTGGTTACTGGTGCCAAGTTCAGTTCCAGCAATCCTGAAGTAGCCACAGTATCTGCAGATGGTACGGTTACCGCATTGAAAGCCGGTACGGCAGAAATCACTGCTCTATACGCAGGCAAAACAGCCAAGTCGGTTGTTACCGTTGTAGAGATGACAGGCTTCTCATTTGAAGAAATGAAACACAGTCTTGTCAAAGGTGAAGTTTATACGGCGCCATTATTGGCAACCTACTCGGACGGCGTTTCAGAGTATATAACACTGGGACCGATATATGTTTCTTCGCTCGACAAAGTTGCTTCCATTGCTGCGGACGGCACCATCACAGCCGTTAAACCAGGAAGCGCAATGATTACAGCCTCCTACCGGGGCAAGCAGTCGGAGATCAAAATCAAAGTGTTCAATAATGTTAAAGAAAAAGAATGACAGAGAGAACAACTAAGGATATGAAAAGGTAGATCCAAAAAAAGAGCATCCAGTTCCTTCCTCATAGGAAGATCTGGATGCTTTTTGGTGATACCAACTGATTGTTTGCCGTCCTAGGTCCGCTTGCTATCAGTTGCTGCCTTTCCCGACTACGGTAGCTCCAACCATTGATACGGCGTCTTCGCCGCTTTCATTCCATACTCCAGAATTGTTGCAATCGCAATTGTTTCCGCCTGCGGAACCACCGGGTTACACGACTCGAAAAAACTGATCAAATTCTCGATAAACGCCCCGAAAAAATTCGACTCGATCTTTAGAAAGTTCGATTGTCCTGCCTGATAACTCAAAGCCATGCTGAACGGGCATTCCCAGCCATACAGGTTAATTGTCCCCTGACGGCCGTCCGGATACTGGATCAACAGCGCCGACGTATTCGCCGTGCCCATCCACATTATCCGTTTGACATCCGTCCCCATCAGCGAAACGATCGGTTCTACCTGGTGGATCGAATAGTTCTCAAACTTCCCCGGTCCCAGGCTGCAAATGGATTCTATGCCCTGCTTCTCCAATTCCGAATATTCGGCAGCAAAACGTAAAGCCGAAGTCGAGTACATCGGGGTCCCGTGCTTGTCAGCGAGTTCAAACATCCGTACAGCCGCCGCCCGGTCGGGCGCGAAGGTTTTATCGATATAGGTGGGCTTGCCGGACCGAAGCGGAAGTTGTGACAGCTCCTCATGGTACTCCGGATGATCCGGCGACAGAACGATCAAATAATCACTCTGCTCCACGACGGCCTCGATCGAATCAAGAAGCTGGATTCCTTTTTTCCGGCTCCAGTCTGCATTGCTGAGTTTTCCTTTGATATTCGTCTTGCCGTATGCATAAGCAACCTTCATTTTGCCATCCGAAGCCTTCTCAATCCACTCTGGGTATTTCTCCGCATGCCACTCATCCAGAAAATAATCGATAAACCCGATCTTTTTCATTGTTCTCCCCACTCCCTCTTAGAAATAAAACCCCCACGGAATGAACCGCAGGGGGTGCCTGAGACAGGCTTACTTCTTGTTCGCAGCGTACCATTCATTGGCAGCTTTCGTCATTTCGTTTCCGCCTTCTGCTTTCCACTGGGCCATGAATTTGTCATAGTTTTCGAGCGGCTCTGCACCGGTGATATACTTCAGGAAAGTGTCTTCCATCAGCTTTTGCAGCTTAAGATTATACTTTCCGATAGCTTCAAGCGGTGGCGCAAATGAGAGCGGGTCGACGCTGGTGTTACCTTTCGCAGCTTCCTGATTTTTGTTGAATGCATCTGTCAGGATAGGATCTTTTCTTACGCGCGCCTGCCAGTAGATCGGATAGTTTTTCTCATCCACTCCTGTGAGGAACGAAGAAGCGTTGTTATACTGGTCGTTGAAGATTGGCAGAATCGGGAAGTAGCTGCCATTTTCAAACTTGTGGTGAACGCCTTCTTTACCGATCACCGCTTCCTTATGAATGTCTTTGTCAAGCTTCAAATCCAGGTATTTGATAATATCATCCTTATTATCGGCCCATTTCGGTATTCCCACATAAAAGCTGATACCTGCTGTTGCCATGACACTAACTTTGCCGTCATCCCCTTTTAGGTAAGGCAGACTGGAGATTTTGGCGTTCGGTGTATTTTTCAAAAGCGCATTTTGTACAGTAGGTGCATTGAAATAGCCGTTTGAGATGATGGCCGTTTTGCCGCTCGTAAAGTTCTCGATCACTTTGTTCGGCTGATTGAGAGACCATTCCTGGTCGATCAATTTCTCGCTGTACAGCTTCTTCATGAACTCCAGGTATTTCTTCATGTTCGGATTTTCAACGGCATTGACCAGTTTCCCGTTCACATCCTGCCAGCCGGTCGTTGCGGTCGACTGAACCATCGCCAGGCCGAATGTCGGCAGTATTTCAGGAACGAGTGGGCTTTTACCACCGGAAAGCGCGAAGACATTTTTCTTCTCTTTGAGCGTCTTCATGACGTTGTATAGCTCGTCGCGGGTTGTCGGTGCTTTTAGTCCAAGTTCATCCATCCAATCCTGACGAACGATCAGCGCCGAATTGACGATCGTCCCCGAACCCGTTTGCGGAATACCGAAAATTTTACCGTTCAGCTTAGCGCCGTTCCAGGATGTTTGAGAGATGACGTTTTTCAAATTAGTTCCGTATTTATTAACCAGTTCATCGATCGGCTCAAGGGCGCCGGAAGCTGCGAGCTTAGAATACTGCGGGCCGCTAAGCAGCATGAAGGCATATTTTTCCTTATTGGCCATGAGCAAATTGAGCTTGTCGTCCGGGTTCTCGACCGGCAGCATATCGTAGGTAACTTTGTAGCCTGTTTTTTCGTTCAGGAACTTGGCCACTACCTCGGCATTAGGATCAAAACGCCCATACTGCAGCAGCGCCTTGAATTCCGGCTTCGGCTTGTTGGCGTCAGCAGTTGCAGCTGCAGTTGGAGCCGTGGACTTGGACGTTGCTGTGGAACTGCTTGCCGATTGGCCGCCTCCGCCGCAAGCGGTTAAAGATGCAGCCAAAGTTGTTATGGACAGTACAGCTAAAGATTTTTTGAACATGGATGAGCCTCCCTTTTTCATGTATTGAGTATGGGTCAAGCTTAATAACCTAACTTCACAGACCATCCTGATGTCTGACCCACCACCACCCTTCAAGTTTGTAAGAATCAGCCCTTCACTGAGCCTACCAAAACGCCTTTCACAAAATATTTTTGAAGCATCGGATAGACGAGTATGATTGGCAGCGTTGCCAGAATGATGGAAGCCGCCTGGATCGACTGCGGTGAAACGTTAAGGGCTGCGTCGATATTGGTCCGCATGAAAGCATCCGTCGAAGAGACGAACAGTTCTTTCAAATAAAGCTGAAGAGGTTTCAATTCGGCCGAGTTGATGTAGATGAGAGACGTAAAATAATCGTTCCAGAACGTTACCGCGTAGAACAATCCAATGGTTGCGAGTACGGGCATCGACAACGGCAGAATGATACGCGTTAGGATCGTCATATTGCTGGCTCCGTCGATTTTCGCTGATTCTTCAAGGCTGTCGGGCAGGTTTTCAAAATAGCTTTTGATTATGAGCATGTTGTACACATTAATCATAAAAGGCAGGAAAAGGACCGGAAGTTTATTGATCAGATCGAGCTTGTGCATGAGCATGTAGGTGGGTATCAGTCCACCGCTGAAAAGCATGGTGAACAGATACAAAATGATGAAAAACTTGCGTCCCCGAAGCCTTGTCTTGGACAGTGGATAAGCGGCCAGTGTCGTCATGAATAACGCAAGCAGCGAACCGACTAGAGTCACGGTAATGGAAACCATAAAAGCTTGGAGGAACATGAAGTTACTTGCTACATATTTGTAGGTCCCCAATTGAAAGTCGATCGGATACAGAGTAACCATCCCCGAAACGACTGCCGCTTCGCTGCTGAACGATTTGGCGATAAGATTGATGAACGGAAAAATCATGGAAAGTCCGAGCAGGATAAAGATAATATAGTTGATCACCGTGAAAATTTTTTCGCCGGTTCTATTCGCATTCATAGCTTATCCTCCTTCATTCGCCGTTTACCAGATACCGCGTCCAAAAAACTTCCGTGCCAGGCCATTGCCCGTAAGGATCAAAATAAACGCAACGACGGATTCGAACACCCCTACTGCGGTTGAAAAGCTGTAATCCTGGTCGCCGAGACCGATGCGGTACACATAGGTGCCGATAATGTCGGCGACGTTGTAAACGCCTGGATTGTACATGACGAGAACTTGTTCCGTTCCCGCCTCCAGCACATAACCGAGACGAAGAATGAACATGAGCAGGATGATCGGGAGCAGACCGGGCAGCGTGATGTGGACGATTTGCTTCCATTTGTTTGCGCCGTCGATTTTGGCAGCTTCATACAATCCGGGGTCGATGCCGGCCAAAGCCGCCAGGTAGATGATCGTATTCCACCCGGTATCCTTCCAGCCTGCTGAAGCAACGAGAACGGAGCGGAAGATATTGCTGTCCAGGAAGAATCTGACCGGTTCGCCGCCCATAGCTATGATTATTTTGTTTACGATACCGCCGTTCGTGGAAAGTATGTCGATGAACAAGCCGCTAACTATAACCCATGAGAGGAAGTGAGGCAGGTAAATGACGGTTTGTACGCTTCGTTTGAACGCCATGTTTTTCAATTCATTGAGCAAGATGGCGACCACGATCGGGATTGGAAAGAGAAACACGATTTTGTAGACAGAGATGATCAACGTGTTCTGGAACACCTGCAAAAAACTGGCGGACGAGATCAATTTCTCGAAATGCTTCCATCCGACCCATGGACTTGCGGCCATTCCTTCAAAAATATTGAAATCCTTGAAAGCAATGATAATCCCGTACATCGGCGTATACTTAAACAGCAGCAGAAATGCGATGCCGGGAATGAGGGCGAGATACAAATCCCAATCTTTCCGGATATCGATCCACAATAGTCGTGCATAGCTTTTTTTAACAGTTTTCTTCGCGAATATATCGGTTTCTGCAACAGCAGCAGTTTCTTTCAAGATGCGCCCTCCTTTTGCCTGTCTTTCTTAGATGTAGTGTATTTAGTGTATCATCCGCCTTTTTTTTGCGAATTAGAGTAATATTACTTGTTTTGGTACTTTCATAACTTCTCGCTGCCAAAACACAAAAAAACCTTCCCCAATGAACAGAGAAGGCTGCCGAATGGCTTGCAGGGAAATCAATTGCGGACTTCCCCGGGCGTCACGCCCCAATATTTGCGGAATACTCTTGTAAAATAACTCACGTCCCTATATCCAACTGCGGCTGCGGCATCGTATACCCGCGATCCCTCCTGCAGGATTGCCTTGGCCCGCTCCATTTTTCGTTCCAGCACGTAAGTGGAAAAGGCCTTACCTGTTTCCTGTTTGAAGAGACGGCTAAGGTAGGATGAATTGACATACAGTCGGTCGGCGACAGCATGCAGCGTCATTTCCTGGTCGATTTCATTTTCGACCAAAGTTAGTATGGTCTTGATCATTCCATGGCTTGTCGATTTTCTTCTCTGGTTGGCATAGGCCAAATAAGACCTAATTATTCGCTGCAGCCAGAACAGTATTTGTTCCTTTGCCGTCAGCTCTCGGAGATTGTGGAAATAGACGTAGTCCTCACCGGCCACTTCCCGCACCGGCCAGCCTTGTTTCTGGATCATGCGGACAAAAAGGCTTTCGAAATACAATATGTGCTCATGCATTTCCTCAACAGATTCCGCTTTCTCCATGCCGCCATCCCATAGGGTTGTTAATGTTTCGCTCGCCTTATCTTCATCTCCCGTTTCGAGTGCGATTTCCAGCGCTTTCTCCAGGTTGGGCTGCAGCGTCAATACGGGCTCTCTCCCCTGCTCTTCCCGGTATGGGATCGCCAGGTCATGTCCAAGCACGATACGGTTCTGTAACGCTCGAACCGCCTGCATATACAGCTTGTTCATATCTTCCCAACCGCCAGTGGTCCCGCTGATCCCCGCACTCGCACTGAGTTTGAGAATGCTTTGTACAGAAAACAGCAATTTTTGAGTCATCGCATTGATTTTCTGCAGGGCTACGTTGGGCATTTCATCTCCAACAAGCCGGAACACAACGACCGTGCAGCCCGCAAAATCTGTAGACACCCAACAGGGAGATGTCGAAAGCGATTCCTTTACAATACTGCCCAGAGAAAATTGAAGCAGGGATACATCCCTCCTGCTGAAACGGGTTTCATCCTTCGACAGCGGGTCCATATCGACTACTGCGACAGCGTACTGGTCGTCATTTTGCAAATCCAGCTGCAGGTCCCTGCTTTTCTGTTCGATTTCCCATGGCACGTATTTGCCGTTCAGCCAGCCCTGGAAAAATTCATTGACCAGGTAGGGAAGGTGCAGCTCCCATTTTTGCTTTAGCTCATCCTCGTTATGGCGCTGCTCAAGCTCGCTCTTGAGCCGTTCAGCTGCTTCGAGCACCGTGTTCAAAATGTCCTCATCCCCTGCCGGTTTTAACAGGTACTTCATGACGCCGAGCTCCAGTGCCGCTTGGGCGTATGCGAAATCGTCATGGCCGCTGAGAACAATGATTTTCAGAAAAGGGTCGGCTTGGCGAAGTTGTCTGGCCAGAGTAAGCCCATCCATCTCAGGCATCTGCAGATCCAACAAGATGATCTCGGGCTTTTTGCGGTCGATCAGCCGCAGCGCTTCCGTCCCGCTGCCAGCCTGCCCGACAACCTCGATTCCGTACTTGTCCCAAGGAATGTTGTTGGCGAGCGCGTTTCTGAGGCGGACTTCGTCCTCCACAATTAATAAATTCATAGCCGTAAACTCCTTGAGAGATAGGATGTGTTCAACAATCATTCGTTCCCGGCACTTTATTTTCCTGCCAACTTACTTCACTTGCTTGATTCGGGAGTAAAGCAGAAGCTCCCTGACTTCCCCTAAAGTTTTAGTCAGCTGCAGCACGGCCGTCGAGTGAATAATCCCCGATTTCATCCCTTTCCCCAGCCATTCTGTGAATTCTGCCATCGTGGTCTCCAATACGCTAATCCCATCATCAGCTCCAGCATACCTTTGCAGACAATCAAGTGCGGCATCCAGTCTGTTTTCAATTTTAAAAGCAGCCGTACAGCTCACAGCCCCGCGCAGAATGTAAACCTGCTCCACATCCGTTCTTGCCGATTCCAGCAATGCTTGGATCGCTCGCAGCGGAAACAATCCGGTGGATATCGCCTTGTTTCTCCACGGACCCATGCGCAGAGCATGGATTGCTTCCTCACTCGCTTGGCCGAATGCAAAAATCACTGACCCATTATCCAAATCCCGCGCAGCAAGTACCTGGTCAACAGTATCCTGCGCTCCCATTCGAACATACATCGGGTATATTCCACTGTAAATCAGGTTGCCTGGCAACAGCTCGTTTTTATGCAGCAGGACCGATTCCCGAACTTCAGAGGAGCTTGCATAATAAGCCTGTGGAATCACGACATCGACATGCCGCGACCAGTTTCCGATTTTCTCGGACTCCGCTCCCGGCTCCGGTGCTGCCGACACGATCACCTGTGAACAGATTTTTTTCAGTTCCTTGTACAAGTCGATCACAAAATCGTCTTCCATTTTTTCCAGCCAATCGGTCCACGTTTTCCAATGATCCTGCTGACGCATCGCATGAATTCCAATAGGGTCCATTCCATACTCCCGCTCAAATGCCTCACGAGCATGCTTGGTAAAGCAGTAGGTTTTCTTCCAATCCAAGGCCTGCGGAAACCGCATAAAATCAAGATTAACTCCGGCAACCCCATATATTGTAACCATTTCTCTCATGATGTCCAGCAAATACCGCCTCACTTGGGGATTCGTGATATCGAGCCAAAAGTAACCGGTTTCCGGCTGAGGCAAGGGCTTTTCGGAATCAAACTGGTCTCTCGAAAGCGCTGACCATTCGGGAAAAACCCGAAGCACCGGCCCTCCATTTGGTCGACGCCGACCATGAATCCGTCCAGCCAAGCATGTACGGCAATTCCCCTTTGTCGAGCCTCCTTCACGAAAGCCTCAAGGGGATCCCATCCCCGAAAAGCAGGGTGCTGGTTCTCCACCTGTCTGGCTGCAGCCGCAGGGCTCGGATAAATTGTATACCCCCAGAACCAGGCTTCAAGATATAACTCGTTCAAGCCGGCAGCTTGCATCTGGTCCAAGGTGCGGCACACATCCTCACGGCTTTGTTCCTTTGGGCGGTACCAAACCCCTCGAGCTTCCGCCACTCTGCTCGGCAGAGCCAGGAAATAACCGTCCACCGCCGCTTTGGACGCCTGCGCCGCAACTCTCATGCAAGCATCATAGTCGGTTTCCTGAAGCGCCAACGCATCCTCAAGCAGTTGAAGCGCCCTTTGTACATGCTCCCTTGCCAGGTCAAATCGAGCATTTACAAATGCGTCCCAATTCTCCTTTATTGTCTTTTGCGCCTTTGCAATAAGCCTTTCCGCCTGTTCCAAACACCGGTCTGTTTCTTGCTCAGACATACACTTATCTCCCTTCTTTTATTGTTTGTTTGGTATAGAAAATATCATATCGCGGTTGGACTTGATAGGGTATAATGGTTACTTTCTTTGGTATTATGAGATAATTCTGAATTTAATAAAATAAGGTGCAAAAATGCACCTTAAATAGATATAATCTCTTCCATAAATCGAAGGTACATTAAATCATCATCCCAATACAGATCTCCCGATTTTAAAGCATTTAGAGATTTGCCTATCCCTTGCCCACGGTTTTTTGGGGAAACATACATAGCGTTTTATTTTTAATTTACTTTCCCGCACAAACGTTACTACCCCCACCAACTCATTATTCATAAAAGCACCCACTGTAAACCTGGAATCGGATGCAATCAGATTTTGTCGAAATTGTTCAATGGGTCTTTCACTCTCGATTTCATAAGTCGTTAAGAATGATTCGGGACTTTCCTTTAGGGAATCCAGGCGAATTTCTCGATAAATCTCTGCATCTGATGATTCCAGCAACCGAATTAACATAGTCCATCCCTCCGCTTTTTAACGATCTGACATTCATAAAATACATGGTTTTGACAACATCATTCGACCAACTTTTTAACGGGATTATGTTAGTCTTTGATTCTGACAACAATTACATCTTTGAAAGGATTGAAAATACAAGTGCGTGAACAATTGTTAGCCAAGTTGCTTTTTGTTGAAACCCAATGCATTAATCCACAGGACGCTCTTGTCATTCGTCTTCTAATTGAAGGATTTGAAATTCATGAAATAGTATACCTTAAAAAGGACTCGATCGATACTGACTATAGAGCAATCACCTTTAATGACGGCTTTGGCAACCAGAAACAATATCAGATAAGTACACGCTGCGCCCAACTGTTTATGTCCGCCATTAATCAAACCCACTATATTTCAAATAATGGATTTGACCATACCAAAATTATTAAATCTGAATTGAGAGATAGTAACTATGTAATAAAAGTAGGAACGAGCGACTATCTTCCCTATGAAGATAATCCTCTAGAAATGGATTCTATTGTCCTTAAAACCATCTACAATCGACTTAGGACACTTGCCGAAATTTATAACATACCTGAGATTACATTTGTAACAACGGTCAGAGTTAAATCTAATCATACCAGTTAAAAGAATCTCTTTATTAGTAGACTGCCTCAGCAACCTGCCACGATTTAGGTACATTTACACTTGTCCATCGATGGTGAAAAAAGTATTATAATCTAGCAAACATACGTTTGTATAATCAGACTATTCATTAAATTCACAAAGATCGGAGGAAGCATGAAAGGATCTACACATCTCATCATTGGCTGTGCAATCGGAATGGTTGCAGCTGCGTACTACCAACCCTTTACTTTAAAGAATGCCGTTTTGTATATGGCGGTATCGACATTTTCTGCCTTGAGTGCCGATCTCGACGGGGAGAGCATGATAACCAGCAAGCTTGGGAAGATAACCAGACTTCTAAGAGAGCTTGTTCTATGGACAGGTATTTTTCTGACCGCAGCCGCCGTTTATCTGTATTTCAAGCTTCATTTATTTTATCCGGAGTTTTCTTCCGTCTCAGTCATGTTGTTTCTGCTTGGTTTTGTTACGAAGGCAGGGATCATTCGCAATGCGATGATCAGCGTATTCGGCTGCTGTCTTATTTATGCGGGTTGGCTGTTTAATATGAATTGGCTGATAGGGTTCGGGCTGTTCATAGCGGTTGTTCCCTGGTTAAAGCATAGAGGACTGAGCCATACCCTTTGGGCACTCATTTTGTGGGGAGAAATCGGATTGGGTTTAGAGCATCAGCTTCAAATCGAAGGCATTGCTCTCGTTTCAATCGTTGGTTACTTGTCTCATCTGCTTGCGGATACGTTGACACCGAAGGGTGTTAAATGGTTTTTCCCGATTTTCAAGAAGTCCATCAAGCTGCATCTCTGATTTAAGGCACCTACTTTACTTAATGGCATTAAAGACTTTTTCAAAAAAAGACCGTCCAAGCATTAGAGCTGTTGGACGGTCGAAATTGATCAAGCTTTATAAAAGTTGCGAATCCAGCGGTGGGCTTTAAGCTTGTCGACTTGGTCTTGGGGAAGTCCTCGTCCGTCTCCAACTTCGCAATTTCGTTCAACGTTACTGATCGAACGCATGCCAGGTATGACGGTTGACACAGCTGGATGGCTGAGTATGTAACGAAGGGAAGTTTCGGCCATCTGATCAACAGAAATGTTGAGATCGGAAGCTATTTGCTCAACTCGTTCATATACTTCTTTGGTCCGATTGCCTCTGAAGTAATCCTTTCGAAAATCACCCTGCTCGAATGTACTTTCAGGTGTAATTCTGCCTGTCAATCCCCCTTCATCCAACGGTACACGAACGATGACACCCACATTATGCTTTTCACAGGCGGGTAAGAGGCTGTCCTCCGGGCTTTGATCGAAAATATTGTAAATAACCTGAACCGTATCCACCACGCCGCTTTCAATTAACTTGATGGCATTTTCCGGTTGATGATCGTTGATGGAAACTCCAAAGAAACGAATCTTTCCTTGCTGTTTAAGCCTGCTGACGGCTTCAAGCCAGTCGCCTTTTCCTACCCATTCGTCAGACCAGACGTGGAATTGTTGAATATCGATCGTCTCTAATCCGAGATTTCGAAGGCTGGTTTCAGTAGACGCAATAATATGATCTCCCGGATAGGTTTCTTCTACCGGGACACCTGCCTGAGCGGGCCACTGGTAATTTTTCGCCGGGATCTTCGAAGCAATGTAGATCTCTTCCGAACGTTCCTTGACGATCCGGCCGACCAGCTGCTCGCTGTGTCCATTCCCATAGACCAGGGCGGTATCGATAAAATTCAAACCCAAATCGATGGCCTTGCGAAGAGCCTGCAAGGATTCATCGTCATTTGCGCCTATCCAGCTGGTTTTGCCGATTCCCCAAGCTCCATAACCGATTTCCGATACTTGTAAACCGGTCTTACCAAGAGTTCTATAATTCAATGGACACTACCTCCTTAATGTTTTGCAATTGCAATAACGGTATTGAAATCATTCACTGACATTTCAATAACACATAAAAAAGTATAACATTTCGGATCTCCGAAATCGAATTTCTTAGTGGCGAACAAACCTACCTATATACGCGGTCGCTCATCTTCGAAAGACCTCGATATAGAGGTTTATCTCATAAACATACAAATTCTCTGCAAGTTGAATCATCGTTTTCTCAGCTCCTTTAACCTATTGCTAATTGTCCAATTGAAATAAAGCAACTGAGAGGCTGGCGTAATCACCAACTTGCTCGCCTAGTCCGGCAGGAACAATCTCACAGACCTGAAGCGAGATCGACAGTGCTTCCCGGCTCAGCTCCTTCATAACAATGGGTTCAAGAATTTGCTGCTGACGACCATAAATGCTTCCAATCACAATGCGCTGGGGATTGAGCGTATCCACCAGCAAAGCGAGTCCACGTCCCAATTGGGTGCCTACAATTAGGAAAATTTCCACAGCCAGCGGATCCCCTTGCCCGGCAGCTTCGCCAACCTGCTGCGCAGTAATGGCTCCCAGCTCAGCCTCGCTGCTGCAAAAAAGCGAAGCTTCGCCTGCCTGCAGACGGCTCGCTGCCATCTTTTGCGCGAGCCGTGCGATGCCGCCGCCGCTGCAATAGCCCTCGAACGATCCGGCCTTGCCGAAGCCGATGGGGCCGTTCTCGGCAAGCCGAATATGTCCGACCTCGCCGGCCATATCATTCGTACCGGCATAGAGCCGGTCATTCAAGATCAGCCCCGCTCCCATCCCTGTTCCAAAGGTAAGGAAGATCATATGGCTGCAGCCGACTCCGGCTCCCCATTTCCATTCCGCCAACGCACAGGCGTTGGCGTCATTCTGCAGCCCGGTTGGAACACCGTAGCGTTCGCGAAACGGGCTCACGATATCGATGCAGTCCCAGCCCGGCAAATTCGGAGGCGACAAGATCAAGCCCGATTTGCTGCTCAGCGGTCCGCCGCAGCTAATGCCGATGGCTGACAATGTCACCTGGTGCTGTTCAAGCAGTTCGTCCAAACCAGCCATAAACAGCGAAATTGTCGTTTGAGGACTACTGGGCGTCGGAAACCTTTTTTTCCCCAGCAGCTCGATGCGTTCTCCCGGCTTCCCCAGTTTGCCCAAGCTGACTGCGCACTTCGTGCCGCCGATATCTATACCTGCAACAATAATTCTCATGACGTGAAAAACTCCTCTTCCAATACGATGCAAAGAGCATGATAAATCGGCTGATGGCGCTCCTGAATATCCGGTGTGCTGTTCCAGGGAACGCGGATCGTTACATCGCAAAGATCCTTTAGCTTGCCGCCGCTCTGTCCAGTGAGTGCAACGGTATGCAGTCCCTTCGCTTTCGCCACCTGCATGGCCCGGACGACATTCGCAGAGCTGCCCGAGGTGCTTAAACCGATCAACACATCGCCTTTCCGGCCATAGCCAAACACCTGCTGGGCAAATACCATTTCAGGAGAAATATCATTGTTAAAAGCCGTAGACAGCGCCGTATGGCTCACAAGAGAAATCGCAGGCAGCGCTCCTTGAAGATGATCGGACAAAAATGCCGCATCTTGCGGAAACAGCTCCTGAAATGTTGCACGCATGGCAGTGGTAATCGGGCGTTTCAGCATGAAGCCCTTCATGAGCTCGCCGACAATGTGCTCACAGTCCGCTGCGCTTCCGCCATTGCCGCAAAGCAACGCTTGGCCGCCTTGTCGGAAGGATTCCGTCATCAATGCTGTCATCCGGTCAATATCGGGTAAGCATGCGTCCAATTCAGGATATTTATCGATCAGCTTTTGCAAAACCGGATTCATGGTCATTTCCCCTTTCTCTTTACACGTGGATGAGTCCCTGTCTTTCGAATTTGCTGTGGTCGGCTGCTATGACAACCTTTTGCCCCGCGGCGAACATCGCCCGTTTTACCTCGGCTTCATACAAGTCGGAGCTGGTAAAACCTTTGCTTTGTGATATACCGGAAGTACCGAGAAAGGCATAGTGAGCATTATATTTTTGCAGCTCTATTTCCGTTTGCGGACCGATCAGGCTCATCGATTTTCTGACCAGATTGCCTACCTCAGTTGAATGCGGCTTCCGCGCCATTATGCAGCACTGAACCTGGAACCGAGCCTTTGCGCCAGAAGCGGTAGTCTCGGGTGTCGGGTTTTCCCGAGTTGCTCCAGATCCAGTCTTCGCCGACAAAATCCTTATACAGCCAATCGCTGCCGATTAAGCTTATTTGACCCGGCATAATTGGGCTCCCTTCACATCCTTGATCCAGCGGCTTATTCCTGCCATTCGATAAGGTTCGTTTCGATCACCGGTTGATTGTCGTTATTGGGTATACGGAACGTTTTAATCTCGCACGGCCCGAAGTCCGCATCTACAACCCGGTTCCATTTTGGCAGGCGGATCGTGGCTATAGTCGCTGTTTTGGTCGCTTCATAGGCTCGTATAATCAGATCGTCGTTGTCCTCCGCTTTTTTCACAACGCTCACAATGATATTATCCTGATCGACCGAAAGGAAGGAGTCCTGCTGCTGCAATGCGCCCTCGTGATACGATTCGATAATCGTGGTCGGACTCTGATTAAACTCAAGAGAAAGCTTCACAGTAGCGGCATGCTCCCAACAGCCCTCATGCGGCAGCAGACGATAGTTAAACTGCTGAATACCTTGATCGATGAACGAATAATGTCCGTTCGGATCGGGGACGAGCGGATCGTGGTGAGCATAGATAGGGCTGCGCAGCACCGTCATGGCAAGCTCCTTGTTCAAGATGCTGTAGCTGTATTTCGCATCGTTGATCAGGGATACCCCGTAGGATGTGCCGGATTCGCGAAGAATACCGCCATAATCGACCCAGCTTTGGCCGGGCTCTTCCTCTCCGTTATGTTCGCGTTCCTTGAAGCCGTATGGAATTTCGTAGGTTTGCTTTGTGAAAATAAGGTTGATCGGGAAAACAAGCTTCAGCATTTTGAAATGCTCACGCCAGTCCACGGTTACTTTCACATCCACATAATCCAGCTCTTTATACAGCGTAAAATCCTGCACAAGCTTGGAGCCTCCGTACTCACTCGAAACACGAATCACTGATTTCACGGGCCCGTGTTCGACGCTTTGTACGCTTGTCGCTTTGAAATCGCCGATGACCTTATTAAAGTGGAATACATTATGACTCCAGGTATCCGTGGTATCCTCAATCACGACTGGACGCGCAGCCGGTTCACGGAACACCTCGTAATTCACCTTTTTATCGAAAAGGCTGGAGATAAAGCCCGTTTTGGGATCGAATTCAAGACGCAGCCGGTCATTTTCGAGCGAGTAATCGTTGGCTTTGATGGGAGCTGCAGCAAGCTTCGCCTGATTGCTTGTTTGAAGCAGCTTGTACACGCGATACCCCATCGGTGGAAGCTCGGCAATAAAGCTCAATCGGAAACGTCCACCGGAGGTTGCCTGCGATTGCACGGTCTGGAACGGAATCTGTTTGCCGGTATGATCAACCAGGATGGATGTATCCTTGACTCCGCCGACCTCGTGCTCAATGTTAATCTTGCTCGGCCACGAATGCGGATTGAAAATAACGAGAGGTTTCATGCCTTCCTCCTGCTCGATGCCTATGTTCCAGGAAAACGATTGGATGGCATAATTCAGTCCGCGCTCGGCAATCGACATCGCTTCTCCATGCATATTGCGGGCATCTTCATAAGCGGGTTCAAGACTCGTGCCGGCGAGAATATCGTGGAACTGGTTGAACAGCACATTTTTCCAGGCTAAACCGAAGTTGGCAGGATATTTTTGACCCGTTATGCGCTCAGCCAGAGCTGACCATTTCTCTGCGGCGATCAGCTTGTTTTCCGCTTGGCGATTCCACTGCTTGATGCCCGAATGTGCTGCATAACAGCCGCTTGCGTGATGCTGAAGATCGTCGTGTACGACCGGAAACTGGAGACCGCTGGCGGCCATATCGGCAAAATATTCATTCGGGCCGCCGAAATGAAGCGTAGGTAACTCTCCCTCTGCGTTCATCCGCTGGATGCTCTCGATATTTTCCTTCGTTGGACCGCCGCCGTGATTGCCGACACCGTAGAACACCATCATCTCATTGAAAGGATCTTTAACCTCGATCATGCAGCGGCGAATATGCTTCTCCAGATCCTTCCCCCAAGTGCAGTATTCGAAAGGGATACGGAAGGCAAGAACGCGGGAACCGTCGTCGGACTCCCAATGAAACGTGCGCGCTGGCAAACCCTTTTCATTAGGCATGGGGCGCATGAACACATAGTACGGCATTCCGCTTTTCTGCAGGATCTGCGGCAGCATCCCGTGATGTCCGAAGCTGTCGACATTGTAGCCGACCTTCGCGGTGACACCGAGTTTCTCTTTAAAATAACGCTGCCCATACAAGCCCTGGCGGACAAACGATTCTCCGCCCGGGATGTTGCAGTCAGGCTGAATCCACCAACCGCCGACGATTTGCCAGCGGCCTTCCTTCACACGCACCTTGATTTCTTCAAACATCTTGGGATCATTGTCCTCGACCCATTCGTAATATGCTGCCGAGCTGGACGTAAAAATAAAATCGGGAAATTCCTTCATACGATCGAGCGCAGAGCGAAATGTCGCTTTCGTTTCCTGAAAGCCTTCCTGCCATTGCCATAACCAAACCGGATCGAGATGGGCATTGCCGATCATGTGAAATTTTTGATGTTTCATTTGTAACCCCTGCCTTTACAAGGAATATTTATTGGTTTTCCATTAGGAATCTTACGGTCTGAAGCCCCCAAGGTTTAAGCGGAATGCGTATCCCTCCGTCAGAATCCGTAACCAGTTCTTTCAGATCGTTCTCCATCAGATCTGTCAGCCAAGCCATGGCAATCCTTTTTCAGAATTTTGGAAGCGCTTGCATCATCTTCTAAAAGTTCTCCTTCAAGGTACAATTCTGCACCTGATTCTATCAAAGCTACATCTCGATCTTGATCTTGGGGCATCTTTGCACTTTAGATGCCTTCGAATGTGCTTTAATTTAGTTCAATCTCACTTTACCCTCTACCGCCCCAAATAACGTTTAACCGGCCAGGCAGAATCTGAATGTCGCTCGGAGTCCGCTTCCCCCTTTCACCGTCGCAATCGATTTCTTGATCAGGATCACATGAGACGGATAAGCGATCCGTCTGAAAATAATGCAGACCATCGGTATTAGGCGTCATACCGATTAGTTTAGTCCCGACCAATGCTGCAATAGATCCGATGTTGAGTGCTTCGACAATTAACACATCCAGAACCCCGTTATTTACCCGGCTTTCCGGGAAGAAGGCGCGAATTCCTCCGGTGAATGGCCCATTGCTCGCGAGCAGCATGACGGCGTCATTGTCAAACTCATAGGCATCGCTTTTTACATTCAGCCTAAACTTTGAAGGTTCAGAAGTAATTTGCTGTAAAGCGCTCAGGTAGTATGAGAATCGCCCAACATCCTTTTTCAAATCAGGGCTTATGGAAGCTGAAGTTTGTGTAATGAGTCCGATTCCCCAAAAATTCAAAAAATACCTGCCATCCGCAAGCCCGACATCTACGGGGATCACCGGGGAGACGGCAAGCTGTTTCGCGGCCGCTACCGGATCCATGTCCATGCCAAGCGCACGGGCAAAGTCATTACATGTTCCTCCAGGAAGTATCCCGAAGGCAGGTCGGTTTTCCTCCAAGCCTGCAACTGCTCCGCCGATTTCATGGAGAGTGCCGTCTCCGCCCGAAGCGATGACGACATCCCAGGAATGAGCATGTCCTCGTACCCAAGCAGCTCCATCACCCTCTTTTTCCGTCCAAAGAACTTCCAATTCCGTATATCGATCCCTAAGTATGGATTTAATCTCCGCCAGGTGATCCTTGAAATAGCTGGAGCTCCCCGCATGGGGATTGGCGATAATCATTGCTTTTTTCATTTATAAACTCCCTTATATTTACTCTAAAGCTGTATCAATTAGAATCTAATATTCCCTTTGCAAAAAGCCGTCATCCAAGCTGAGGATCATCCTCGCCTAAATGACGGCTTCAATATAACGTAACTATTATTTCACTTTCAAATAATCTTTAATGCCATTAACGATAGAATCAGCAACACGGTTTCTGAAGTCTTCATTCGACAAGGCTGCATCTTCAATCACATTGGTCAAGTATCCAACCTCCAGCAGTACGGCAGGCATCGTAGTT
The DNA here is from genome assembly GCF_900104695.1 of Paenibacillus sp. GP183. Lineage (NCBI taxonomy): Bacteria > Bacillati > Bacillota > Bacilli > Caryophanales > Paenibacillaceae > Paenibacillus > Paenibacillus sp. GP183. The sequence continues at coordinate 952,948 of NZ_FNSW01000001.1, forward strand.
TCGCGAATGACATGGAAATTGCCATAGCGAACTCCGCTATCCGGGAATCCGGTAGCTGGAGCCAAATAACGATGAATGGCATCGGCGAGAGGAATGCTTTCCTGACGGTTATAATAAGTTTCGGTACCGCGAGAGGAAGCCATCCAAGCGTTGGCGTGGATCGAAACGAAAATGTCCGCTCCTGCCTTCTGTGCAATATCGACACGCCCAGCAAGCGGGATGAAGGTATCTGTCGTGCGCGTCATAACCACTTCGATACTTGGGTTTTGCTGCAATAAAGCTTGTACCTTCAATGACATGGCTAAATTGAAATCTTTTTCTTTTTTACCGGTTACGGACTTCGCACCAGGGTCTTGATCGCCATGACCGGCATCAATGACTACTTTGTATTTCGTTTCGGCTATGTTTATTGATAACTTGCCTGTTGTTCCGTTATCAACCTGCGTGAAGCCTGCTTTTCTTTTTAAATCAATCACGATTCTAATTGTAGAGGTTGCAGGATCATTATATGCATAACGGATTTTTGAAATTAACGGATGGTTGGCAACCGGAATTTCTACATTAGTATTCGGCAGTGGCTTAGGTACAGTGCTGCTAAAAGTCGAAGCTGGAATATCCATAACCAGCCTGTCCGGACCAGCTACATAAAAAACCTTCGAAGAAATCGGTCCCGAAGCTTGCACTTGCAATTGATTCCCTGACAAAACGATGGAGCTAAGTTCGGGATAATGATTAGGATTAGGGTCTACAGGCACAATAGGCGGCGGCTGTACAGTACCAGGAGTCGATCCGTCTGCAGTTTTCACCATATGGACAGAGTGAGTAGTGTTGTCCCATTTCACGTCAAGACCTAGATTCTCGGCAATTAGGCGGACCGGAACAAGTGTATTTCCTGCAATTAACTGCGGTGCTTCTTCCAGCGGGTATTTCTTCGCATTGACGAGAGATTCATTTTTATTAATCCATAAAATGATTTGATTGAGTCCTTTTTGAATGGTAACTTTGGATTCCTCCTGAGTCCAGGTGACCTTGGCACCCAAATTTTCAGAAATTATGCGGATGGGGACCATGGTGGTATTTCCAACAAGTATCGGCGAAACCTCAGGTGTTAATAGATTTTCATTTAAATACAGCGGAATATTGGATCCAGCGGTGGCAGCCTGAGAAATCTGGGGCAACATAAAACTGAGAACAAGCAGCAGGGATAATACGGAGAAAACTATTTTTTTCATCATTCACCTCTTCTATGTAATAGATTCTGCGTTAGCGTCTTAAAATTAGACGTAAATCTTGGAAAAAAGTTGCGAAATAAATCTTCAAATGTCAAAAAAGCTGTTTCATTTGCGAAAAATCGGGGTAAATAAAAACCGCGTAAATTCACGATTTTCATCATCGTGAATTACACGGTTCTTTTTACCTCTGAATAACTAATCTAGTTCTTCTTACTTTTTATCAAACGGAGCGTTTAGTGTTTAATGGTTTCAAGTTCGCTTCAATGGATTTGCGTTGATTCTCTAAAAACGGCGGCAGCGCCAGCGTCTCACCCAGCGTCTCAAAGGGTTCATCTGTAGCGAATCCCGGTCCGTCCGTTGCGAGTTCAAACAGAATGCCGTTGGGCTCACGGAAATACAGGGAACGGAAATAATATCTTTCCACAAATCCGGAGTTCGGCAATCCCGCCCGATTCAGAATTTCGATCCAGGCCAGCAATTCCTCTTTGTCCTCGATCCGAAATGCAACGTGATGCACACCGCCTTTCCCAAGACCTGCTGCCGAAAGGTCGCTCCGAGGCTCGACCTGAACTTCTGCACCAGATCCTCCTTCACCCGCCTGCATGATGATCACGTCCGGTTGTCCTTCAACCCATGCGGGAATACGGTTTTTCTCCGTAAAACCAAGGAGGCTAAGCGCGGACAGGGTCGATTCGGGCTTTCTTACGGTTAGCTTAACCGGACCTAAGCCTCTAATACCGAATTCGGCAGGAACCGGGCTTTTGTCCCATGGGATTCCGCCTTGAACCCCTGCGTTCTTTTCATCTGAAACAAGCGAAAGCTTCTGGCCTTCAGGATCTTCAAACATCAACACATTTCGGCCGGCCAGTTCAGATATGGAAGCGTGTTTAACGTCTAATGCTGTGAGTCTCTTCTCCCAATATTGCAGAGCATCATCACTGGCAACCCGCAGAGACGTTCCGGAAATGCTGCCTACTCCTTCCTTCTTTGGGCCGATCTCCGGAAAATCAAAGAAAGTAAGCTCTGTACCCGGATTGCCTCTCTCATCTCCATAAAACAAATGATAAGCAGTAGTATCATCTTGGTTGACTGTTTTTTTGACAAGCCGCATGCCCAGAACCTCTGTATAAAATTTAAAATTATCGGCAGCGTTCCCAGTCATTGCTGAGAGATGATGAATGCCTTTTACGTTCATGGATAAAACATCCTTTCATAAGTTAGTTAACTGGCCATTGTTCTCTGAACCAGGACGCCGCGGCTTCAACCTCGGAAGCAGACAGCTGATGACCGAAATTCTCCCAATGCAGAGTTACCGAAGCTCCGGCAGAACTCAGAAGCTTCTCCAGATCTATGGATTCCTGAGGCGGACAAAGCGGATCATTGGTTCCGGCGCCAATGAAGATTGGTGTTCCCGCAAGGTCAGGAAGCTCGATGCCTCTCCTAGGAACCATAGGATGATGGAGCAATGCACCCTTGAGTGCATGCTCATAATGAAAGAGCAGACTGCCTGCTATATTGGCTCCATTCGAGTAACCCAATGCAACCAGATTGCCGCGGTCAAACTTATATTGCTCAGCGGCCTGATCAAGAAACTCATTAACTTCCTTTGTCCGCACAATCAAATCCTCGATGTCGAATACGCCTTCAGCCAATCGTTTGAAAAAACGCGGCATCCCATTCTCCGATACGCTGCCTCTAAGGCTGAGCACCGAGGATGCAGGTGAGATTTTCTTGGCGAGCGGAAGTAAATCTTGCTCCGTTCCACCGGTTCCGTGAAAGAGGACTAGTGTCGGCGCATTTGTATCGGCGCCTTTTTGGAAAATATGTTTCATGTCATTTTTCCTCCGCTAATGTTCTTACTTGAATGGGGAGCAGATTGCTTTCGATGTTCTGACGGTTCTTCTCAAACCATTCCGGCAGCATGAGCTTTTCCCCTAAGGCTTCAGGTGTTTCATCATTATCAAATCCAGGTGGATCCGTTGCAATTTCAAACAGGATACCCCCGCCTTCACGAAAATAAATCGCATTAAAGTATTGGCGGTCGATAATTTGGGTTGGTTGAAAGCCATGCTCGATAACCGTGTTCCGCCACAGCGTGTGCTCTTCAAAATCCTTGGCACGCCAGGCTATATGATGAACAGTACCTGCTCCTCCTGCGCCCATATCCATCTGGGTCAGAGAAACATCTATCAGGTTGCCGATCGTCCCTGAAGCTTGGAAACGAGCATATTGAACGTCTTCGCCAACTTTCTTCAACCCAAGTACATGCTCGAGCACGTCCATAGTTTTGGCCGGATTTACGCTGAACAATACAGCTCCTCCAAATCCCTTAATGGCTTTATCAGCCGGAATACCGCCAAATGACCATTCACTGACAGCACCCTCTTTACGTTCGACAAGCTCCAAATTCAACCCGTCGTTATCCTGAAATTGAAGATAATTCTCCGAAAATCTTGTGCTTTTCTTTAACGAAATTCCGAACTTGTTCAGTCGCTCCTCCCAGAATCCAAGGGAGCCTATAGGTATTGCATAGGTAGTAATGCCAACTTGGCCTCCTCCGATTCGGCCTTTTCGGGAATTAGGCCATGGGAAGAATGTAATGATCGTACCAGGATTTCCTGCATGATCGCCAAAATAAAGATGGTATACCTCAGGTGCGTCAAAGTTGATTGTTTTTTTAACCAAACGTAAACCCAGAATTCCTGCGTAAAAGTCTACGGTTTCCTGTGGGTTTCGGGCAAAGGCAGTGATGTGATGAATGCCTGCAGTTTGCAAAGTCATGTGAATCGCCTCCTTAAGTTTTAACGTTTTTAACTTCCTGCCGCTCCTTTTCCCAACTTCTTAAGTAATTCGGCAGCCTGCTGTTTTTCGTTCAGAGAAAGGCCGCTCATCACCGTATTGACCAACTTCGCATGATTTGGAAAGATACGGTCAAACAACTCGGTTCCAGCTTCCGTTATTTCCGCGTAAATAACTCTTCTGTCTTCCTCGCAGGGAACCCGTTTCAATAAACCCTTTTTTTCGAGTTTATCGATATTGTAGGTGACACTACCGCTTGTAACCAATATTTTATCGCCAATTTGCTGCAACGGAAATTTTCCCTTGCTGTACAAAACCTCCAGCACCGTGAACTCGGAAGGAGACATTCCTTGCTGCTTCATGTCTTTGATTGCCCTGTCCATAATGGTTTTATAAGCCTTGGACAGAACCACAAACAATTTCAATGACGCAGTTTGTTCCAGTTCTACATGTTCCGGCATGTCAATCACCCCTAAACTATCTTAAGTTTAATTATTTTAAATTAAAGATATATAGTTCAAAATATTTGTCAAGTCACGCCTAAGTATCACCTGAAATAATAAAAGCTATCCCTAAGTCAATTTAAATGACTCTGAGACAGCTCTATGTAAATACTATTTATTATTTTCCGAAGTTTCCTGAGAATCTATCTTAATCAATGAAGACAACTTTTCGATTTGCTCCCGTATACGCTGCTGTCTTTCCAACTGCTCTTCCAACCTTATTTCAAGTATCATGTCATCCATGAAACACCGCCTCTTTCTCATTCTTTTTGCAGAAAATATGAAGAAATGTCAGGTTAGCTGGCTGGTCTTGGATTTTATTGTCATATTCAGTATACCTTAAAATCTATCAAAAGTATACTTTATACGGTTATGCTTATGTTAAATTCCCCTATGGATTCAATTTGGAGTGGGATCTGGAATGCTTTTATTCCCCTGTATTTTGTCATATCATCAATTATATTGGGAGGTGTTATGTCAACTTTATACCCTTCATCCATGAGCATGGAGCTTGCATTTCCTGTGATCATATTTCCGAGTTCCGCCAAAGCGCTTTGGCACATCTCATCATATTCGGTTACCGTGTAGCCGCCCATCATCTTGGAAACTATTTTCATAATCATATATTTCGGAAAGCCAAACAATACATCTCTCTCAATTTGACCTACTATGCCGATCTTAAGGAGTAAAGTATTTTCAATCTCGCGAATTTCCGATACTTTTATTTTGCCAATGGATGGTTTTATTTGGATAACGGATTCGATGACATAAACGGATGAAAAAAGAAACGGATTAATAAAATTGGCTTCCACCGCGGATACAACCCCCTTTTGTGTGTTTTAAACAAACAAAAAAAACTACGCCAATTGGGTAGTTAGTATCCGCTATCCATTGGTAACCCAGCTGCCGTAGAAAATCCTTAGGCCTGTAGCTTTGCGTCCCTACCTTTCAATAGGTTTGCCTTTATCACTGATGCACATTATTCATTTTCAACATCATATCACAAGTCCTGTGAAAAAAGAACTATTTTCGACAAAAAAATTAATTTTATTAGTTCGTTAGTCACGAAAGGATTCATTAAATTAGCCGTAAAGGGCAATTCCGACAAGTCCTGAAAGCAGAATCATGGAAAAAGGATGCATTTTAAATCGATTTATAGCTGTGAAAGCTGCTATAAAGAAAAGAGCGGCAACCAACGAGCTCCATGACCATCCGCTCACATGCGGGTTCGCTAAAGCAAGACGAAAGGCTGCAAAAAAAATGAGTCCGCAAATAACCGGTCGAAGTCCATATAAGGCCGACTTGAAATCTTTATTGCCGGCCAGTTTATAAAAAACAAAGCTAAAAAGTACTATTGCAAAGATCGACGGCAGAATCATACCTATTGCGGCGGAGAGACTACCCATGATCCCGGCTATATGATAACCAACAAATATTGCCGTATTCGTCGCAATGGGTCCAGGTGCCATTCCAGCAATTGCTACGCCCTCCGCATACTGCGCATCGGTCATCCATTGATGAGCTGTTACTTCATAGTGAATCACGGGGATCATGGCAAAACCGCCGCCAAAAGAGATAAATCCAATTTTAAGAAAAGACCAAAATAATGACCATATCAACATGGAAGCACTCCCGCTCTGGATTAAATCCCATCTCCGAAGTAATAGTCATTCATCGTTTGAGGCTTTTCGATTGATGCCGGATATCCCATACTTACTTTAACTCTCATCCATGAAACACCTGCCAATGCCCCGAATAGAAGAATAAAGAATGGATGAACACCGAAGTAAAGAAGACCGCTTAGGCTGATAATAAATAACAGTATAGAGGCTTTGTCAATGAAGGCAGCACGAACCATTTTAACACCGGCATAAGCTATCAAAGCGATAACACCTATTTGAATCCCTTGTAATGCAGCTTGAACCTTCAGATTATCCCGCATGTTCATGAAGAAGATGGCCAATCCAAGAACAATGATAGATGTTGGCAGCATGATGCCTGCCAAGGCAGACAGCATCCCACGCCACCCCATGACTTTATAACCGATATAAGCCGCTGCGTTGACACCTATTCCACCGGGGGCTGCCCCGGAAATGGCAACAGCCTCAACCATTTCATCCGCAGTCAGCCATCCTTTTTGATCCACAGCGATACGTTCGATAGAAGGAAGCATGGCGTAGCCTCCGCCAAACGTAATTGGGCTTATAAGCAGGAACGACCAGAATAAGTCCCATTGTTTGATCCATGTGCTATCTTTGTATTTATTCATAAGGTATCACCCTTTGCATAGCTTACCTTATTTCATTATAAACATCTTTATTCTAATTTGGAATAAAGATGCTTGAGTCTTGCGATTTCCAACGAAACTTTCGAAAATGGGCAGACTTGTAGCATGACGGGAAACTCGCTTGCTCAGGCAGGTATCTTGAGATGCTTAAGGATGTCGAATAGGGGCTTTTTCTCTAGGGCTTGTTGATACACGTATACGATGATCTGCCCGAAATACTCTTGCCGGATTCTGTACACCACATCTCCAAGCGTAAGATGCTTGTCGCTCTTCATCCAGTCCTGACGCTGAGATTCCAGAAAGTTCTGCGTCAGATACTGAATGGTCCAAAACCGTTGAATGCCTGCAAATGAGAGCAACTGATAGTGGTCAAAGCCCAGCAGTTCTTTGAAATAGCGATAGCCGGTTTCGATGTTCCATCGTACGTGATAATAGCGTTGGATCGTGACGAGATCCAAGCTTAAATCCGTACACAGGAGACAAACCTGAGGTTTGCTCGAATCGGCATATTCATCTTTCCAAGACAGCAGAGCTTTGACGTTTTCCATTTCGCTTAATGGTCCTTCATATTCATAAACCCAGTACGTTCCCTGACTTTCCACCGTAACGGAGCGGAGGTCAGACTTGCGAAGATACTGGACAGCGAAATCAACCATGGAGATCGTTATACCGCTGACGCAGATCAGTCGATTCGTCTTTACAGCGGCGATGACATGAAAACCCTTGAGGTTACAGGCATTAATGACCTTCTCACTGGTGTACCAGCTATCCATCAGAACGTAAACTTGTTCGTCTTTCGAAGCCGGGAATGCTTCAATCATTTCAAGAGCGAGATCGTTCTTGCTTTTGAATGATAAGCGGTGCTCCTCGCAATATTCTTCACGGTAATAGGGACGAAAATCCCAAGCATAGGAACTGCCTTCGCTTACAATGTGAGCAGTGACAACGCAGTGGCACCAGACTGATTTTCCGGCTTCGTGTGAGTATTGAAAGCTGAGGGCTTCCATTTTCTTCGTCGAGGTTTCCTTCTTACAGCAAGTATCATCCACGATGAAGAATACAAGTTGTCGAGTGTCACCGCTCTTTGCTCGTTTATCGCGAATCTTATCCATTATGAATTGCATGCGTCGGCGCTGCATGCGATTAACGCACCATGGCGAATGATTCAAAAAATTCGTGACATTACTGAGGTGACGATCTCCTCGGGCAGCTTGCTGAATTTGTGTCATATTTTTACGGCCGGCACAAAGAATGATGCCGTGAATGAGGGTAAACAGATGACCAAGCTGTGGTTTAGAAAATTCCAGCTTCAAGGCTAAAATGAACTTGACGATAGGCAAGTAGAGGGATACCATGAGATTGGGACATCTCCTTTTCTTGGAAATTGTAGTTGTGGTAAACGACAATTTCTCTATCCAAAGGCGATGTCCTTCTTCTGTTTATGGATTCGACGAAGCTTCTAAATTTCTACCCTAAATCTGCGGTCATCGACGGCAATATTTTCGCAACACTCAAGTAAAGATGTTGAATAATTACAAATAATCAATATAAATAACCTTGATATGAATAAATCAAATTTAATAATGTGATCACTTTTATATATAATGAACTTAAGTCGAGAATACCTATCGTTTTAGTGGTCATACTTTTAAGTCATTGTATACGTAAAATTATTTTTCCTGTGTTTTTATTTTGTTCCATATGTTCATGAGCTTTATTGGCCTGTTCCCAATCCCAAATAGAATCAATGACTGGCTTCAGATTTCCTTTTTCAAAAAGCGGCAGTGCGAATGCCGTAAATTGTTCGGTCAAGCGTATTTTTTCCTCGGGTGATTTGGAGCGAAGCGTGGTACCGATGACCTGAAGCCGCCGTCTTAGCAGCAAGCCCAGATCCAATTCTTTCACCTTACTTCCACCCATCATCCCAATGAGGATTAATCGACCATCGACTGCAAGTGATTTAAGATTCTCTTCCCAATAAGCTGCACCGATGAAATCTAAAATGATATCTACGCCTTTACCTTGTGTTGCTTCCATAACCATGGGTGCAAACGGACCCGCTTTATAATCAATGGTCCTGCTCGCACCAAGCTGAAGGCAAGCATTCCGTTTCTCATTGTTGCCTGCCGTTACGATGGAGGCTGCTCCTGCCTCTAGGACAAGCTGAATCGCTGCTGTCCCGACTCCGCTCGCACCCGCGTGGATCAATACGGTTTGCTTAGGCTTCAAGCCGCCAAGCAAAAAAAGGTTCAAGTAAGCCGTCAGAAACACTTCAGGTATGGCAGCGGCTTCTTCATATGTAAAAGTATCTGGAATGCGAATCGCCATCCCGGCCGGAATGCTGACACGCTCGGCATAGCCGCCTCCCGGCAGTAGAGCACAGACGCGATCTCCCGCTTTCCAGCCGCTGACCTTACTGCCGACTTGTTCCACCACTCCGGCCATTTCCATGCCGAGAATGGGTGAAGCTCCTTCAGGCGGCGGGTAAAGCCCTCGCTTCTGCAGCAGGTCCGCACGATTCAGCGCTGTTGCTTTGATATTGACGAGTAAATCTGTATCGGACATCACAGGATCGTCAGCTTGTCCCAGGTACAATTGATGCGTTGTTTCATCTATAAGTACAGCTTTCATAAGTTTTCCTCCATTCTCTCGCAGCTTCTTAAAATGTTTAATGCAGCCGCGGATTACCGGGCTGCATTAGCTGTGTCATGCTATATTTTCATCCACTCTGTAAAATTCGTAGCCCTGCCGTGATGTTTCCTCCAAAAAGTCATTTAATGCCTGAAGCATATGCGAGGGCGCATCAATATCGGCCCCAAAGGTTTGCCCGCTGTCGTGCAGCACGATCACATCGCCTTTTTTCAACTTCGAAAGCAGCCGTTTTTTGATTTTTTGAGCTCCTCCCTTGCTATCCCAATCTCCAACGATGAGAGACCAAAGCACAACGCGGAAGCGTTTGAACAACAGGAAATCAAATATGTTGAAAATCCCCCATGGGGGTCTGTAATGAATGGGCGTAATGCCAATAATCTTTTCAATTGTGCGAATGGAATGCTGCAATTGAATTCGTACCTTCCATGGAGTCATCAAAGCGTTGGCCCTGTGCAGGTAATTATGGACGCCAACCAAATGGCCTTCCTGATGCATACGTGTAATGAGTTCGGGATATCGCTCTGCCTTGGAACCGAGAACAAAAAAGGTGGCTTTAACATGATATTTATTTAATAAGTCCAGCAATTGAGGTGTGTATACCGGATCGGGTCCATCATCGAAGGTTAAGGATATCCCGTGACCCTTGGATTTCTTATGAATACCTAGGAGAAGCAGGTGAATGATAAGAGTCGGTATGATGGTATAAACACAAAGTAGAAAAAACGAAAACCAGAACAAATCATTCACGTTTACACATCGCCCTTCCTTTAAAAAAATCCTGCTGTTAGATATTATGTAGAGTGTCCCTTCATCAACTTTACCAGACAGCCCAATCCAATGCCAGAATTTTTTTTTATTAATCTTGTAAATATTTCTAGGAACGTCATCTAGCTCGTTCTTTTTTTCTTGTCTTCCAGCTAATACCGATCAACAATGCAAAAACTACAGCACCGATAACTCCCCATACCCATTGACCGTGCCTCACCCCTGCATAAATCGCTCCCATAGCTATTGTAAATGGCAGAATGCCAAGCCCAGTAGTCCATACGAAGCTCCATATGTTTATTTTCAAAAGCCCTGCAGCGTAATTGACGAAATGATAAGGTAACAAGGGTACAAAGCGTATGAGTAAAAGTCCGATATTTTCGCGCTCTTCGATGAAGTCTTCCATCTTATTTAAATAAGGCGCCGCCAGCTTACCGAAGAAGGGCTTTGCAATCCATTTCGTCAAATATAAGGCTCCAATCGCACCTATGACTCCCCCTATCCAGGCATACACACCACCCCATAAGGGTCCGTGAATTTCCATCAGGATGATTGAAACGAACTCACCCGGAACAGGAAGGATATTGACCAGGGACTGAATGGCGATTCCAATTATGATGCCCAACAATCCAAGGTTTTGAATGGCTTTCATCAAAATTTGCGCTTGTCCTGTATGAAGAAAATATAAATAGGCACCAATCATACAGGCAATTATAAATAATCCGAGGATACGGATATATTTGGAATTCGGTGATTTTTCCGTATTCATGATGCTTCACCTCTGTATCTTTTCTCGAGCTCCTTCACAGATAAAACAACGATTTTCGGAGTAAAAGCATCACCTTTATGCTCAATCAGTTGTTTACCATCCGGATTGATGACAGAAAGCAATACACGCAAATAATACTTAGTCAATCGGGAGAAGATACCTGCCGGCAAATCGACGATCGTGAACCCGAGCTTCTTCGTACCCCGATGAATCATGGTAATTCCGATTACCCCTTTAATGTTCCCCAAACCTGGATCAAGCTCAATTTGTTTCAAAAGCACCGGAAGTGTTTGTTTAGTAGTTCTTATCATGCCGACTGCAAGCTGTACCATGGATCCAGTTTCTGTCAGCATCTGAAAGAGCATCCGATTGTTAAAATGGAGTTCTATGATCCGGTCTCCATCCCGGATTTCTTCACCATCATCAAGCTGCATGGCTTGGCCATGGTACGTTTTCGCCCTGCAATAGTACAGCTCATTGTCGGGATCAATCTGCTTCACATGGAACAGGATATGAAATAGGCTTTCCCATTGAAACCAAAGCCAAACCAGGAATCTTTTGTACGGTTTAATCCGATCCATTTTATAGTCGATCTCCTTTGGCTTCAGACGGGTTGAAGCGCTTCTTTGGCGATGGCTTCGATGATGCTCTTTGCAATATAATCTGCGGATGAATCTTTTCGCAGCGCGGACATTCTCGACCTGATGTGCCCGGCATAGGCATCATCCGACAAGCAGCGAAGCAGCTGATTTTCCAGCTCGTCCGGGCTTTGTGAGATGGCAGCTACACCTTTTTGCGAAAGGAAGCGTGCATTTTCTTTTTCCTGGCCGGATAAAGGCCTATATACAAAGATCGGCAATTGCAAGGTGATCGCCTCAGTTAAAGTCAGTCCGCCTGCTTTGGTCAATATACAAGATGATACTGCCATGAGCTCATGAATATGTTCAATAAATCCAAAGATATGGATATCAGGATGATACCGGAACAGCAGGTTTAATTTATGCTCCAGCCTTTTGTCCCGGCCGCATACGACCGCAATTTGGCAATTTCCTTTCACGACCAAGGATTCAGCCATTTTTTCAATATGCTTGAATATTCCATAGGAGCCTGCCGAAATAAGCACTGTTTTCTTCCGCGGATCCAAGATTCCTTGAAATGCGTTGCTGGATTCAGAAATTGCCTGAAAGGCTTGTCTGATCGGAATGCCGCTGACTTCAACTTGTTCAGGAGCCAATCCTTTATCCAACAACTCCGCTTTCAGCTCATCTGTAGCTACATAATATTTATGCACATCCGAGTGAATCCATCGCGAATGCAGCGCATAATCCGTAACAACAGTAAAGGTTGGTATGTCTAGGTGGCGGCCAGTTTCCGGAGCTGCACCGAACGGAAATGTGTTAATGATGGCGTCTGGCCGTTCAAGATCGATAAATTCTCTAAGCTTCTTTTTCCCAAGCAGGTTAAAATACTTATTGAGCGGTCCATCCTGCTTCGAATCACGCGTCATATAGTAGCTCCAACCGTAATAATCCAGGCCATAGGCCGGAGCTTGAGTGCTTTTTTCATAAATCGTTGTTGTGATCGTGTTGAGGACCGGATAAGCTTCCTTCATCAAATCGATAATGTGGACCTTATTGATGCCGCGCAAATGCAAACGCTGCTTTAGCGCTTGGGCCGCTTGTTTATGTCCATTCCCGTAACTCGCAGTCAGGATCATGATGCTTGAATCAACTTTATTCACTGGCAGACTCCTCTTTCCTGATGCATCCAAGTTTTAATGAATGATAAAACGCCGATAAAACCAAATGGATAAAAATACCCAGAAACCGCTGGCCAAATAACCAGCTATCACGTCACTGGGATAATGGACACCCAGATAGATACGGCTGAGCCCTATGGCTGCGATAAAAGCCGATCCAATCAGGAGCAATAACACTCTGGCGTTCCCGGATGCGTTCTTCCACAGCAGGAAGATGAGGATCGCATACAGGCTGAATGCTGCCATCGCATGCCCGCTTGGGAAGCTGAAGCCGACAGCTTCGATAATTCGATGAAGATCAGGACGGGTGCGATGAAACAATAGCTTGAGCAGCACATTCAACAAGGCAGATCCAGAAACAGCTATTGTAAATAAAATCAGTTCCTTGCGATGGCCCAAAACGAAGTAAAGAATAATAAGAGCAAGTACAGCAATAATTACAATTGGCAGTCCGGCTCCGATAAATGTGAAAAATTTCATGATCGTTGTCATTGTGGGGGCTTCCATACCCTGAACGAATGAAATAATCGAACTGTCAAAGCTTTTCATGTACGGACTGCTGTACAAAAGTGCCATACAGGCGAAGCCTGCAGCGCACAGTATGCTAACCAATCCGCTTGGGAACAAAGGTTTATTGTTCATCAAGCACTAGGTCCTCCTCTGCTCGGCCATCGTTTACCTTACATACATTATTCCACAACTAATAGAAGTATATCAAACCATTCATTAGAAACAAATAAGAGATACATGAGAAAGCTGCAGCCGGGTTATCCTGTATTCTACTACTCACCTATTCCGGATGGTGGGACTCTCACAACTGCACGCCGAGTCATCCCTGGAAATGGACAAGCTGCGGCCGCAGCTGCCCAACAGCCGCAGGCACTTTTTCTCTTCCGATCGGTTTCATTCATGAAAGATTATCTTTGAGTAACGGGTTTTCGCAGCATGCGGAATATTTCAAGGAGTACAATGTGCAGAGTCAACCATACACCGCCAAAGGAAAAACCGGCCGCGACACTGCTTGGCAATTGCTTATCAACCAGCACATCATTCAGCCCAACCCATAACAACAAAGCAATTAGCACGGGAATGATGACAGTTTTGAGCCATATCGCGGAGGAATGGCGGAATAGCAAAAAACCGGCATATCCGTAGAGGATGACAGCCGTTAGTGTAGGTTCAGATGGAAATCCGATTTCTCCCCAATTGCTTGTAGAACTTGGAAGCCCGATGCGGTGGAACACGGTAGTAAGCAGTTCTCCCCAAATTTCCCCTCCCGCAACAGTGACAGCCAAAGATCCGAACTCAAGTACTCGATCCGTGCCTTTAATCAAGATCCAGACCATAATCAGAATAACAATCCCCGCAGCTGCGGGCAAGGAGACCAAAAAAGAAGCAGGCTGCACCCAATCAAAGGAGAAATCTTCTTGCAGAGAGCTAATAAGCACCATGGTCACTTCGTTAAACTGATCGAACTCATTGGCCAGGAAATCCTGAATAATCCCGATGGTCAGTAAGGAAAACCCAAGAAAAAATAGAGCCGTCAACGATATAATGAGTCTAACCCGAGCCAGAGAGTGAAACAAATGCAGAGCTTTACGAACAATTTTTCCCATAGTTTGATCGATTCCGCGGCTGTATCTCTTAATCACAAAAATGATTAAAAACAATAAGCTTATGATCACTGCTCCTATCAACAAATAGCGGGAAATGGCATGGTGTAATTTTTCCCATTGAGGTCCGAGCAGTTTCCCGATCGTCACGAAAACCGCGACCCATAAAAACGCGCCGGAATAGGCATATATCGCATAACTACGAAAAGACAAACGCGTTACACCGCTGAAATAACCGGTAAAATGTCTTACTCCAGGGATATAATAAGCAGCTATTAGCAGTTTATTCCCGTGCTTTTCAAACCATACCGAAGTTCGTTCTATTTTGTCAGGACCAAAGTGGATATATTTACCGTATTTTTCGAAAAAAGGAAGCCCGAGCCGATAACCGATCACATACGAGACTGTCATACCCAAGCTTACCCCGGCACCGCCGGCCAAAATAATACCAAGCCAGCTGAGTTTCCCCTGAAACACCATAACTCCGGCTGAACCCATCATGAGCTCGCCGGGAAGCGGCAGTGCCAGCAATTCGAGAAAGAGGGAAAGAAATAGGATGAGGTACCCATGATGATTGAAAGCATCGATAATCCAATGAAACATTATGCTGCTCCTCCCTTACGATAAGGCAGAATCCCTTCTTTGTTTCCATCGTAACATAAATACTGCAGCAATTACGATTAAAAGAAGCGCCGGCATTCCTATGGAAACTGCAGCAACCAATGAAGGATCCATACTCGAATTGCTGATAATTTCAACCGGTATTGCTACGCTGGATTGAATATTATTAAACTGGGAAGACATAGCTGTAACATATAAGAAAAAGGTGCTTGTGTAAACGAAACGGATCGGAAGCTCAACAGTCCTGGTTTCTTTAGGCTGAAGCGTACCCATAACAACCGGCTTGTCAGCGCTGTAGTCCTCCAGGTTGACTGTCATGTGCTTGCCAAGATCGGCAAGAGTAATGTAAGCCATCACATCTGGAATCGGTTGATCGGTCAAATTGGTCACGTTGGCTTTAACCATTTGTTCAATGCCCGGATAATCTTTAACTTGCGTGGGTGATAATAGCTCTACAGAAAGCTTAGGAGAGGCAACCGCAGCTGCTCCGGCCGCATGTGGGACAGCAGCAAGCAAAAGCAATACTGCAAGCAGCAAGCGCCATAAAGATTTGCTTTGTGTTATTAGCTTCATGGCTTATTCCCCCCCTAATAAGGTTAATTTTTTTACCGCATATGCAAGAAATAAAATGGCTGCTAGCGCGAACCAAATCATGGAGATAGAGTTTAACACAGCATTTCCGATGGAAAGCTTATTGATCAGCAGGTCTTTCAGCAGGTTCATGGTTCCGGATAGCGGACTAATCGTATCTATGACTTTGCCGAAACCTGTTTTCTTAATGGAAGTGCCAAGAAATGCGGGCAGCGCTGTAACTAGGAATAAGGCTACTGAGACGATTATTGCATTTTTGCTGGATTGAAGCAAAGACGACAAGGCCAAGGATATGGCAGCGAATGAACCGACTGTAAGTGTGCCAAAAACGAACAAAAACAGGATCATGGCACCATATAAGGAAGTTCCGTTCCCAAGAGCAAGCATGTAAGGGAAAGCGATGATCGCTATAACTAGCCAAATTGTCATTGCTCCCAACCATTTTCCGATGACCATATTTCTCTTCTTAAGAGGCAATAGCAGCAGGCTTTCGAGCGTACCCTGTTCCTTCTCCCCGGCAATCGCTGCCGCGGCTGATATGATCGTCATCAGCAGTCCGAACGCTATGGCTACTTTCAAAAAGGTATTGATGATTTCCACTTGAGCGAGAATGCTTAATTCTTTCACGGTGATAAAACTGTAGGATAACCCGCTGAACATGACGGCGGCTAAAGCCATCCAGATGGCGCCTTTTAACGATAAAACCTGTTCTCGTATTTCTTTGCGAACCAATCTCCCCATCATGTTCATAACCTCCTCTCGTTTCCCGTAAGTGAAAGAAAAATATCTTCCAGGCTCGACACGGTTCCTTGCTGCTGATACCTTGTCTTAAACTCAGATACCAGATCTTCATCAATAAGCTTTCCATTTTTGACAATTGCAATTCGGTTGCATAATTCATCGATCTCTTTAAGCAAATGAGAAGTAATAAAAACAGTTACCTTCATCTCTGTGTTCAGATTTCGAATGAGCTGTGTGATATCCCTTTGTCCCTGCGGGTCAAGTCCCAGGGTCGGCTCGTCCAGAACGATCAGCTTCGGCTCGTGAATGATCGTTTTCGCGATACCCAGCCTCTGCTTCATTCCTCGCGAATATTGCCTTATCGGAACTTTACGCTTCTCAGCCAAGCCTACCTTCTCCAATAAATCCGTTACTTTGCGCCGGCTTTGATCCTTCGGAATTTCATACATGTCAGCAAAGAAAGACAAGTATTCTTCACCGCTCATCCAACCATAGAATCCATGAGATTCAGGCAGTACACCAATCATGCGGCGAATTTCCGCGGTATGATTCAGCGCATCGACGCCGTCTACCGAAATAGTTCCTGAGGTCGGCTCTACCAAGCCTGTTATCATGCGGATAGTTGTCGTCTTTCCAGCACCGTTAGGACCGAGAAAACCATAAATATCGCCATGCTTTACATGAATACTTAGGCGCTCGACGGCCATAAATCCATTGTCATATCTCTTCGTTAATTGTTCGGAACGCAGCATCTGGTTTTTCATCCTCCTTCTTTTACCCTACTCTAAATCTTAGGTTAATAGGCTGACATGAAAGCACAATAAGATCAACATGAGAATCGAGTGAGAAAACAATCCATTCTTATGGATAAGGAATAAAGACCGTGACCTCCGTTCCTTCATGTTCCTTACTTTCAATGTCTATAGTACCTCCGTGCAGGCGAACGATATTTCTGGCAATGGACAGCCCTAAACCGCTTCCTCCCGTTTTGCGATGGCGGGACGGATCAACCCGATAAAAGCGTTCGAACACGCGATGCAGCTCATCCTCGGGAATGCCTATTCCCTTGTCCTTCACACGAATCTCAATGCCTTCTTGATGGGTAACACTATGCGTTTTTTCCGAGAGTATCAGTTCTATGGAATCTTTACTATACTTTAAAGCATTATCGAGGAGGATATGCAACAGCTGATTCATCGTTCCTGGATTAGCATTCAGCAGCAGGGTGTCATGCGTAGAAATCACCTTCATCTCCCTATGGTAGAGCTTGCGAAGCATATCGACAGTATTTGCAGAGAAAGAAACTAGCTCGATTGGTTCCATAGCCAGCTCGGGCTTATTTTCCGTAGAAGCCAAATCAAGAAGGTGCTCCGTCATTTGTTTCATCCGCAGTGCTTCCGAGTAAATGGCATCAACCGCTACACGGCCATTCTCCTCATCCTTCAGGCCCCATCTGCGAAGCATATTGGCATAACCCTCGATAACCGTAAGCGGTGTCTTCAGTTCATGAGAAGCATCGGATATAAACTGCTGCTGGCGAATGAAATTATCCTCCAGTCGGCTCATCATCCGGTTGAATGTGGAAGCCATGGCGTGGAGCTCATCTTTGCTGCCGTCGTTAAGCGGAATTTTGCGATAAACAAGACTTTGCTCAATTTCTTCCATGATGTGAACCATTCCGGAGATGGGGCGAAGAATCCATTTGGATAAATAAAGACCGCCAATCAGACTCATTCCGATTGCACCCAAACTGCAGAGAGTCAAGATCGAGATGAGAATATTGATATGGTCTTCAAGCACATCAAGCTTCTCAGCGATTTCCATAGTCCCCAGGACTTGACTGCCTGAGACTATCGGTGTTCGAACAACTAAAATGTTTCCAACACTTTTTCGATAGAGCTCCGACTGATCGGAGGTTACAGGCTCGGGAGCGATCTGCAGGATTTCATTATCATTATCAATGGTTTGAAGGATTTTACCATGGGGATCCAATAAACGGATCATGCCTTGATCAGGCAAATATATTTGCAATAAATCGGTATTTTTCCCTTGTAAAATATCAGTGGGCTGCGCCTTATCAAGCAGGGTATGCGCTCTATGGAGCAGAAGATCTCGCTCGTTGTCCGTTGTAATCCGCAGAAAAGCGTAATATACTGTCAGGTTCACTGCGAGCAGAATGCCTACCAGCCACAAAGTTGTCAGCAAAGCGATTTTACGCTTGATGCTCATTTCAAGCTCTCCTTCATACTGTATCCAACCCCGCGGTAGGTTTGAATCAGCTGATTAGGAAACGGATAATCAATTTTCTTGCGCAAATAACGAATATACACATCCACTACATGAGTGTCACCGACAAATTCATAGCCCCAAACGTGATTAATAATTTGATCCCTGGTCAAAACAAGATTGCGGTTCTCCAGCAAATAGTGAAGCAGCTCAAACTCCGTTCGAGTGAGATCAATAGGTGTTTTCCCCCGAAAAACCTCTCTTGTTTGCGGATTGACGGTTAAATCACCCATACTGAGAATTGGAGCAGACCCGTTAGGTTTGATCTGTTCATCCTCCAGCTTCCTGATGCGCAAACAATTGCGGATTCGTGCAAGCAATTCTTCGATTTCAAAAGGCTTCGTAATGTAATCATTGGCACCTTGATCCAGGCCGCTGACTTTATCCGGGGTGGCATCACGAGCGGTCAGTAAAATCACGGGTGTACGCTCATCCGTTTGGCGCAAACGACGCAATACCTCCGTTCCATTAAGCTCCGGAAGCATAATATCGAGCAGGATGATGTCCCAGCCGCCGGATAATGCCATTTCCAGACCTTCTCTGCCAGAGGCTGCCCGACCCACTTCATAGCCTTCATAACGAAGCTCCATCTCCAAGAGGCGCGCTATATTATCTTCATCTTCAATAATTAGAACTTTCGCAATCATGTATGTAAATCCTTTCCTTTTCTATTTCTTCACATTATAGTCTATCCAAATGAGAATACAGTGAGAAATGTTTTGACAAACCGTATAAATAACATATACAATAACCTTCGTACTTAATTGATAATAATAATCATTATCTATGCAGAGGGTGTAGAACTTGATATGAAGAAAGTCATTTCTATATGGTTTACTTGTATGCTGATATATATTTGGATTCAACCAGGCGCTGTCATGGCCTCAGTGAAAGCAAACCCGGATTTTCAAGCAGCTAATCAATTCGTGCTGACCGCTCTGCAAAAAGCTGAACAAGGTGATAATAAGTCAGCATTGGAGCAGTTTAAAAATTTCCAATCGAAATGGTACGAGGTGGAGGATGGCGTGAAGAAGCAATCCACCGCGGCTTACAAAGAAATTGAAGATTTGATGGGTCAAGTGCAATTTGCTTTTGCCAAGCAGCCGCTGGATGCAAGTATGGTGAAAGAAAGCCTTCACCAGCTTGCCCAACTTAATGAATCAATAATAAACGGGACCTTCGTTTCCAAAGCATCATCATCCAAGAACGGCCGCACTGTCACCCTTGCTGATTTAACCGCTTTATTGGAAGATGCGCTTGTAAAATTGGACGCATCTGACGTGACAGGAGCCAAGCAAAACATAGAGCGTTTCAGGCAATCCTGGCTTGAGGTTGAAGGCCTGATTTTGTCTCAATCGGATCAAGTGTATAAAAGCACTGAAAAAAATATGGTGACCTCCTATGCCGCACTGGCCTCCACTACTCCTGATTTGGAATCAGCGAAACAAATTATCCGGCAAATGAGCCAGGACCTTACACCGCTTGCGAAAAAAACCAGCTATACCCTCTTTGACGCCTCCGCCATTTTACTGCGCGAAGGTCTTGAAGCGCTTCTCATCATCGTGGCTTTACTAGGCTTCCTTAAAAAGAGCGGGAATGAACAGAAAAAGCCATGGATTTGGTACGGAGTCGGATCGGGACTAGGCATCAGTATCATTCTCGGTGTTATCGTTCAAGTATTATTCAGTGCCGGAGCTTTTGGTAAAAATAACTTTTTGATCACGGGTTGGACCGGATTGTTTGCGGCTTCCATGCTGTTTTATATGAGCTATTGGCTGCACAGCAAGTCCAGTATGCATGTATGGCAATCCTACATCCAGAACAAGGGCAATCAAGCCCTTGCCAAAGGAAGCCTGTGGTCCTTGGCTGTTCTTGCTTTTCTGGCTGTTTTTCGAGAAGGAACGGAAACGGTACTCTTTTTTATCGGGATGGCCTCTTCGATCACCCTGGTTACTCTGCTTTCCGGTATTGCTTTGGGCATCCTTATTCTGGCTGTTCTTGCTTTCCTCATTTTCTATTTGGGAATGAGAATTCCCATGCGTCCGTTTTTCCTGGTTTCCAGTGTTCTCGTATTTTATCTTTGCTTTAAATTTACCGGGATGGGCGTTCATGGTTTGCAGCTTGCAGGTTTATTACCCGCTACCAACCTCAACGTGCCAAGTTTTACATCGATTGCTGTTTATCCGACTCTGGAAAGCTTCATCCCCCAGGTTCTCTTGCTAGCTATAGCCATTACAGTTGTCATCTGGAACTTCATAAAAGGCAGGCGCATTCATAAGCGATTAATAAAATCATAATACTTATACGGAGGTTCTGGAAAATGAAAAGATTTATGATGGTGATTCTTGCAGTCACCGTTTTCTCCCTGATTCTTGCGGCTTGCAGCTCTTCCAAAGGCACCAGCACAGCCGATGGGGCTAAAGCCATGCAATCGACTCTTATCGATTTGCAAAAACAGATTGACGCTAAAGATGAGGGTAAAGTTAAGGATGACGCCAAGAAGCTGGAAGATTCATGGGTGACCTTTGAAGATAATGTTAAAACCAAATCTCCTGAGCTCTATGCAAAAGTGGAAGCGCCGCTTGGCATCATTCAGGCGGGAGCCAAAGCTTCTCCCCTCGATACGGCAACACTTACTTCTGCTGTCAAAGAATTGAACACCGTCTTGAATGAATTAGCCAAATAACGGCTTTTGCTTTACCTGCGCAGCCGCAAATTTGGAGTGAACCATAATCGATAGCTGAGCAGACTTAACAGGATACTTGTAATGGCCGCGGAGCTTGTAAAGGCAAACATGATGAGAATCTGGTATCGAACGGCTTCGACCGGATTGGCCCCTGCTATAATCATCCCGGTCATTATTCCGGGAAGTTGAACGAGCCCTACGGTTTTCATCCCATCAATGGTAGGGATCATACTGGATTTAACCGATCTTTTAAGCGAGTCCTGAATCGCTTGTCGGGCTGTAGCTCCAAGCGACAATAACGTTTCAATTTCGCCTCGCGATGCCTGAACCTCACGTTTCATTTGATTTAAGAATAAACCGGCTACCACCATCGCATTGCCAATCGTCATCCCGCTTATAGGAATGATGTATTGCGGAGTGGCTTTGACGATTTGAAGTCCCAGCAAAAGCCCCATCATTAAAAGCTCAGTTGCAGAGATGGCGATAACTATCCTCCATTTGATCCCGCGCAGGCCGCTGCCTCGTTTTCCCGCGTTCCAGGACGCAACACTAATCATGACCGTCAGGATCAGGAGGATGAACAGGGGATGGCTGCTGTTGAAAATGAACTGCAGCACATAGCCTACCAACAGCAGTTGCAAGGCAGAACGAACCGTCCCTACAGCTATATCACGTTCCAACCCCAGCTTCTGCCACAAAGAGACCAGCATCGTAATCATAATAAATACAAGAGTTAAACTCAGAGCTAATATTGACATGTTCAAACCCCTTTTGATGGCAATTGTAGAAAGCTTCGCGCCATATCCGTTGCCGGCTGCTGGAAAAATTCAGTGGTTGGCGAATCCTCCAGCAAGGTTCCATTACCCATAAACCAAATCCTCTGGCTCACGGAATGGGCTTGTTCCAGATTATGTGTTACCCAGATCAGCGTCGTTCCCTCTTCCCTGTGCCAGTTCAGCAGCAATTGCTCCACCAGCTTCATACTGTGCATATCCAGTGAGGCTGTAATCTCGTCCAAAAGAAGAACTTCCGGACGCAGCAATAAAGAGCGTATTAAGGATATTCTCTGCTTTTCCCCTCCGGACAAATCCGCAGCACTCTTACCAAGCTGAAGATGTTCGAGATCCAGCTGCTTCAATAATTGGCTCATAAGCTGATGGTCATGAGGTTTTTTATGTAAATAGCTCACTATCTTCAAATTATCTTCTATAGTTCCAGAAAGCATAACGGCTTGCTGCGCCACATAGCAGACCTTCATGCGCCAGCTTCTTTGGTCCATGCTTCTGAATGATACTTGTTGCAGTAAGATATCCCCTTCGTCAGGCTCATCCAACAAGGAAAGAATCCGCAGCAGTGTACTTTTTCCTTGCCCGGATGCGCCTAACAGCGCGATAACTGTCGGCTGGGCGATTTGAGCAGAGACCCCCGAGAATAGATATGGCTGAGTCGAACCCTCAAATGTTTTTTTCAAACCTTGGATGTCCAATACTTGCATCAAAATTGTAAGCCTCCTTAAAAGCTTGATCCAACAGGGAAAAATGGCAATTGATCAAGTCAAAATCATTATTGTGACGTTTCGTTTCTGTGAATAAAGTGTAAAAAGAATATATACAGGTCGCATTTCAGTAACCCATCATATCGAAAAAGGAGTGAATCATCATGTCAGGACAAACTCAAACAAGCAACAAACTGTTCATTACAACACTTAGTTTTTCGCTTGGTGCTCTGGCCGCATTATTGTTTGCACCAAAAACCGGAAAAGAATTACGCAGAAATATTGTCGATAAGTATTCTTCACTTGAAGAAAGCACGGTATCCTTGGCTCTACAGGTTAAGGATAAAACGGTGGATCTGAGCCAAAAGGTAAGTGATCGAGCTCAAACCTTGGTCAAACGTGCAGGTGACACATCACAAGATCTTGCAGAGCAGGTCAGTGATAAAGCAACCGAGCTGACACAGATAGCCAGCAGCAAGACGCTGGATTTTGCTCAAAAGGCCAGTGACAAGGCTCTGGATATCGGCCTTCAGGCCAGTGAAAAAGCGCTGGATTTAGGTAAAGACATCAGCGAAAAATCCGATGACCTTGCTTATAAGTCCGGCGCCAAGAAATATTAGGTTAATAATATCATAAATCAAAAGGCTGTCCATTCTCACACTGTGAGTTGGACAGCCTTTTCATTTCAATCGGAGGTTTACATCTGGTTGAAAATGTCGGTTAATACCGGTACGATTTGGGATTTACGGGAAACGACCCCTTTTAAGACGGCCTTGTTATCGACCAAGGTTACGTTATAAGCCTTCTCGACCGCATTGGCGGCACGACCCAGGACTAAAGCAACGGAATCGTTGTTCAGAATATCGGTTACTACGAATACAAACAGGTCCAAGCCTTTAACTGCGATAATCTTGGAAAGAGCTTCTTCCAGTTCCGCCTGCTTAACGAGAACATCCTGTGTGTCCACTGCGTTGACCTGGGCAATTTCTACTTTTGCGTTACCCATAGAAAACTCTTTGGCATCGAGCGAGATTAGCTGACTGATCGTTTTTTCGCTTAGATCGGCTCCTGCTTTCAGCATATCCAATCCATAGCTTTCAGCAAGGACTCCTGCGATTCCAGCCAATTCACGAGCTGCCTCCACATCTTCTTCTGTGCAGGTTGGTGATTTGAACAGCAGGGTATCGGAAATGATTGCTGATAGCATCAGCCCCGCAATTTCCTTCGGGATAGCTGTGCCCTTTTCCTTATATAGCTTATTTAAAATGGTAGCGGTGCAACCAACCGGTTCAGCACGATAGTATAAAGGATGGCTTGTTTCAAAATTTGCAATGCGATGATGATCGATAACTTCCAATACACGAACTTTATCGATATCGGCAGCACTTTGTTGACGCTCATTGTGATCCACCAAAATGACAGAGGCAGCTTCATTGGCAACCGTTTCAACGAGTCGCGGCGCTTCCACATTAAAATGATTTAAAGCAAATAATGTTTCCCCGTTAATTTCGCCTAAACGGACAGCTTCAACATTAAGGCCTAGCTTGGTTTTCAAAGCAGCATACGCAATTGCAGAACAGATTGTGTCAGTATCCGGGTTTTTATGCCCGAAAATCAGCGTTTTTTCCATGAGATAACTCCTTATTCGGTTTACTTGGGTAAGACCCTCTCTAGATTATATCCTTAAATCCTCCGAATTCCAATTCCTTTACAATGATTAATTCAAGCTCGATTTTTTGATCAAATGACAGCGGGCTTCGACAGTATTCTCAGCGATCTTCTTATAAACTATAATTCTATCTGATGAAGAAGGAGCCTCGAAATATGGAAACCATGAATAATAATGAAACCATTCCGCAGCTTCCCAAACCGTCCAAGCTTACTATGAAAATCCTTAACACTCGCATCGATCAGATCCAGGAAGACTATGACTTGCTGATTCAGAGAGTGAACGAATTGGAACAGCATCTAAAGAATTATGGCCATATTCAAAGTCTCACAGCTGCGGCCTCCGAAACGTCAATGGATATTAAACAACCGCCTAATGTCACTGACTCTTGGTCCATTCCCCGTTCTGTTCGACATCCCGCTCCGGTGAAAAAATCGTTCTGGAATAAATTATTTGGTTAGCAGCAACATTTCGACTAACATCAGCACCGTTAAATGAATCGGGTAAAAACCCAGCCATAGCCATCTGGGAATTCGAAGCTTTCCGATCCATCCAAATAAATTAGGCGCATAAGCAATGCAAATAGTCGCAATCACGCTAAAGCTTTCAATCAACCAACCCTTAAGGAAGACAAAAACCAGATTTAATAAAAGATGAAGTGCGACCATTCTATGAAATTTGGTGTAGCGATAAATGCAGACCAGAAGTAATCCGTACATGCCGTAATCGAATTGACCGAATTCCAATAAAATAGCGGATGCAATGAGGATGAGACCGCGCTGCAGATAGCTTTTATAGGTATCCAACCCTATCAATGCAAGCAGGCTGATTAAAAGCGTACCTACCGCATTGATGCCTTTTATATCTAATGCGATCATAAAAGGGTATTGGGACAAGATGCCGATCAGGGTTAATCGAAGCAAATATCTTTTAAGATTTGAGGTTCGCTGATATCCGAGGACTAGCAGATAAGCGTATATCGGAAAAGCCATCCGACCGACAATGCGCCATTCCATTTGATCCGGAAAAAAGGCTTTGCCAATATGGTCCACCAACATCGTGATCATCGCAACTAGCTGCACCGGGACCTCTCCTTTTTAAAAAACATAGATGAGATAAACCGCCGCAGTCCACATAACCACTGCCGATATTTTATTCAAATAGCGAATAAAACTACCTGATTTATCTTTCAATCCAACTAGACGTCCGGCTAACGCTAATGAGAAGAACCAGCACCATGAAACCGTCAAGCATGCTGCTGTAAAAGCAATTTTATATACTCCCTGGTAACTCAAAGAACTGGTGCCAAGAACGCCGATCGTATCCAGTATTGCGTGCGGATTTAACAATGAAATCATTAAGGTATAGCCAACAATCCGGCGAATACTGATAGTTTCAGCTGCTGCCGCGTTGCTGCTGCCTGCATTGACCTTGCTCCGCCAGGTGATGATTCCCATATAGACCAAAAACACAAACCCGCCAATAATCAGCAGGGTCTTCATCCAAACAAATTTCATAACCACCAGCGACACACCAAGTACAGCCAGTAAAATCAATAATGAATCACATAAGCATGCCGTTATCACGATTGGTAAAACCTGAACAAACCTCTGATTCACTGCACCTTGGGTAAAAATATAGAAATTCTGAACACCTAACGGTAAAATCAAGCCAATTGCAAGAATCAATCCATGTAAGTAGGCGACTGCCATCTCTGCTCCTTCATCTGTCCTGGCATTATCCTTTATTGAGGTAATCTCCTCATAAATCGATCAGGTTCCTTAGTAAAACCATATTGCTCATATAATCCATGCGCATCTTTGGTTGCCAAAATAGCGTTCAAATTTCTCAAAGGATCGAACTCAACCAAGTAAGATACCAATTTCTTTCCGAGTCCTTTACCCCTGTATGCTTCGTCAATAAACACATCGCACAACCAGTACGTCGTAGCATAATCCGTTACAACGCGCGCAAAACCAACTTGCCTTGTTCCATCATACATACCAAAACAAAGTGAATTTTCAATAGATCGTTCCATCATCTCACGAGATCGGGTATTAGCCCAGTAGCTTTTGCTCAAAAAACCTTGGATCGTCTCCTTCTGCAGCAAGCTTTTATCCGTGCTTATCGTATATTCACCGTTTTCATTCATAGGGCTCAACCTCCCAAAACTGTGCTAATTTCAGTGAATCTCTGCAAAACTTCTTCCCAATGCAGCTTCATTTCTTCTCTTTCAGCCGCTGAATTCAAATTTTCTTGATGGAAGCTAATTGTGGTCTTACCCGAGCTTGTGGGAATTAGGCGAATCTGGCAGGTTGATGGTCGGGTCCAATTTTCGTTCTGTAATGTCATACGAAGCTGTTCCTTAGGCTTGACTACGCGCATTTCTCCGGAAACCCCTTCCCGGGTTCTGTACTTCTCTCCTTTTTGCAAAGGCAGCGATGACAGATCACCTAACCATATTTGCAATCCTTCTTGCGATAAAATAAGCTGCCATGCCTTCTCCGGAGTTATCGGCAGCGTTCTTCTAACCCCAATTTGAAATCCAGCTGACTTCGTTAACCCAACTGGCTTGTCCATTTTACATCTTCTTCTCCTTCATTTTCCCATGGAATTATCGTAAGATCCGGCCAAAAAGAAATCCATCTCTTCACTTTGATTTCATAGATTTCTTTAGTGATTTGCACCTTGTTGGGACGTATGATTTTAGCGAATATATCATTCGTTCCGAAAGGAGCGTAAACTTTCCATGCATTCTCCACCCGCCTTATACCGATAGCTGTAGCCGAGGTTGGCCAAGTATCAATAGCTTCTTCCAATGATCTATAGGGGTCAATCGCATAACCAAAACGCTGCTCGTACCACAAATGAACCCGTGCTTGGTTCTTGACATCAAGTTTAACATCTAAATCGAAATATAGGTCTCTCACCTGCTCGATAACACGATTTTCTTGCTCAAGGCTAATGTTTTTATCATCGAAATAAACAAAATCATAATCATTAATGCCATATTGTAGCGGCAGTCCCGACAGTTAGTTCCAAACAGTCTGGTTGACACAGCCAGCACCTATATAGTAGTTATCTATATTTAATTGGTGTGCACGATTCAGCAATTCATTCAGAATTGGATTTTTCAGCACAATTTCTATGAGGTTTTCTAATTGGGTTTCACTCATATGATGAGCCTCACAATAAAACTAATTAAATAAGAGGCTGGAATAAGCACTAATTGACCTAGCATTGTCCCTATAAATCGTGAAGTCATCAGTACTACATATATTTTTCCAAGTTGATGGCGGTAATCTTCATTTTTGATGGCTTTATCTGTTATTAATCCTAATTGAGGATCGATAAAGATGGTTAATAATATAGTTGCAATCCCATTGATAATGCCCGAGGACTGAGAAGCTGTAGTGCTGAATTCAGGCAATATATGAGCTGCATATAGAGAAGATAATACACCGACTGTATAAATGGAAGTCACTACAATATTCAAAACTATGAATCTTTTGGGAATGCCCAGAAATCGAAACAAGGAGGGTTTAATCAAATAGTGTTTAGTTTTCTTTAATTGATCAATAGTAACACTAGAGATAAGTTTCGGTAAAGATCCGGCAACCTCCAGCTTGGATATAATTCTTCCAAAAATGCCGACAAAGGTTGGAAATAAGGCAATCGCAATGATAGTTCCTATGGAGGATGCAAGTAATATGAATCTCAAATATCGGATTAATTCAAAGGTCGGATGAATTTTTGCATAATCCACAAATTTAGCCGTCAACGGTGCTTGAATCAAATTCGCCGTTCGTGATATAAGGACAATAATTCCTGTTAATGATAGAGCTACTGCAATCTTATTCATTTTAACACCGGCAAATCTTGCAGAATAAGATAATGTTTCAGCAGTATGAATTATCATGGTCATCACAAACACCACAATCAGACTTTGGGTCATTGAGATTTCATCCCTTTATTTTAGCTGTATGGTTATTAGTTTCGATTTAAAATGGCGAGTTCCTTCCAAGGCTCAATAAAAAGAGCCATCCTTCGCAGATTATATATCCGCGTAGATGGCTCATGTTCCTTATACAAGCTTTGCATCAATAGGGGCTTGTTTCATGTCCCAACTCATCCGCCTGCTGTGCTGCGCGGTTAGCGTCAAGGGAACTGGTCCCTTTCGTGTTTTTGCGGATATTGGCCAGCCCTTCCGAGACGCGCCTTCCATACCCAGGATCTGCCTCGGTGAAATAACCGATCATCTTCTCCTGAATGGTCTGATGGCAGACCTTTAGAGCATTGACCAGATTGTCGATCAGCTCGTCTCGTTCCAAATCCGAGAAGGCACGGTAAGTGTCGCCTGCTTGCTTGAAATCATTGGTCCGTTCAATTTTGGATCGAACAAGCTTGTCATTGTAGGGAGGTTCATGGTCTTTACCCCGCTTTGGCGCTTCCTTTAATCCGTCCAGAGTGGATGGCTCATAATCTATGCTTGGATTTTGGCCTGGCGCAAGATCCACCCGATACTGCATTTCACCGCCGCGTAAATTGGTGGCGACATGCTTCTTTGGAGCGTTCACAGGGAGCTGCTGGTAATTAGTTCCGACCCGGTAACGCTGGGTGTCAGAATATGAAAAGGTGCGTCCCTGCAGCAGTTTATCGTCGGAGAAATCCAATCCGTCGACAAGCACCCCGGTTCCGAAAGCTGCCTGTTCTACTTCTGCGAAATAGTTTTGCGGATTTTTGTTCAAAACCATCTTGCCCACTGGAAGGAAAGGGAACTGCTCTTTGGGCCACAGCTTAGTCGGGTCAAGAGGATCAAAGTCGAGTTCGGGGTGCTCGTCGTCACTCATAATTTGCACACAGAGCTCCCACTCGGGATAATCTCCGCGCTCAATAGCTTCGAATAGATCTTGTGTAGCATGAGCTGTGTTGTTGGCTTGAATTTTTTCCGCTTCTTTTTGCAACAGATTCTTGATTTCTAATTTCAGCGGTTCCCAATGGTACTTGACGAGTACGGCTTGACCGTCTTTGTTCACCCATTTATAGGTATTGACACCTGAGCCTTGCATGTGCCGATAATTTGCCGGGATGCCCCATGGGGAGAACAGGAAGGTTGCCATATGAGTCGCTTCCGGCGACCCGGAGAAAAAGTCGAACATGCGCTCCGGATTCTGCACATTGTTAACCGGATTGGCTCGGAAAGAATGTACCATATCTGGAAACTTCATAGGGTCGCGGATAAAGAAAATTTTCAGGTTGTTGCCGACCAAGTCCCAGTTGCCGTCTTCAGTATAAAACTTGACGGCAAAGCCGCGCGGATCACGGAACGTTTCAGGGGAGTTGCCGCCAAACACAACCGTGGAAAAACGGACGAATACGGGGGTTTTTTTGCCCGACTCCTGAAATAATTTGGCTCGCGTATACTTGGCGACCGGCTCATCGCCAACTTTGCCGTAAGCTTCGAAATATCCATGAGCACCGGCGCCTCTTGCATGCACAATACGTTCCGGAATACGCTCACGGTCGAAGTGGGTGATTTTTTCGAAAAAATTATAATTCTCAAGGGTTACTGGACCTCGCCTGCCAACTGTCCTTACGTTCTGGTTATCTGTGATTGGATGACCCTGACGGTTTGTCAATGTAAGTTCTGTTTCACCTGTCGTCAATCGGGAATCCGAAGAACTACCCGTATTCTCCACAGAAATTCCATTGGTTTCTTCGTTTTTATCTTCGATCAATGTCGCGCCACCTTTCCAATAATCTACCGATCGATGGGTATTTTATCCAAAAGGTTGAAATCTATGCACGATCCAAGAGAAAGAGAATTATCCCGCC